>NZ_JBIVNX010000014.1:0-112015 GCF_044753805.1 Streptomyces sp. NPDC093225
GGCTGGTCCGGAGGCAGGCCCGGGCCGGAGGTGGCCGAAGGCCAGGGCGAAGCCCCTTGCCTCCGGGGTGGGCCTGCCGCAGGGCCTGCAGGCCACCCCTGTCAAGCGCCGAGGGGACCCACACACCACGGGACCCCGCAGCAGGCTCACTGCACCGCCACCCACACCCCCACCCCCACCCCCACCCCCACAAGAGGCTCCGCCCGTAGACCGCCACCGAACACCGCCCGTCAAGCCCACGACGCAGCGACGAGGTGCCGTTCGGCCGCCGACAGGTGGACGGCGGCGGCCAGCCAGGCCCGGGCGTAGGGGTCGGCCGAGGAATCGGTGAGGCGGCCGAAGACGTCGCGGGTACGCCGGTCGGCCTGGGCGGCCAGGGCCTGCGCCAGGTCGGCCGCCGTGCCGAAGCCGGCACGCCGCAGCACGTCGGGGCGACTGACCGGTTCACCGCCCCGGGCCGCCTCGGCCACTGCCCGGCGCCCGCCCGCGACCCCTGTCTCCAGCAGCCGCCGTACCCGCCACAACGGCGAGTCCGCCAACGGGTCCGGACCGGGTCCGACCACCACGGGCGCCGCCGACCCCGGCGCGGCGGCCGGGAAGTGGTCGCCCTGGAGGCGGTCGTACCCCAGGTCGACACGTCCGAGCCGGTCTTCGGGCAGCCGCAGCGTGTACGGGTCACCGGGGACGGGCCCGACCGCGAGGGGGCGCAGGGTCGCCGCCCGGTCCAGGTCGGGACGGCCCAGCACCCGGAGGCGCAGGCCCGGGTGGCCGGCCAGGCGCCGCAGGTTGGCCAGGTGGCCCAGCTCCGGGTGCGGGTGGGCGGGCAGCAGCCGCAGCACCGGGGCCCCGTCCCGTACCGCTCCTTCCGGCGCCAGTTCGCGCACCAGCAGGCTCTCGCCCGCGGCGCCCACCACCTCCACGTCGCACCCGAGCAGCCCGGCTCCGTCACCGGCCCCGAGCGCGGCGGCCGCCAGCCGGTCCGCGACGGCCTCGGCGGCCGGGCGGGCGAACAGGGCCGCGGCCGGGCCCTCCGACCAGGGGACGCCGCGCAGCGGGGTGGCCTTCACGCCGCGCCCGGCGCCCAGCCGGCCGTCGGAGGAGACCGTGGCGCCCACGACGAGCAGGCCCCCGCGGGCCAGTCCGGCGTGGTCGAGCACCGCGCCGCCGAGCGCGACGGGCGCGGAACCGGCGCCCCGGGTCCGGGCGAGGCCGCCCGGTTTGACGTCCGCGAGGGACAGGTGGGCGCCCTCGGGGGTGAGCAGGTGGGTGACGACACCGCCGTACCCCGTGGCGGACAGCACCGGCTCACGGCACAGGCCGAGCACGCGCAGGCTGCCGCCGGGCAGGTACGCACGGCGGCCGCGGCCCGCGAGGTCCGGGTCGGCGGTGCCCGATGCCAGGGCGGAGCTGATGCGCAGCACGTCCAGGAAGGCGCCGGCGAGGTCGGACAGCCGCAGGGCGGAGCTGCGGTCGCGGGCCGCCCGCAGTCCGCGGACCAGCCGCAGGGTGGCCGCCTCGGCCCGGGGCAGGCCGGCCACCCGGGCCGTGTGCGCGGCCCGCAGGAGCTCGGCCTGGACGACGGCGCCCGCGGCCGGCACGCCGGCGGCCAGGGCCGTCGCGGCCACCTGCCACAGGGCACCGGCCGCGGCCGTCTGAGCCGGGCCCAGCGGCTCGGGCCGGACGTCGGCACCGGACCCGGCGCCCGAGCCAGCAGACGAACCAACGCCAGATCCGGCATCCGGACCCACGCCGGATCCAGCACCCGAACGCGCGGCGCCCGCTCCGGCCTCCCGGTCGGCGCCGGAACCGGCGGCCGAACCGGCGGCCGAACCGACATCCGAACCGACATCCGAACCAGCGGCCGAACCAACACCAGATCCGGCATCCGAGTCGGCGATCGGAGCCGCGCCCAGGACCGCGGTCCGGTGCAGGCAGCGCGGTGCCAGCAGGCAGCCGCACACGGCCTCCTCGGCAGCGGTGACCACGCCCGAAGGGCCGGGGCGGACGGTCACCACGGCGTCCTCGCCGAAGCGGACCGAGACCGAACCGTCCGCGGCGGCCACCGCGTCGGCGCCGCAGTCGGCGATCGCCGCGTCCAGCTTCTTCCGCAGCCGGGCGGTCAGGGACTCGACCGCCTCGGCGAGGACGGCCGGTGCGACCGGCGGGAGGGTGGCGACGGGCACGCTCGGGTCGGGGGTCAACGGGCTTCTCCACGAAGTCGGTCGCCCACCCAGCGGGCGAGGGCGAGCGGGCTGAGGGCGGCCACCGGCATCCCGGCGGCGACGAGCTGCCGGGCGACCGGGACCGAATAGCGGGGCGTACCCCGGTCGTCGAGGGCGGCGCAGCCCAGCAGGTGGGCCCCGGAGGACGCGAGCGCCCGGACCTCGCCGAGCAGCCCGCTCACCGGGTAGCCCTCTTCGAAGTCGCTGACCACCACGACGAGCGTCCGGCTGGGCACGGTGATCAGCGAGCGGGCGTGCGCGAGACCGGCCGCGATGCGCGTACCGCCGCCGACGCGTACCTCCAGCAGCAGCGACAGCGGGTCGTCCACGCGGTCGGTCAGGTCCACCACGCTGGTGGAGAAGGCGAGGAAGTGGGTCGACAGCGTCGGTACGCCGGCCAGGACCGCGGCCGTCAGCGCGGACCAGACCACCGACGCCTCCATGGAGCCCGACACGTCGACGACCAGGACCAGCCTCCAGTCGGCCTCCCGGCTCACCCGGGTGCCGAACACCGGCCGTTCCGGCACGACGCGCACGCTGCCGTCCGGCAGCCTGCGCGTGTGGGCCAGGTTGGCCCTCAAGGTACGGGCGAGGTCGAGGCGCCCGCCCGGCCTCGGGGTCGGACGCGGGGTGGTGAGTCCCGACAGCGCCGGCCGCGTCCGCGTGGCCAGCTGCTTCGTCAGCTCCTCGACCAGTCGCCTGACCAGCGGCCGCAGCCGGGCCAGCCGGTGCTCGGGCAGGCCGCCGGCCAGCGACAGCACCGAGGCGAGCAGGTCCACCGACGGGCGCACGGACGCCGGGTCGAGCTCGGCCAGCACGTCGGTGCGCCCCGTGTCGACGGCCGCGGCGAGCACCTCCTCCCGGACGTCGGACCCGAAGAGCGCCTCGAGTTCCGCGGCCCACTCCCGGGCCGTGGGGAAGGCGGCCTCCTGTCCCCCGCCCGCGCCCGGTGCACCGTGCGGGTCGAGGTCGGCGGCGCCTTCGCCGCGCCCGGCCCCGTACAGCTCGTCCAGGGCGCGGGCGTGGCGCCGGGACGCGGCGGGCAGCCGGTCGTGCTCGCGACCGAGCAGCAGCCGCCACCGGTCGGCCGCACCGATCCGCGGCCCGTCGGACGGACCGGCGGGGCCGTCGGCCGGGGCGGTGGACGGGCCAGCGGAGCCGTCGGCCGAGACGGTGCACGGACCAGCGGAGCCGTCGGCCGAGACCACGTGGCGGTGGGTCGGAGCGGTGGGCCCGTCGACCGGTACACCCGCCCCAGGCGCCCCGGTGACGCCCTCCACGCGCGGTCCCGTTGCGTCGGGCAGGGCCAACTCCTTCAGCGCGGCCGCGCCCGCGGCATCCGCGGCCGCCCACAGGGCGAGCAGTGCGGGCGGCGCCTCGAGGGAGAGGTCCAGCCGGTCGCCGAGCCGGCCGGCCACCGCGTCCAGCAGGCGGCCGCGCGCGGCGGGCGCCAGAACGTCGAACCCGCCGCGCAGTGCGGGCAGCCGGTCCAGGAACTCCCGGTCGGCCAGGGCCTCGACCCGGTCGAGCACGGGGTCCAGGGCGTCCGCGGACGTCTGGAGCAGCGGTCCGGCGGCGGCGAGGAGGCCGCTCAGACGGCGGGTGAGCCGGCGGCGGCCCTCGGCGTCGGTCGCGGTGTCGATCCAGCCGGCGGCCCGGGAGCCGAGGTCGGCCGTCGGCTCCAGGTGCAGCAGCACCCGTACGGCCAGGGCGGCGCCCTGCATCAAGGGCGAGCCGGTGTCCGCGAGCGCCGCCAGCGCCTGGTCGAGGCGCAGCCCGAGGTGGTGGGCGGCGGCCCGGTCGGCCAGGGCCACCAGCGCGGCGGCGTCCGCCGGTTCGTCGCTGCCGGCCAGGCCGGGCAGCGTGCGCACCGCCGCTTCGAGGAGCACCGCGGCGAGCGCGGCCGCCTCGGCACGGGCCTCGGGGCCGGTACCGGGGAGGTGGCCCCGGTGGAGGGCGTCCAGCAGGTCGAGCGCCTGGAGGAGTTCGGGCAGGCTCGCGCAGCCCGGCAGCACCTCGGCGGCCTCCGCGAGCCGTACGGCGACCAGGTCGGGCAGGTCGCAGCGGGCGGCGTCCCCCAGGCCGGTCAGGATCTGCGCGCAGGTCGGGCCGCCCTCGGCGGCCTCCTGCCGTGCGGTGGCGCGCAGGGTGCCGGCGGCCGCCTGGGCCGCGGTGACGCCGCGTACGCCGGCGAGGTCGAGGCGGGCGGTCACGGCGGGGGTCCAGGACAGCCGCCACTTGGTCCCGAGGGCGGTGCCGTCGCCGGTGGCCGCCACCCTGAGCGGCTCTCCGTACGAGGCGCCGCAGACGAGCAGGCGTTGCAGCAGGACCTCGCGCCGGGCGTCGGTGGGCGAGCGCAGCGGCTCGAGGCGGATCTCGCGCGGGGCGGGGTCCTCGGGACGGGGCAGGCGCAGGGCGGCCAGTTCCCGTTCCACGGACGGCCCGAGGCCCGAGCGCGGGGTGCGGGGCGAGAGCCGTCCCCGGTCGGTGCCCACGAGGACGGCTTCCAGGGCGCGGGCCAGCGCCCGGCCGCGGCCGAGCGGCTCGCCCTGTCCGAGGACGGTGGTGACGGCCTCGACCAGTTCGGCGCGCCCGGGCGCGGGCAGGCCGCGCAGCCGGGCCAGGTCCCCGGCCAGCCGCAGGGTCTCGGCGGCTTCCCCGGTGCCGGCGGTGTGCCCGGCGTCGCGCAGTTCGCGGCACACTGCCGTGACGACGCGCGCGGCGGCCCCGTGTATCCGCTCCGGGTCGCCGGCCGCCCGCAGGACGGCCTGCTGCCACAGGGGGTCGCGGATGCCCGCGGGGTAGCCGGAGCGGGAGTCGAGCAGGTCGAAGGAGTAGGGAACGAGGGACGTCACGGGTGCCGGGTCGGCCGGGGCGGTCGCGGCGCCGCCGCCCGGAAGCCGGACGGAGCCGGGCCGGGTGTCGGCGCCGGTCCTGCTCCTCGGTACGGATCCGGACCCGCCCACCGCACCGTCTTCGGCGCCCGACCCAGACCCGCCCACTGCAGCGCCTTCGCCATCGGGCCCGGCCCCACCCACCGCAGCGTCACCGGCGTCGGACGGAGCAGTGGCCCCCAACAGCCCTTCCACATCCGGGCGTTGGCCGTCCGTGGCCGTCAGGGCAGGCGCGTGGAAGGCGCCGACGACCGCCGCGACGGTGCGGCCGCCCGCCGAGGCGGCGCGGATCACCCGCCGCATGTGAGCCTCACGGGCCAGGTCCCGCGCGGGGACGGTGCCGTCGGCCTCGGCGTCGCGGCGCAGGGCCCAGCCCACGCCGAGGGCGGCGCGGCGGACCGCTTCGGGCGTGCAGCCCGGGGCCAGCACCTCCACGGCGCGGTCCCACAGGTCCTCGCCGTCGCGTCCCGTACCGGCCGCGGCGAGGGCTTCCGCGAAGGAACGCCCGGCGGCCGGGGTCGCGGCGTCCGCCGCGCGCCCACCCGCTCCGGCCGCCGCGCCCTGCGCGGCCCGTTCGACCTCCGCGGCCTCCCCCGCTCCCGGAGCCACCACGTCCGCTTCGGGCCCGGTCCAGCCCGTGTCGGCCAGCGGCAGGTCGCAGCAGAGCACCTCCACCCCGTGCTCGCGAGCCCAGCGGATCGCGGCCAGTTCGGGCGAGAAGTCCGCGAAGGGATAGAACGCCGGCAGGCCGGCCGGGCCGATGCCGGCCAGGGCGACCGGCGCCCTGGTCTCCGGATCGGCCAGGTGCTCCAGCCAGTCCTGGAAGTCGACGGGCAGTTCCACGCACACGACCTGCGCGCCGGCCGCGTCCAGCAACGCGGGGGTGACCGCGGCGAGGGCCGGGCTGTGGTGGCGTACGCCGATCAGGTAGGGCGCGCGGCAGGCACCGAGGGCGTCGACGGCGGCGCCGGGCCCGTCGCCGGGGCCCGCTCCCCCGCCGTCGCGGGGCTCGGAGGTCTGCTGGGTCAGGTCCGTCACCGCAGGCTCCCGCGCAGGTCCCACAGGCGGCGCCACATGGCGGAGCCCTCCTCGGCCCGGCGGCGCACCGGACCGTCCCAGTAGCCGAGCATCCGGTCGTGGTCGGCGGGGTCGTCCTTGCGGACCACGCCGAGCAGGTGGCCCGGCAGCAGGTCCAGGACGTCACCGCCGGGGAGGTACGCGGCGGCCACCCCGAGCGAGGTCGCCACCTGCACCGCCTCGGCGGTGGACATCACCGTGCCGGGCCGTTCCACGTCCCAGCCCTCGGCGGAGCGGCCGCCCCGCAGGTCGCGGAAGACGGTCACCAGCGCGTCCAGCACCGCGTCGTCGACCGCGAAGGCGGCCCCGGCGCGCTCCACCGCGGCGACCGCCTGGCGGCGGACCAGGGCGGCCTCGGCGTCCGCGTCGGGGATGGGCTGCACCGTCTCGAAGTTGAAGCGCCGCTTGAGGGCCGCGGACATCTCGGACACGCCGCGGTCGCGCAGGTTGGCGGTGGCGATGACGGTGAAGCCGGGCGCGGCGCTGACCACCGCGTCCTCGGTGGCGGTCAGTTCGGGCACCATGACGCGCCGCTCCGACAGCAGGGAGACGAGGGCGTCCTGCACTTCCGGCAGGCAGCGGGTGATCTCCTCGATCCGGGCCACGCGGCCGGTGCGCATGGCGGTGAGCACCGGGGAGTCGACCAGGGCCTGCGGGGTCGGTCCCTGCGCGAGCAGCAGGGCGTAGTTCCAGCCGTACCGGAACGCGTCCTCCGTGGTGCCCGCGGTGCCCTGGACGGTGAGGGCGCTGGTGCCGCAGACGGCGGCCGACAGCAGTTCGGACAGCAGGGACTTGGCGGTGCCCGGGTCCCCGACGAGCAGCAGTCCGCGCTCGCCCGCGAGGGTGACCACGCAGCGTTCCACGAGGGCGCGCTCGCCGACGAACTTCGGGCTGATGGCCAGCTTGGCGGGCAGCCCGGCGCGGCGGCGGGGCAGGGCGAGCTCCTCGCCGCCGCTGCCGCAGACGAACGTGACCACGGCGCGCGGGGTCAGGGCCCAGCCCGGCGGGCGGGGGCCGGTGTCCTGGGCCGCGAGGAACGCGAGTTCGGCGGCGTACCGCTCCTCGGCGGGGAGCACCTGCCGGGCGGCGGGTGCGGCAGCGGGCTGCGGGGGCTGTGGGGCGACGGTCGTCATCGGGTCCTCATCAGGTGGATCGGGCGGGTGGTCGTCGGAAGACGGAGGGGGCGGGGGCGTCGGTGCGAAGGAGCGGACGCCCGGTCGCCGGCCCGCTCCGGTCGGGAGCGGGCCGGCGCCCGTTCAGCGGCGGCGCCCGCGCCGGCGCACGGTCAGCTCCGCGAAGCGCGGTACGTCGCCCTCGCGGACGCGCTGCCACGCCCTGCGGTACAGGTCGGCGACGGGCTCGGTGGGCACGATCACGCCGAGCGGGGCCGTGCGGCCGGCGAGCAGCTCGTAGAGGGGCGCCTTCCACTCCTCCACCGGCAGGCACGGCGAGGCGGGCTCCACCCATCCGCCCGGCAGGAACAGGCTGCGCCCGGCGCGGGTCCGGCGGGCCGTCACCACGAGGTCGGTGTCGGCCAGTTCGGCGCGGGCGGCCCGGATCCGGGCCGGCTTCCAGCCCGTCCACCGGGCGGTGTTGCGGTCGGTGGGGTCGGGCATCGCCAGCAGCATGAGGTACAGGGCGGCGGCGTCCGCACCCAGGCCGTGCCCGGCCGCAGCCTCGGCGACGAGGTCGGGCACCGAGCGGGTCGGGTCCTGGGGCCACCACGTGCCGTCCCCGTCCGGCGCCGGGCCGGCCGCGGGGGTGCCCGGGTCGGCGAGCAGCTCGGCGAAGCGGCCGCCGGAGACGAGCCGCAACGCCGTTTCGACCGGGAAGGGCTGCTGGTCGGCGCCGCGCAGCAGCGGCACGTACGGGTCACCGCCCGCGGAGTCGAGCAGGGCGGGGACGAGGGCCGGCATGGGCTGGCTGTCGTGGGTGGCCATCACCACCGCCCCGTACTGCTCGTAGCGCTCGGTGGTCCGGGTGGGCGCGCCCGCGGCCTTGCGGAACGCGGGCAGGTTCGCGTACCCGCAGAGGGTCAGCAGGAGCTCCGGGGCGGCCAGCCG
Organism: Streptomyces sp. NPDC093225; assembly: GCF_044753805.1. Taxonomy (NCBI): domain Bacteria; kingdom Bacillati; phylum Actinomycetota; class Actinomycetes; order Kitasatosporales; family Streptomycetaceae; genus Streptomyces; species Streptomyces sp. NPDC093225. The sequence continues at coordinate 8,257 of NZ_JBIVNX010000014.1, forward strand.
CTGCCGGATCGCGGTGAGCGCCGGCGGCAGCAGGGCACGCACCGGGTCCCCGGCCGGGAGTCGGTGGGCGAGCCAGGCGGTCATGGCCACCGCGCCGGTCAGGACGTCGGCGGAGAAGACCTCGGCGCCCTCGGGGCCCTGCGGCTGCGCACGGTCGCCCTTCACCTCCCACGGGACGTCGGTGCCCAGTGCCGGTGAGGCGGCCGGATCGAGGACGGCGGTCAGGGAGCGCAGGGCGGGCCAGGGGGCCCTGATGCCGCGGTGCGCCTCGGTGACGAGCCACTCGGGCACGGGCGTGCGGCGGCCGACGCGCCGGTTCCACACCTCGGCGGCCGCGGCGGCGTCCGGTCCGTGCGTCCACAGCCCGGCGGGGTCGGTGGGGAGCAGGGCGGCGACCAGTTCGCGACGCACCTCGGCGGTCAGCTGCTTGAGCTCCTCCTTGGCCGTGGCGGCCTCGGTGACCTTGACGCCGAGCAGGGTGCGCTGCTCGGTGGGCAGGAAGCTGCGCTCGTAGTCGTCGACGTGCGGCAGGCCGGCCACGACCAGTCGGGCCAGGGTGGTGGACACGCCGGTGAGCCGGGCGAACTCCTCGGCCGCCTCGGGGAGCCAGGGCGCCGGGCCGCGCCCGTCGGCCTCGTCCAGGAACCGGGTCAGCCAGTCGACGGGGCGTCCGGGGTCGCCCAGCGGGCCGTCGCCGCGGGACGTGTAGGGCTCGGGCACGGCGCACGTGCCGGCGGGGTCGTACCGGAGCGCCTCGAGCACGATCCCGTCGCTCACCTGCTGCCAGTGCTCGGTGGTGGCGAGGAACCCGCCGCCGCCGAGGGGCAGGACGCTGCGGTGGTACGCGCTGTACTCGCCGCCGTCCGGGCGGCGCAGGTGGCGCTGGGCCAGGTGCACCCGCTGCCGGCGCCACCGGCCGGTGGCGGCGGCGAGGCCCAGCCCGTCGATGCGCGCCAGCAGGGCCAGCAGCGCCCCGCGGTGTTCGTCGGCGGTGCCGGCGGCGACCGCCCGGTAGGCGAGGGCGGCGGGGTGCTCGAGCAGCGGGGTCCAGGCCAGGACGGAGTACGGGAGGGCGGGCAGCTGGCAGTGCAGCCGTCCGGGTACGGCCACGGCCTCGGTGTCGGCGGCCGCGTCGGCGAACGCGCGCAGGGCGCGGAAGACCGCATCGGCCTCGCCACCGCCCCACCGGTGGCGGACGCTTCCGGTCAGGCCGGACAGGGCCTGGTCGAGCACCCGGTCCTCGGGGCCTTCCGGGGTCCGCGCGTCGGTGTCGCCGTGCGGGCCGGCGGCCAGTCGTGCGGCGATCCGCTCCAGGGCGGTGCGCTGGGCGAGCGCGAAGGCGAGCACGTCGACCACGCCCCGGACCAGGAGGGGGTCGCAGACGTCGGGCAGGGCCGCGCGGACCGCGGCGGCGAGCGCCTCGGTGCGGTCGGCCGCCTCCTCTCCGGCGGCGTCGGAGGCCGCGACGGCTGCGGTGAACAGCGCGCCGGCCCGTCCGGCGTCCACCGCGCGCAGGTCGAGGGAGCCTTCGGGGTCGCGCGGACGCAGGCAGAACCAGTGGTCCGCGGGCGGGAGCTTGGAGGTGCGGGAGCGGGACCCGTAGCCGTCGTGCCAGCGCGAGCGGGCGGTGACGGCGCCCTCGGGGTCGGTGAGCCGGAACTCCTGCCAGGTCTCGGCCAGGGCCCGGGGCCGGTCGTCACCGGGGAGGACCAGCGCCGCGAGGGGCATCTCGCCGCCCTCGGGCACCCGGACCGTGCGGCCGGCGGTGTCGGCCGCCCGCCAGCCCTGGTCGGGTACGTGCACGACGCGCCAGCCCAGGAGGCCGTCCGCGGGGGCGCCGAGCACGGAGTCGGGGACGGCGGGCACGGGGCGCAGCCAGCTCGACCGCTCGGCCAGGAAGCTGCCTTCGGGGTGGCCGTCGAGGGCGTCGGCGAGGAAGCCGGGGAGGGACCGTCGGCCGCTCGTGCCGCCGTCCGGGTCGTACTCCCGCCAGCCCACCGGCTTCTCCTCGGTGTCCCAGGTCCAGTAGGACCGGCCGTCGGTGATGACCGGGCGCTCCTGGGGCAGCCGGGTGTCCCCGCGGTGCAGGACGCCCGCGCCGGTGGTGCGGCCGCCGTCGGGCAGGGGCAGCCCGACCTGGTCGAGCGTCAGGCGCCACGCCTGCTGGCCGGTGTCGAGGGTGAACACGTCGTCCGGGGCGGTGTGCCAGTAGGCCTGCGTGTCCGCGCCGCCCTGCCAGGAGCGCCAGCAGACCAAGAGCGCGCCGTCGACGTAGTGGTAGCCCACGTTGCGCTGGTCGTTGCCGGGGATGCGCAGGTCGTGGACGAGGACGGTGGACTCCGCGTCGATCACGCGTACCTGGTGCCGGTTGGCCACGATCAGGTGCGGCCACGCGGTCAGGACGGTGAGCTCCGGGGAGTCGGGGCGGGGGGCGAGCTCGGCGAGCGCTTCCTCCCAGGCGGGCCAGGTGAGTTCCTCGAAGAGACCACCGCGCAGGGTGCGGCCCGCGAGGGCCCCGAGGTCCGTGGCGGCCGCGGCGGCGACCTCCTCCTCGGCGAGGGCCAGGGCCTCCGCGGGCAGCCACGTGAGGCGCTCGACGGCCTGCGGGAACAGCGGCAGGCCGGTGTCGGAACAGGAGCGCGCCACGTCGGCGACCCACTCGGCCAGCAGCGGGCGACCGCCCGGGGCGGCGGCCAGGCGGCGCAGGACGGTCTTGCTCTGGTCGGTTCCGTTGAGGGCGTACGCGGCGCGCCGGAACGCGGGCCGGAACCGCTCGTCGGCGGCCAGGCCGAGCAGGTCGCGGGGCCGCTCGGCCCGCGCCCAGTCGTCCAGGTCCAGCGCGTCCTGCGGGCCCGGCGCGACGACCGGCAGGTCGAGGGCCAGCAGCAGGTCCAGCAGGTCGACGTCCTGGACGCCGATGCGCAGGCCCGTCTCGCGTCCCGGTTCGGCGAGTTCGGCGCGCAGCCGGTCGGCACAGCGCTCGACGAGGTCGAGCAGCAGCGGCAGGGTCGGGCGGGAGCCCCATCCGGAGTGCCGGGCCGTGTGGAAGCGCTCCAGCCAGCGGGCGGTGCCGTCCGGGCTGGCTTCTTCGGCCGGAACGGAGGGTGACAGCAGGCCGGCGGTGGCGCCGGACTCGTCGAGGATGTCCAGCCAGAGGGCGGAGAGTTCGCCGTTGTCGCCCTCGCACGCGGGCGTGGCGGACAGCAGGGTGCCGCGCACCGCGGGGGTGCGGCGGGCCAGGGCGACCAGCGCGCTGCGGTGCGCCTTCCACCAGCCGGTGGCCGCCCGGAGGGTCGCCGGCAGCGGCAGCAGGTCGGCGAGGTAGTCCTGTTCGGCCTCCGCGGCGTCGAGGCCGGCCGCCCGGGCCAGGCGGCGCAGGGCGACGGCCGCCTGGGCGGAGGGGGCCATGCCGCCCGCGGTGCGCCGCACGCACAGGCGGCGGAAGCGCTCGTACGCCTCCGTGGCCGGCAGGCGCGCCGCCAGGTCGTTGGCGTAGCCGGTGAGCACGCGGACCGGCAGGGCGCCGGCGAGCGCGAACTCCAGGAAGACAGCGTCGAGCCGGTCCTGGTCCACCGCCAGGCCGTGGGTGGCCTCGCTCTTGCGGGCCCGGGTGAACAGCTGCGCGGCGTAGGTCGGGTTCTCCACCGCCAGGAAGAGGCGTCCGGCCTGCTCGAGGAAGACCGGCAGGAAGTGCGGGACGGCGGCGGCCAGCCGGCCGGCGATCTCCTGGCAGGCCTCCATGGCGGCCTTGGGCTTGGTCGCGGCCTGCCGGGCCACGCGCTCCAGCTCGGGTACGAGGGCCAGGGCGTGGTGGCCGTCCGCGGGGTGGTGGACGAGAACCCATTCGGGGAATCCGAGGCTCTGGCGGCGGCCGACGCCGACCACGGCCGGCTCGCCGTCGGGCACCAGGCCGAGGAACCCGGCGGAGAGGTCCTCCGCGGCCGCGAGTTCGGCGGGGGCGAGCCGGACCACGACGCGGTCGTCGGCGAGCCCGGGGTGGCGGTAGGTCCGGGCCGTGAGGTCCACGGCCTCGGGGCCGGCGTCCCGGGTGCCCACGGGCAGCACCGCTCCGGCCTTGAGCAGCAGTTCGGACGCGCGCATGCGCTCCTGGGTGGTGGCGGCGCTGTCGCCGTTCGTCTTCGTGTCCATGGTCCCGGTGGTGGTGTCGGTGGTGGTGACGATGTGGGTGGTGGTGCCGGTGGCGGGGGTGGTCATGCGCCGCCCTCCTCGATCCGGCGGCCGGCGTACAGCGCGGCGGCCATCCGCATCCCCTCAGACCAGGCGACCGGGCCGACCTCGCCCAGCGGGACGGCGCGGCCCTCCTCGTCCTGCCAGGTCAGGGCGCCGGTGGTGGAGTCGCCGTCCCAGTAGGGCTCGCCGATCCAGACGGCCGCCTCGAGCCTGCGTCCCGCGTCGCTGACGGTGCAAGTGGCGTACCCGCCGGAGACCCGGTAGCCGAGGCCGGTGGCCCGGGCCGCGAGGCGGAACCTCGAGGGGTAGCCGCCGCCGGCGAAGTCGCGCACCTCGGTCGTGTCGGCCGCGAGGTCCGCCGGCCTGGTCCAGGTCGCGCGGTGGATCTGCTCGACCCGCTGGACGACACCCAGTTCCGCGGCGAACTCCCGTACGTCCTCCAGGTCGGGGAGCAGCACCGGGTGCGGCAGGGTCACCGTGGCGGCGGACAGTCGGACCGTCTCGCCGTCGAGGTTGACCACGCGCAGTTCCCCGGAGGCGGTGGCGTCGCGCAGGAAGCCGGCCTCGTCCGGGTCGTCGCCCACGACGACGGCGTCGCGCAGCGCGCCCTGCCAGGCCTCGTCGGGCCAGACCCGGGCGAGCAGGGCGGTGGGAACGGGCAGGGAGGAGACCATCCAGCCGTCCACCTGCGCCACGCAGGCGGCGGCGTGCCGGTCCAGCCATTCGGAGAGCCGGCGCAGCCGGTCCACCTCCGGGTGTTCCCGCAAGCCCTTGGGAAGGGCCTTCAAAGGACGCCCCGCGGCCCGACCGGTGACAGCGCGTGCTGCCACCTTGCCTTCCACCAGGGCGATTTCGTACCTGTCGCCCACTGCCAGCCAGCCCATCTTCGGTGCCCCCTCGTGCGACCCGTCGCGATCCGCGCAGCCGGAACCAGAGGGCCCAACTGCCCCCTGAGCTGCGGTATGTGCGGGACAGTAGCGGGGGCCACTGACAACGGTCCGGCGCGGGGGTCGGCTGGCCCGGGGTCAGACACGGGTCGCCGACGGTCCGTTACGGTCCGTCACCGCACCTGGGTCCGTCGGCATCGGTGCGCTCCGGTCTTCGAGCGGCGCCGGCACGAGAACAGCCGGCGCCGTCGGCGCTGCGGCACGGCCGGGCCGCCCGGCGAGGGCCATAGTGGTGACGTGATCACCGAACGTGACAAGGCCGGTGGCGGCTCCTCGGAGCCGGCAGCCGCAGCCGATGAAGAGGCTCAGGTCATCGTGGTCGGGGCGGGGCCGGCGGGGTCCGCCGCGGCGGTGCACCTGGCGCGGGCCGGGGTGGACGTGCTGCTGCTGGAGAAGGGCGGCTTCCCCCGGGAGAAGGTGTGCGGCGACGGACTCACACCGCGGAGCGTGTACCAGTTGGTCCGCATGGGGGTCGACATCAACGGCCCGGGGTGGATGCGCAACAAGGGGATGCGCTGGGTGTGCGAGGGCCGCCAGGTGGAGTTGGACTGGCCGCGGCTGGGCCGGCTCCCGGACTTCGGGCTCACCCGTACCCGGCACGACTTCGACGAACTGCTGGCCGGACTCGCCGCCGCCGCGGGAGCGCGGCTGCGCACGGGAGTCAAGGTGACGGCCCCGCTGACCGACCGGGACGGGTACGTCACCGGCGTGGCCGCCTCCCGCGGGCCCGCGCAGGAACCGGTCCGCTATCGGGCGCCGCTCGTGGTCGCGGCGGACGGCGCCTCGGCGCGGACGGCGCTGGCGCTGGGCCTGGAACGCGACGCGCGCCGGCCGGTCGCGGCGGCGGCCCGGCGGTATTACCGCAGCGAGGTCCGGACGAACGACCCGTACCTGGAGCTCTGGGCCGATCTGCGCTGCCCGGGCACCGGCCTGGACCTGCCCGGCTACGGCTGGGTGTTCCCGCTCGGGGACGGGCGCGTCAACGTCGGTCTGGGTGCCCTGCCGCAGCACCGGCGCAGCCGTCCGGTGGACCTGCGGGCGGCCCTGGACCACTGGCTGATCCGGGTGCCCGCGCACTGGGGCCTGCGGGAGGAGAACGCGGACTCACCGCTGCGCAGCGCTCCGCTGCCGATGGGGCTGAACCGGCGGCCCCAGTACCGTCGGGGTCTGCTCCTGGTCGGGGACTCGGCCGGCATGGTCAGTCCGTGGAGCGGTGAGGGCATCGCGCAGGCGCTGGAGGCCGGGGAGGTGGCCGCGGAGACCATCGCCCTGGCCCTGGCCCGGCCCGCGGGGCCGCGGCGGGAGCACGCGTTGCTCCACTACCCGGCGGAGATCCGGCGCCGCTGGGCGCGCTACTACCGGCTGGGCAGCCTGGTCGGCGACCTCGTCTTCTCCCGGTACGGCTTCCGGCCCGTGCTCCATCCCCGCGTGATGGCCTCGCCCAAGCTCCTGGGCGTCCTGGCCCGGCTGCTCACCGACGTGACGGACGATCCGGCCCACGACGGCGTCGACGCCCTCCTGCACGCCCTGGTGCGCCTCGTCCCGTCGCCCCGGCGGTAACCACGGGCCGTACCTCGGGAGGTGACGGCTCGGGGCCGGCGGACCGCGCGTCCGGGCGGACTCCCGCCCGGTCCATATGGGGGCGCCCCTGGTGTCGGCCCCGGGACGCGGGCGCGCACCGGCCCGGGGGACGCCCCGGGCCGGTGCGCGGTGTCACCCGGGGCCGTCGGGCCGGCCGGCGGCGCCGGGCGGTCGGAAGCAGGCGGTGATCGCCTTGCCCCGCGCGCAGGGGTGGACGTCCACGGCGTCGGCGAGGACGTCCACGATGCCCAGGCCCCGCCCGGACGTCGCCCCCGCCGCGGCCGGCTCCGGGCGCGGCGGGTGGCGCGGGTCGGTGTCCGCGACGCTCACGTGCAGACAGCTGCCGTCCCAGGTGAGGACCAAGTGGGCGGTGCTCGCGGCGTGCACGTGCGCGTTGGTCACCAGTTCGGAGACGGTGAGCAGCACGGAGTGCACCGTGTCCGGGGCGTCCCGGGTCCAGGCCAGCGTGGACAGGTGCTCGGCGGTCCACGCGCGGGCCGCGCGCACCCCTTTCGTCACGGGAAACGAATGGGCCCAGCCCACCGCGCGCAGTTCCAATGTCCTCACCTGCCCGATCTCCTGACACGCCGCCATCCCGCGTCTACCCCGGCCCGGCCGGCCCATCCGCGCCCCGGACCGGTCCGCCGTGCGGTTGGGTAGGGGCATGCAACCACAACCGGTCGTCGTCGTGATGGGCGTGTCGGGCACCGGCAAGACCACCGTCGGTCGTCTCCTGGCGGCCGCACTGTGCGTCCGCTACGCCGACGGGGACGACTTCCATCCGCGGCGGAACGTGGCGAAGATGGCCGCCGGCACACCGCTGGACGACGCCGACCGGTGGCCGTGGCTGGACGCCGTCGGTGCGTGGGCACGGGGACGGGGCGACCGCGGGGGCGTGGTGTCGGCCTCGGCCCTGAAGCGTGCGTACCGCGACCGGCTGCGCGCGGCGGCGCCCGACGCGGTCTTCGTCCACCTGGCCGGCGACCGGGACCTGACCGGCCGCCGCATGGCCGCGCGCACCGGGCACTTCATGCCGGTGGCACTGCTGGACTCCCAGTTCGCCGCCCTGGAACCGCTCGGGCCGGACGAGCGGGGGGTCACCGTGCCGGTCGACGGCACTCCCGAGGAGACCGCTCGGCTGGCCCTGGACGCGCTGCACGGGCTGCAGGGTCTACAGGGGCCGCAGGGGCTGCAGGGGCCGCAGGGGCTGCAGCGGCCGGGCGGGCGGCGCGACGGCGGACCGCCGGGGGGCCCGCCGCTGCCGTGAGGACCGCGCGCCACGGGGCGCGGGCCGACCGGAGCGGTACCGCTCATCGAGCCGGCGGGCGGGGCTGCGGCGCGGCCCCGCCGGGCGGGGGTCGGTCCCGGCGGTGCGCCCGCGCGGGGCGGGCCGCGCACAGCCGCTGGACGGCCATGGCCCCCACGGTGGCGAACAGCACCGGTACGACCAGGGCGCGTGGCGCGTCGGTGAACTCCAGCATCAGGACCACGGCCGTGAGGGGGATGCGCTGGGCGGCGGCGAGGAAAGCGGCGCCGCCGACGACCGCGTGGGCCGCCAGCGTGGTACCCGGCCACACCAGGGCCCAGACGCCGCCGGCCAGGACCCCGAGGAGGGCGCCGTTGGCCACGGACGGGGTGAGCAGGCCCCCGCGGGCCCCCGCGCGGAGGGTCAGCAGCACGACGAGCGTGCGCAGGGCCAGGAGCACGGCGGTCAGCCCCAGGGCCGGCTGGGTGGTGAACGCCACCTCTGCCGGCCCCTTGCCGTTGCCCAGGAGTTGCGGGTACGGGATGGCCAGCAGGCCGATGAGGACGAACGCGGCCGGGGCGGTCAGCAGCAGCATGCGCCCCCGTGGTGCGCTGCGGCCCGCGCGGGCGCAGGCCCTGGAGAACAGGTGCGCGCAGAGGCCGATGAGCGGGCCGGCGACGGCGGACCAGACGACGAGCGAGGCCCCCACGGTCAGGCGGGTGAGGTGGAAGGCGGGTTCGTCGGGCAGCGCCGCCCACGAGATCACCGTCGCCAGGGCGGCGACGGCCGCCGCCGGGACGAGGGCGCCGACCGCCCAGGTGCCCAGCAGGACTTCCAGGGTGAAGACGGTCCCGCCCAGGGGGACGTCGTACACGGCGGCCAGACCGCCGCCCGCGGCGGAGGCCACCAGCACGCGGCGCTGACCGACCGTCAGTCCGGGGTGCCGGCAGACCGCGGTGGCGAAGAGCGCGGCCAGCTGGCGCGGGGCCGTCTCGCGGCCGAGCGGCGAGCCGAGGCCGACGGTCACGATCTGCAGGAGGGCGTGCCAGGTGGTGGAGAGCGCGGGCATGTGCGGGCGGCGGGCGGCCACCGCCTCCTCGACGCCGACCAGAGGCTGTCCGAAGCGGTAGAGGGCCCACCAGCCCGTGCCCGCCACGATCCCGCCCACCGCCATGGCCACCACCCGGCGGGCCGGTGCGGCGGCCTCGACGCCGGACAGGAACGAGCCCTCCGTGTAGCCGTACGCGAGGTGCTGCACCGCGTGCAGCAGCAGTGCGAGGCCGGTCCCGGCGGCACCGGCCAGCACCCCCACGACCACGGTGGCCACGGCGAACCGCCACGACCAGCTGCCCCGGGATCCACCGTCAGCCACGCCGGAACTCTAGCCGAATCGGGACGAAAGGGACTGCGTCCGGGCAGCAGGCCGGCGCGGGGCCGGACGGCGCCGGCGCGGCCGCCGCCCTCACACTCCGGGGTGACGGGTCCCCCTTCCAGGGGACTACGGCTCTGCGACCAGAGGGTGACGCGGTCTACGGAAGGGGCCCGTTAGCTTCGGGGCATGGTCACTTTCAGCAAGGCGGCACCGGCCGCCGTACTCGCGCTCACGCTCTCGTTACCGCTGGTCACGGCCGGCGCGGCAGCGGCCGCGGGGCCGCCGGGCACACCGTCCGCGGCCACCGCCCCGAGATCGGACGCCAGAGTTCTCGACAGGCCGGAACTGCCGCGTCCGACGGGCCCGTTCGCGGTCGGCAGCTCCGCGCTCCACCTCGTGGACCGATCGCGCCCGGACCCGTGGGTGCCGGAGGCGGACGGCCGGGAGCTCATGGTCACGATCCACTACCCGGCCGCCCGCCGCGCGGCGGGCGAACCGGCCCCGTACGCGACGGCCGAGGAGGCGAGGCTGCTGGTCGAGGGCGCGGGGTTCGGGGGCGCCGTGCCACCGGCCGAGCTGCGCGCGATGCGCACGTACGCCCGGGTGGACGCCCGGCCCGCCGGTGGGCGCCACCCCCTCGTGGTGCTCTCCCCGGGCTTCACCGTCTCGCGTTACACCTTGACCGCCCTGGCGGAGGACCTGGCGAGCCGGGGGTACGTGGTGGCGTCCGTCGACCACGCCTACGAGTCCTACGGCATCGAGGTGCCCGGCGGCCGCGTGCTGACCTGCGTGGCGTGCGGCGAGGTGCTCGAGGGCCGGGCGCCGGCGAGCAAGGTCACGGCGGGGCGGGCCCGCGACGTGTCGTTCGTGCTCGACCGGCTGATCGGCCGTCATGCGACCGACCGCTTCGCCCGGATGATCGACGCGCGCCGGGTCGGCATGGCCGGCCACTCCATAGGGGGCGCCAGCACGATGACGGCCATGACGGGCGACCGGCGCATACGCGCCGGCGTCAACATGGACGGGGCGTTCCACGACGCCGTGCCGGCCCAGGGTCTCGGCGGCCGCCCGTTCATGATGCTGGGCACGGGCGACGAGGTGCACCAGCCGGGTGGCGAGGACCGCACGTGGGACACCACCTGGCGGGCGCTCGACGGGTGGAAGCGGTGGATCACCTTCACCGGCGCGGACCACTACTCCTTCACGGACGGACCGGTCATCGCCGAGCACTTCGGCCTGCCCCGGACACCGCTGCCGGCGGACCGCGCCCTGCCCCTCACGCGGGCGTACGTCGCCGCGTTCTTCGACCGGCACCTGCGCGGCACGCCACAGCCGCTGCTGGACGCCCCGTCACCCACGAACCCGGAGGTGTCCTTCCACACCCCATAGGCCGGCCGAAGGTCCGCCGTGCGCCGTCGCGGGCCGGCCCTGCCCCGCGACGGCGTCACCGGCCCTGCTCTCGCACCTCAGCAGGTGCGCGACTTCGCCACCCCAGGGCGGCGAACAGGGCCGTCGCCGACCGGCGTCGAATTCCCGGCGATCTTGTCGAGGCGAGTGCGCTACCGTCCCCTCACGCTCACGACCAGGGGGAACCACGTGCACCAGCCGAACACCGGGATAGCCCGCTTCTGGGCCGAGACGCCGAAGCAGATCAGGCTCAGCGCTCTGCTCATCCCCGTCGGCACCGTCCTGTTCTTCGTCGGCCTGCGCCTGGACGCCACCGGCTGGTGGACGGGACACGACTACGTGCTCAACATCTACTCCGGCCTGACCGGCGCGTGCTTCGGCATCCCCGTCGCCCTCCTCCTGCTCAACAGGCTCACCAGCGCCCAGGACGAAGCCCGCCAGGCTGAGCAGGCCCGGCAGCGGGCCACCGAGGAGGCCACCGCCTTCCAGCAGTCCCTGCTCTCCGGCTTCGAGGCCTCCGACCTCGCCGACCTGACCACCAGGGCGGCAGCCCTGCAGACCCGGATCGCCGACCTCCGCCTCAAGCGCGCCGACGATCCCGCCTGGCCCCAGGCCATGCACGGCTTCCTCACCGACTTCGACAGCCTCCTGCCCAGCCCGTCCGGAGATCCCCGGAGCAGCCTGGGCGCGCTTCACCACACCGAAGAGCGAGCAAGCGTGAGTGAGTGGCGCAGTCGGATCCGGGCCCGGTGGACCGTCCTCAACACGGAGGTTCGCCCCACCCTGCACGGCCAGGACTGGCCCGAGGATGCTGCCGCCGAGGCCCAGCACGCCTGCGAACGGCTCCTGGTCCAGGGCCGAAACCCCTGGAAGTCGACCGGCGCCGAACCGGGCCGCGTGACCGCGATGCTGCACTTCCTCCAAGACGTCAACGCCTTGTGCCGCGCCGCCACGGCCCTCGAGATCTACAGGTGACCGCACGCCACCCAAGGGATGGGCGGTCCGGAGTCAGCGGCGGCCGACCGCGCCGTCCGCGAGGTCCCTACCCGGTGCCGGTGCGAAGAGCGACGGCCAGGGTTGCGTTTCCGGCCGGATGACCCGCGACACGCGCCTCCGGTCACCTGTCGGGAACGCCGTGCAGGTCCTCGTCCTTCGGCGTGTCCCCTTCGGGGCCTCGCGGGTGACGGCCTGGCTGGTCCTCGTGGTTGCCGGTCGATCGCACGAATTGCGGCAGGTCAGACGGCATATGGGACTACTCCTGGGTACATGGGAACTTACCGCCCGGAAACGATCATCTGTCCCCTAGCATGGCGCGCATGATCAGACGGGCCGCGCCGGCGCACGCCTCTTGGAGGGCGGTCGTGTTGGTGTGCGTCCTGCTGCTGGGGGGCGTCCTGGTCCCGCCGTGCACCGCCGCGACGCACCCGGTGGCCGGGGCACACCCGACGGCCGGGGTGACTGGCGCCGGGGCGGCCGCCGCCGCGGTGGCGGGGTGCAGCGTGTCCGCGGAGCGGGCGGCTCCGGGAGGACCACCCGGTGTGTGCCTGTCCGCGTGCGCCCACGGCTCCGCGAGCGCGCCCGAGCCGATGGGTCGGGACCTGTTCGAGGCGTCGCGGCTCGCCCCGGTCCACGGGGAGGCCGTCGTCGTCGGAACGGAACTGCCCGCTCACGTCCCGCCCTGGCCCCGGCCCCCCGACCGGTCCTGGCTGTGCGTCTGGCGCACCTGATTCCGCACCCCGCCGCCACGGCGCGGTGCGGGTCGGACGTCGGCACAGAACTGGGGGCTCATGTGTTACCTGCGGATCGTGCGAGCGCAAGCAAGGGATCTGTCGGTTCGATGATGGAAAGTGTCGCTGGGCGGGGCCTGTTGCAGGGCCTGACCGCGGGGCGGCGATGGGGGCACAGGAATGGCAGGCACTGCGAACGGGACGGCGGAGGAGCCGGAGCGGGTGGCGGAGCTCGTGCGGGGGGCACAGCGGGGGGACGCGCTGGCCATGGACGAGTTGTTGACCGTGCTGACGCCGCGGGTGGCGCGCGTCTGCGGACCGATCGCCCTGGAGGACGGTCCGGACGCGGCACAGGAGGCGCTGATCGCGATCTTCCGTAACATCGGCCAGCTCAAGTCGCCCGAGGCACTGTTCGGTTGGGCGCGGGCGATCGCCGCCCGGGAGGCGCTGCGGTACGCCAAGCGCCGCAACCGCGTGGTGGTGGCCGAGATCGCCGACCGCGCGGCGGAGGGCGTGGACGTGGAGCTGTCCGCCGACATCGAGGACGTGCTCGGGCGCCTGACTCCCGAACACCGGCTCGTCCTCGCGATGCGGCACGTCGAGGGGCTGGACGAGCAGGAGGTCTCCGAAGCCCTGAGGATCCCGGTGGGCACGGTGCGGTCACGGCTCTTCCGGGCGCGCGAGGCGTTCCGCAGGGCCTGGGCCTGACGCCGGACCGGACCCCTGGCGCTCCACGGGGGGACCGGGGGACGGGGGGCGGGGCGGGTTTCCGCCCCGCCCGCACCCGGCCGGGCGGCCGCCCGGCCGCACCCGCGCGCGTGCCGTGGTCAGTTGATCCTGTGCTCCGCCCAGAACGGGCCGAGGTCCTTCGCCGTCACCGCCCGTGCCGCACGCTTGAAGTCCGCGGTGGTGGCGACGCCCAGCCAGTGGTCCCGTACGTAGCCCCGCAGCATGCGCGCCATCGCGGGGCCGCCCAGGACGCGTTCCAGGTCGTGCAGGGCGCAGGCGCCGCGCACGTACACGACCCGGACGTACTCCGAACGGTGGCCGGCCGCGTAGTACGCCATGGACCGGGTGAGCGCGGCCGTGTCGCTGGGCCACGCCCCCTGGTCCTCCCAGCAGGTGGTGGTGGACTCCCGGTAGTACAGCTGGTTCGCGTACTGCGCGAAGGCCTCGTCGAGCCAGGGCGCCGCGAACTCGTCGTTCCCGACGATGCCGTAGAACCACTGGTGGGCGATCTCGTGGACGACGGCCGAGCCCTCCGGTTCGGTCCACAGCAGGACGAGGCCCGGGAACTCCATGCTGCCGACGTCGTCGAGGGCGTCGCTCATGACGAGGTCGAGCTCGCCGTAGGGGTAGCGCCCGTACCGCGCGCCGAACTCCTCGACCGCGCCGACGGCGCTCTTCAGGTCGGTCGCGACGCCTTCGGTGGAGGTGGTGGCGGTCCAGTAGGCGTTCAGCCGGATCCCGCCGGGCGTGGTCACCGTCCTGGACCGGAAGGGCCCCGCCGCCCACGCGAAGTCCCGCACGCCGCGCGCAACGCCGGTCGTGAGCGTGCGGCCGGGTGCGCCCGGGCGCCGGGTGGTGGTGCCCGTCGTGGGGACGACGAGCCTGCGGGGGTGGTCGAGGACGACCCGGAAGTCACCGGCGAGCGTGTAGTAGCTCTCGCCGAAGCCGACGTCCGGGTCGAGGTGCCGGCCGCGCGCGTCCTGCACGGACAGCAGGGGCAGCGCGTTGCCCAGATAGCGGTGCGCGCCGTCCCTGCCGAAGCGGTGGATCCGGTCCGGGACCGTGATCGCGAGGTCGAAGGAGACGCTGGCCCGCGCCCCGTACGGCAGCGGTGCCGGGAGGTCGATCCGCAGCGCGGTGCAGCCGACCGCGAGCGGGTGCGGGGTGCCGCCGGTGATCCCGCGGACGCGCACCGGGGACGGCCGGCCGGGAGCACCGCAGCCGTCGGTGCCGTTCCCCCACAGCCGTACGTCGACCGAACGCAGCGGTGTGCGGCCGGCGTTGCGGAAGGACACCCGCTGGCGGCCGCTCCAGTGCGAGCCGTCGGCGTCGGCGCGCAGCGCCACGTCGTACGAGGGTCGGTCCGGTGTCGCCGCCCCCCGCGCCGCACCGCCGCCCCGCTCCCCCGCGGTGGGGTCCGCGCCGGTCGCCGACCGCACGACGGCAGCGGGGCCCGCGGAGCTCTGCGCGCCGGCCGCCTGCGGTCCCGTCAGCAGGACAGCCGCGAGGGCGGCGAGCGTCACCCGTCCGTACCTGAGTAAGGTCATGCCGGGCACGGTAGGACGCCCGTACGCCCGGACGGGTGCGTTCCGCACGACCCCGCTCGGGGCAGCCCCGGACCGGGTGGTCGGCGGCGGCTCCTCGGGCTGCTCGGCGGGGTGGCGGCGGCCGGATGGTTCAGGCGGGCTGGGGCGTGAGCCGCTTGTGGCCCGTGCGGTCGTAGTAGGTCGTCATGCCGAAGCCGAAGAGCAGCGCGAGCACGGCGCCCACCCCGATCATGATCCACGAACGGGTGAGGCCGGCGTCGCCGCGGGCGTCGAAGTAGAGGATCGCGCGTACGCCGTCGCTGAGCTGGCGCATCGGTTCGAAGTGGGACAGGAACCGGTAGAACGCGGGAACCGCCTGGAGGGGGATGGTGGCGCCCGACGACGGCAGGCCGAGCACGATGAACACGAACATGGACACCAGTTGGCCGATCCCGCCGAAGGCGGCGTTGATGGCCTGGACGCCCAGGCCGACCGCGAGGGCCGCGCAGTAGGAGTAGATCCCCAGCAGCGGCACGTGGGAGGCGTCCATGCCCAGGATCGTGATGCAGGCCAGCATCACGAGTGCGGTGCTCACCACCGTGATGCCTGCCGTCATCACCATCTTGAGGAGCAGCGTCTGGGTGCGGCTGATCGGTACCGTCGGCCGCCGGGTGTGCCAGGGGCCGATCTCGTTGTCGGCGTAACCGAGGGCGGTGTCGACGCCGTTGCTGATGACGTTGCCGCCCATGAACCCGGCCAGGACCAGCAGCAGGGTGTAGTAGAAGGCGGAGAGGCCCAGACCGCTGTGGGCGCCGATGGGGTGCCCGACCTGGGTGACCACGTCGACCGGGTCGGCGAGCAGCACCTTGGCCGTGGGGGTCGCCCGGGCGCCGGCGGCCGTCTGCGTCAGCTGGCGGCCGACGGAGAGTGACGCGCCGTGGGCCGCCTTGGTGCTGATCTGGCTGGCCAGGGAGGATCCGAGGCTGCCCTTGCCCGGATTGGTGAGCACGATCATCGTCGGCCGGTGGGTGGCCCCGGACGTGGTGAGCGCCGCGACGGCGTCCGAGAAGCCGGCCGGAACCACAAGTGCCCCGTACACCTTCCCGGAGTCGAGCTGGTCCTCGGCCTGGGCGCGGGTCATCACCCGCCAGTCGGCCTTGCCGCCCGCGGAGTCCGCGGCGATGGCGGCGGTGATCCGCCCGCCCAGGTCCGGCGTGCCGGTGTCGTCGTTCACGAGGGCGATGGGCAGGTCGTGGAGGTCCCCGTTGGGGTTGACGACGCCGCCCATGTAGAGCAGGGACACGAGGAGGGCGAGCAGTCCCGTCAGGACGGTGGGGACCACCCAGATCTGGGGGCGGCGCAGCAGGGCGGCGGCCGTGGCTTCGGGGGCGGGGGGCGCGGACATGGGTCTCCGTAGCTTCCCGGCATGCGGGGGTCGAACGACGGTCGGCGGTCCTCGGTCGGGGGTAGGCGGTGGGCGTAGGCGGTCGGCGGTGACCGGGGTGATCCACCTCCGGCCGTCGACACCTCAGCATGCCCTCCGCATGCCCCCGTTGCCGCAGCCCGCCCCGCGCGCCTCCCTCCGATGTACCAGGGGTGGCCATGACCAGGGTGACGGCTCCGGGCGAAGCCCTTCCGGCGGCTCGGCACCCACGGCCCCCGCGGCTGACGGCGGCCCCGGAGCCGACCGGCGACCTGTTCGCGATCGTCGCGATCTACGTGATCCCGCTCCTCGTCGCACTGCCCGCCCTGGTCATCGTGCTGGTGGGCGTGCTCTGACCCGCCGGACGGAACCTAGTGGGAGCGGGCGTCGATGCGTTCCTGGAGGCGGTCGAGGAGGGCATGGCCGCGGGCCTCGGTCCCGAACAGGCCCAGCCGCTTCAGCAGCGCGCCGCCCGGCCTGCGCAGCCCGGAGGCGAAGGCGAAGGTCGTGCCGCCGTCGTGGGGCACCGCCGCCATCGCCCCCATGAGCGTCCGGCTCTGCATCAGGCACCATCCGGGTCGGAGGACGACGTCGAAGGCCTCCGGCAGGCCCAGCCGGCCGACCGCGCGGGCCGTCAGCCGCTCCCCCTCCGCGCCGAGCAGGGTGAAGGACTTCAACGCCGGGATGATGTGCGGGAGTTCGTTCTCCAGGTCGGCGGCCACCGCCCACAGGCGCTCCGGCGGGACGTCGTAGTGCCGTTCCGCGTACATGGGCGCCCGTACGGCGGCGGCGATGACCTTCAGACGCCGCAAAGGGTCCAGATCCGCCTGGGGCCAGGCGGCCGCGCCGAGATCGCTCATGTCGTCTGCTCCTCCGTACCGGACGGTCCCGCTCCTCGTCGGGGAGCGGCCCGGCGCCATTGTCACACCCGAAGGTGAGCAGGTGAACGGCCGTCTCAAGGACGGGACCCGCGGACGGCGGGAGTACTCCGCGCCGCCCGGTCCTCTTCCTCAGTGGACTCTCCCGCGGTGGACGGGCGAGTGCCCCGAGGACCCGAAGGAGAGTACCTGTGACGGTGAAGAGCGTGGCGGGCCGCAGGCCGGCCCCGGTGCGTGACTGGGTGCCCGTACAGACGCTGCCGCGGCACCTGCACCGCGTACGGCCGCGGCTGCGGGGCGTGGGATTCGGCATCGCGTCCGTGCACGAGGGCCCGCCGCCGGCGGTGCACGAGGCGGAGCTGGCGCTGGCCGCGCAGATGCCGCCCGCGCGGCGCGCGGACTTCCTCATCGGCAGGTGCGCCCTGCGCCGGGCGCTGCGCGACGCGGGCATCGCGGCGGGCCCGGTGCTGCGGGAGGGGCCCCGGCCGAGGTTCCCGGCGGGCGTGACGGGCTCGGTGAGCCATTCCCGGGGGGTGGCGGTGGCGGTGGTCGCGCGGACCGCCGAGGTGCCCGGGCTGGGCGTGGACCTGGAGTTCGGCGGTCCGCCGCCGGCCGCCGCCCATCTGGTGCTGGGCCCGGCCGAGCGGGACCTCGTGCGGAGCGCGGCGGCGCAGCGGCGGATGCTGGAGCTCTACGCGGCGAAGGAGGCGGCGTTCAAGGCGCTGAGCCCGCTGCTCGGCGCGGAACTGCCGGGTCTGCGCGCGGTGCGGCTGCGCCCGCGCGCGGACGGCTTCGCCGCCGGCCCGGCCGCCGGGCCCGGCCCCGAGGCGCTGGTGACGTGTCGTCCGGTCCCCGGCGGGATGCTCGCGTGGGCCGTGCTGGACGGGCGGCCCGGGCCGGACGGGCTTGACGGGCTTGACGGGCTTGACGGGCCGGCCAGGCCGGACCAGGTGGGCTGACCACGAGCGTGGTCGTCGGCGGAACGTCTTGAGCACGGCCAAGACCTCCGGTGCGGCGGGGTGCGCAGGCCCCGCCGCACCGGAGGTCTTCGCGTCGGATTCAGCAGTCCACCGTGACTTCGCTGTTCGGACACACGTCGATTCCGGAGTCGCCGTACGCCGTGTCGTATTCCGAACCCCCGTCGAGCGAGTCGTTTCCGGCCTCTCCGAACATGGTGTCGTCACCCTGCTCGCCGCGAATCGCGTCGGCTCCGTCCGGCGCCGCCGGATCGTTGACGTTCCCGTACAACCTGTCGTTCCCGTAGTCGCCGTCGATGCTGTCGTTCCCGGGGCCGCCGTAGGCCCAGTCGGCGCCGTCGCCACCGTCGATCCGGTCGTCACCGGCCTCGCCGTAGAACGTGTCGGAACCCGAGTTGCCGTTGAGGACGTCGTTGCCGGAGCCGCCGTGGACGACCATCTTCAGGTCGGTGAGGTTGGAGACGACGTCGTCGCCGTCGCCGGCATCGACACTGATTCTCCAGATACCCGTGTTGTTCAGGTTGAGCTCGTCACCCTGCGGACCCGACACCACGTCTCCGTCGTCGTAGACCTTGACGCTTCCGAACGGGGTGCCCCCGTGAATGGTGATCTTGTTGGCCCTGCCCGGGGCCGCTCTGATGTGGAGGTAGCCCGAGAGGTCGTAGTCGACGGTCGTGTTGTTCGGGACCTTGGCGTGCCGCTGCTCCTCCCCCTGCGCGGACACCGCGAGGGGTGACATGACGGCCAGGACGGCAACCAGGGAGACGCGCGCACAGAAGGCTAGTCGAGGCATCAACCATCACCACCGGGAAGACTGGGATCGGCCGGGCGTACGAGATCGGCGCTTCGGTTCCTCAGCACGTCGCGTGCGAGGCCACCCCCCGCTCTGGGCCCGCCTTGTCCCAGCGTCTCACCGTCGGAACCCCTTCGCATGCCGGACCTCGATGCGGTTGCCGCAGGTGCCGGAGCCGCTCGGCCGGTCGCGGGCGGAACGCACGAGGCCGCCGGACCCCTGGGGTCCGGCGGCCTCCTCGTTCGGTGCGGGTGGCGCTACGCGCCCGTGGTGACGGGCCGTCGGTCGTCGCGGGCGGACCGCTCGGGGTCGGTGGCGGCGGTCTCCGGAGCCGCGGGGTGCGGAGCCGGGGGCCTGCGGAGGAGGCGCGGGGTGTGCCAGATCCGGTCGCCGAGGAGCTTGAGGGCGGCGGGCAGCAGCACGACGCGGATGACGGTGGCGTCGAGGAGGACGGCCACGGACATGCCGACGCCGGACTCCTTCATGGACAACTGCGGAAGGGTGCCGAAGACCGCCGCGACGGCGACCATCACCACGGCGGCGCCGGTGACGGCACCGGCGGTCCCGGTCACGCCCTCCTCGATGGCGCGGTCGGTCGACAGGCCCCGGTCGTGGCCCTCGCGGATCCGGCTGACGACGAACACGTGGTAGTCCATCGACAGGCCGAAGAGGAAGACGAACAGGAACAGCGGCACCCAGGAGGCGATGGCCCCGGTGCTGGTGAAGTCCAGCAGGCCCTCGCCCCAGCCGTGTTGGAAGACCAGCACGACCACGCCGTAGGCGGCCCCGACCGAGAGCAGGTTGAGGACGAGCGTCACGGCCGCGATGGCGGGCGAGCGGAAGGAGAAGAGCATCACGAGGAAGGTGAACACCAGGACGAAGCCGGCGACCCGGCCGGTGGCGTCGGAGAGGTGGTCGCCGCTGTCGACGGAGGCGGCGGTGGTGCCGCCGACGGCCACGTCGGCTCCCCGGACGGTGCCGAGGGTGGCGGGTACGACCGTGGCGCGCAGGGTGTGCAGGGCGCGTACGGAGGCCTCGTCGGTGCCGGTGCCGGCCAGACCGACGGTGACGATGGCGACCGTGCCGTCGCCGCCGGTCCGGAAGGTCACCGGGCCGTGCAGGCCGGGGGTGTTCTCGGCGGCGGCACGGAAGCGGTCGAGGGCCGCGCGGGTCTCGGGTCCGTCGAGGTCGGTGCTGTGGACGACGACCTTGGCGGGGGTGGCCGAGCCGGGGAACGCCTGCTGGATGCGCTCGTACGTGCCCAGCGCCGGGAGCGCCCGGGTCGGCAGGTCGCTGACGCCCGGTTCGCCGGTGTGCAGGGAGAAGGCGGGCAGGAGCAGGGCGGTCAGCAGGCCGCCGAACACGACGACGGCGACCAGCGGGCGCTTGAGGACGCCGCGCAGGAGGGCGTTCCAGCCGCGGCCGGTGCGCGGGGGCGCGGGGGCGGCCGGCGCGGGGGCGGCCGGCGCGGCGGTGCCCGCGGCGGGCGTCGGGTCCTGGCTCTCCGTACGGCGGCGGAGGCGGGGCAGGCGGCCGGTGTTCACGCGGTCGCCCAGCAGGGAGAGCAGCGCGGGCAGGACGGTGACGGAGCCGAGGACCGCGGTGGCCACGACGACGATGGTGGCGCCCGCCATGCCGATGAAGATGCCGTTGCCGGACAGGAACAGGCCGGCGAGGGAGACGATGACGGTCAGGCCGGAGACGACGACGGAGTGTCCGGAGGTGGCGGCCGCGGCGGCGACGGCCGCCTGGGCCTCCTGGCCGCGGGCGCGCTCCTCGCGGAAGCGGCGGATGTAGAAGAGGGAGTAGTCGACGCCGACGGCGATGCCGATGAGGGACATCACCGACGTGCCGTTCTGGTCGACGTGGGCGATCTGGCTGGTCAGGGCGAGCAGGCCGCCTGCCGCGACGACCGCGGTGAGGGCGAGGACGACGGGCAGCAGGGCCGCGACGAAGGCGCCGAAGGCCAGTAGCAGGATGACCAGGGTGACGGGGAACGAGAGGTTCTCGGCCTCGGTGTAGTCCTCGTGGAGCTTGGTGTCGTAGCCGTGCTGGAAGGAGGCCTCGCCGAACTGCTCGACGCGCAGGCCCGGGTGGGCCTTGCCGACCCGGGCGACGGCGTCGAGGACCGGCTGCACCTCCTCCTTGGCGGTGACGGTGGCCGAGCGCATGTCGAACTGCACGAGGGCGGCCCGGCGGTCGGCGGAGACGGCCGGGCGGCCGGCGGGGTCGAGCGGGGAGACGACGTTCTGGGTCCGGCCGCTGTCGCGCAGGGCGCGGACGGTGTCGGTCACCGCCGCCCGGAAGGCCGGGTCGTCGACGGTGGCGGCCTCGGACTGGAGGAAGACCACCTCGTGGGCGGGGAGTTCGAAGCCCGCCCGGTCCAGGATCTCCTCGGCCCTCCGGGCCTCGCCGTTGGTCAGTTCGGCCGGGGTCGGGGCGGCGGTGCCCACGGCCGACCCGATGACGGTGGCGGCGACGACGAAGGTCAGCCAGAGCAGTACGGCCGCCCAGCGGTGGCTCGCGCTCCAGCGTCCGGCCGCCTCGGCGAGGCTGCGCCTGTTCTTCACGGTTTCTCCGGTGCGTGTGTGGTGGGTTGCAGGGGAAGGGGGGCTCGCGGTGCCCCGTCCGGGAGGTCAGGAGCCGGGCGGGTGGCGGAAGGTTCCGTCGGATTTCCGATCGGGTCCCGCGAGGCCCGGCCGCCCTGCGCGGCCGTCGGCCACGCTCGCCCGGAGCCGGGCGACGACGCGGCGGGCGTAGTGGTCCGCGCACCGCTCCAGGACGTGCCCGGCCGCCGCGTTCCGGGCGGTCCGGGGACCGGCGAAGAAGCCGAACCGGGTGCCGTGGTCCTGCGGTACGGCGGCCAGGCCGAGGAAGGTGCGCTCGCTCTGCATCAGGCACCAGCCCGGCTGGCGCAGGACGTCCGCCTCGACGACGCGGCCCCACGGGCCGTGGGCGCGGGCGCGCTGGTGCGGCCAGGGTCCGTCGACGAGGACGAGTCGGCGCAGGCCGGGAAGGAGGCGGGGCAGCCCGCCCTCCGGGTCGCCGGCCACGGCCCACACGTCGACGAACGGGGCCTCGAGGAAGGCTTCGGCATGGCAGTGCAGCGGCAGTGCGGCGGCCATCACGCGCATGCGGCGGACGGGATCGAGCTCGGGCTCGTGTGCGGAGCTCACGGCCGGCTCGCGCGGGCCGCCCGGCCCGCGACCGCGGCGCGGGAGCCGGTCCGGGCCCGGTCGGGACAGGACCGGGGGCAGGGGGTGCGGGGGGCTGTCGGAGGCGGCGCGGCCATCGCTGGTCTCTCTTCCGTCACGGGGGGTGTCACCTCACAGAGGGGTGGACGGGCGCCCGTACTCCCTGCGGGACACGGACGGCGGAGGGCGCGCGCGGGGCCACCGCGTCCGCCGCCCCAGGGCCGGAATCGAGGGCTCCGGAAACTTCTCGGAATTCGATGGAGTGCGACCGGGGGCGGGGCGGCTCTTGTCTGGTGTCGGAGCGAGCAGGCCCGGGCCCACACACCGCCCGGCTGCCGACCGGGGCGCGGACCGCGCCACCGGGAGCGGGCCGCACCGCAGGGTGCCGCAGCCGCCCGACCTTCCCCATCGCCAGGTTCACCAGAGGATTCCGCATGCCTGATGTCTCCGCCCTCCAGCTCGACGCGGTGCCGCGCCCCACGGCCCCGTTGGGCCTGCTGCCCGAGATCGCGGCCGAGAAGTTCCCGGACACGCCCTTCCTGTCGGACAGCGGCTGGAACGCCTTCGACGGCACCGTGGCGACCGTCGCCGACTTCGCCCGTGCGGTGGAGGACTACGCCGACCGCTTCTGGGCGGCCGGGATCCGCCGCGGCGACGTGGTCGCCGTCGTGCAGCGCAACCACATCGAGGTCGAGGGCGTGATGTGCGCGCTCGGCCGGATCGGTGCCCTGCCGGCCCTGTTGTCGTCCGCCATGGAGCCGGGCGAGCTGCTCGAGTGCCTGGCCCGGCTGGAGCGGCCGTACCTGCTGGTCGACCGGACCGGGCTCGACCGGCTCGGCGCGGCCCGCCACGCGCTCGGGCAGCTCACCCGCCGGGTGCTCTCGCTGGGTGAGAGCGAGCACTCCTGGGTGGTTCCGGCGCTGGAGCGTTCCGCGCACACGGCCGACCCGCGCGACGAGGACGAGTGGTTCGTCATCACCCACTCCTCCGGCACCACCGGTGCGCCGAAGATGTGTGCGCACTCGACGCGTTCACTGTTCGGGATGGTCGCCCCGATGATCATGATCTTCCGCGACCAGTACTCGCTGACGGACCTGAACGCCAAGCACCTGTCGTTCGTGCACGCCCGCACCTGCGCCGGCACGCTCGCCTCCCTGGAGATCGGGATGCCGTCGCTGGCCATCGCCGATCCGGACCCCGCCCACGTCAAGCGCCTGCTGCTGGAGCACCGGCCGACGTCGCTGGAGACCCACCCCAACATGTACATCCAGTGGGAGCCGCTGGCCGAGGACCCGGACCGGCCGCTGGCCCCGGTGGAACGGTTCATCAGCACCTTCGACGCGATGCACCCGCGCACGGTGCGGTCCCTGCTGGCCGCCTCCGAGCGGCCCGGCGCCCACTACTTCCAGGCGTACGGGCAGACCGAGACGGGTCCGATCTGCCTGCGGATCGTCACCCGCGAGGAGTCCGCGGACTACTCCCCGCGCAACGTCGGCCACGCCGGCGGCGGCTTCGAGATGCGCGTCGTCGACGAGACCGGCGGCGAACTGCCGGTGGGCACCGCCGGCCGGATCGAGACCCGGTCGATGGGCCGCATGCGCGGCTACGTCGGCGGCGGTCCGATGCCGGCGGACGACGCCTGGTGGCCGATGGGCGACATCGGCCGGATCCTGCCCGACGGCTCCCTGGAGCTGCTCGACCGGGTCGTCGACCACATCGACGGCGTGGGCAGCCTCCTGGAGAAGGAGGACCATCTGCTGGAGGCGCTGCCCGAGCTGGTGGAACTGGTGCTCATCCAGTCCGGGGACGGCGCGCTGCTGGCGGTCGCCTGCCCCCGGCCGGGCTCCGCTCCGGACGCCGGCCGCTTCCACGCGGCGGCGGCGGAGGCCGGGCTCCCCGACGTGGAGGTGCGGTTCTGGGACTGGGAGGCGGTGCCGGTCACCGGCTCGTACAAGGTGCGCCGCTCGGTGCTGCGCGAGCGGCTCGCCCGGCGCGTCGGCGCGGCCCGCCCGGCCCCCCTCGCGGCCGCGGCCGCGACCTCGACCGCCCCGAAGGGGGCCTGAGCCGTGGTGCACCTGTGGACCCTGCTGGAGCGGTCCCTGCGCGAGGACACCCTGCTGCACACGCCGCGCCGGCGCACCGAGCCGGTCTCCGGCCCGCAGCTGCTGGCCCGGGCCGAGCGCACCGCGGGCGCGGTGCTGGCGGCGCTGGACGGCGTACGGCCCACCCGTGTGGGGCTGTTGATGGCCAACGGCGAGCCGTGGGTGCGCGGTCTGCTGGCCGCGTTCCGGCTGGACGCGGCGGCCGTGCCGCTGGCGCTGCCGGTGGCCTTCGGCGGCGCGGACGCGTACGCCGAGCACGTCCGGCGGATCGCCGACGACGCCGGGCTGGAGGTGATGCTGGTCGACGGCAGCGTCGGCCGGCGGATCGTCTCCCGCGTGGCCGGGGCCGTCCCGGCGGTCCGGTTCGTCGACATCGCGCAGCCGCCGGCCGAGCGGGCGGCGCTGCCGGGCCTGACCGGGGGCGGCGCGCGGCCGGCCGTCGTCCAGTACACCTCCGGCAGCACGTCGGCGCCCAAGGGCGTCCTGGTGAGCCACGACAACGCGGCCGCGGGGCTGGACGTCATCGCGGCGGGCACCGGCTGGGCGCCGGACGACGTGCTGGGCCAGTGGCTGCCGCTGTTCCACGACATGGGCCTGTTCAGCCTGCTCAACGCGCTGCGCCGGGGCTCCTCCGTGCACCTGTGGGAGCCGGGCGACTTCGTGCGCCGGCCGCTGGCGTGGCTGTCGGAGTTCGCCGCCTGCGGGGCCACCATGACGCCCGCGCCCAACTTCTTCTACGACTACCTCGTCGCCGCGGCGGCCCGCGACGGCGTGCCGGCGGGCCTGGACCTGTCGCGCTGGCGGTACGGCGGCAACGGATCGGAGCCGGTGCGACTCACCAGCCTGCACGCCTTCCGCGACGCCTTCGCCCCGCACGGGCTCGGGCCGCAGGTGGTGCAGCCCAACTACGGGATGGCGGAAGCCACGCTGATGGTCTCCACGGGCGCGCCCCGCTCGCCCTACCGCAGCGTGCACGTCGACCGCGACCACGTGGGCCTCGGCGACCGGCTGCGCTACGCAGCGGAGCCCGGTGCCGGCACCCGCACGGTCGTCTCCTGCGGGCGGCCGGTGGCCGGCGTCCGGGTGCGGATCGGCACGCCCGAGGGCGCGGCGCTGCCGGCGGACACCGCCGGCGAGGTCCAGATCACGGGCGCGCCCGTGACGGCCGGCTACCTCGGACTGCCCACGGCGGCCCAGCCGTTCACCCCGGACGGCTGGCTGCGCACCGGGGACGTCGGCTTCCTGCACGAGGGCGAGCTGCACCTCCTGGGTCGCCTCAAGGCCATGGCCGTGGTCCGCGGCCACAACTACTACGCCGAGGACGTCGAGGAGATCGTCAAGGCCACTCCGGGCGCGGGCCGCCAGTGCGCCGCGTTCGCCTGGGGAGCCGCCGACGACGAGGGCGCGGAGGAACGCATGGTCGTGCTGTGGGAGACGAGGCTCGACCGCGCGGCGGCCGCCGCCGTCGGGCGGGCGATCGCCGCCCGCCTCGCCGAGCACCTGGGTCTGGGCGCCGTGGACGTCGTCCCGGTCCCCACCTCGGCCCTGCCCTTCACGAGCTCGGGGAAGGTCAAGCGCTCCGGCGCGGCGGACCTCTACCGCGCCCACCTCGCCGGGGCCGGCGCCGAGAGCGGGACGGACACCGGGACCGGGGCCGAGACCGCGACCGCGACCGCGACCGCCGCCACGACCGGTAACGCCCCCCGGACCGGCACCGCAAGCCCCCGGCCGGCGGCCCCGCCGGCCGGCCCCGCGGCGGCCGCCCGCGCCGCCGCCCCCACCACCACGGCTGCCCGTACGGCCGCCGCCACCCTGGAAGGAATCGCGTCATGACCCTCGCCGACACCACGGCCCCCGCCTCCCCCTCCACCACCGCCACCGCCACCGCCACCGCCACCGCCACCGTCCCCGGCGCCGTGCTGGACGTCGTCGTACGGGCCCTGGCCGCCCACTCGGGCGCCCGGCCGGCGTCCATCGACACCGCGAAGCCCCTGGCCGCCATCCCCGGCATCGAGTCCGTCAAGGCCCTGCGCGCCATCACGGAGATCGAGGACGAGCTCGGTATCGCCATCCCCGACGACTTCCTCTTCGAGACCGCCACCGTCGGCGACCTCGCCGCGTTCGTGGCCGGCCTGGTGGAGGAGGACACCGCATGAGCGTGGAGACCGCGGCACCCGACGCGCTGCTGCGCGCCCTGGGCCGGTTCACCACCGTGCCGGCCGACCTCGCCCGGTACGAGACCTCGGCGCACACCGCGGCGCAGGCCCTGCGGGCGACGCCCGAGCAGGTCCTGCGGCTGGCCGGGGCCGGCCTGCCGCACCGCGACGACCCGGAGCTCGGCCCGCTGTTCGACTACGACGACGTCATGAACGTCGGGATGTTCTGCGGGACCGGCCAGACCGTCCCCGAACTGGGCCTGCGCTTCCTGATGCGGTTCGCCGGCTCGGCCGCGCACGGCTGGTTCGAGCCGCGCGAGTGGGAGGTGGGCGTCCACCCGGCCCGGACCGCCGGCGGCGGCGAGCGCTCCGGCGGAGCGGCGGACGGCGCCGGCCTGCCCGCCGTGACCACCCGCGTCCCGGACTTCGCCGCCCCCGGCGTGACCGGGCTCTCGCCCGCCTTCGACGCCCCGCTGCTGGCCGGCGGCTACCGGTCCGAGGTACGCCTCGACGGCGCCCGCCACGAGGTCCGCGACCGGCGCGTCCTCGCGGCCTGGGACGACGTGGTCGGCCCGCTCGCCGCCCGCGAGGTCGTCTACCAGACCGTGCCCGAGGCCCTGCGCGCCGACCACGGCCGGGCGTGGGAACTGGGGGTCGTCGACTGCATCGTGGCCTCCCGCCTGCTGGCGGAGCGGCTGCGCGCGGAGGGCTTCGAGGCCCGGGCGCGCCGCGGGTACCTGCTGGGCCTGTTCGGCAGCGACCACGCCTGGTGCGAGGTCGTCGAGGACGGCGTGGCCAAGTCCCTCGACCCCGTCTTCGCGTTCGTGGCCACAGTCGGCGACGAACGCGGCGTCAAGGAGTCGCCCGAGTTCGCCGCGGCCTGCCGCGGCAGCCGTTTCAACCGGCTGATGCCGTGCGTCACCGACGACGCCGAACCCCTCGTCTACTTCGACGGCGAGCCCGCCCCGTACTGGGCGATGGC
This sequence comes from Streptomyces sp. NPDC093225, assembly GCF_044753805.1. NCBI lineage: Bacteria > Bacillati > Actinomycetota > Actinomycetes > Kitasatosporales > Streptomycetaceae > Streptomyces > Streptomyces sp. NPDC093225. The sequence goes on from NZ_JBIVNX010000014.1 coordinate 35,488, forward strand.
CGGCGTCAGCGCCCGCCCCCGGAGGACCCCGTGAACACCGCGCGCGAGCTGGTGCGCCGCCACCTGGACCACCCCGGCCTGCTCGACCGGGTGGCCGACGAGGACGACCTGGTCGGGGCCGGAGTGAACTCCGGCGAACTCATCCGCGTGGCGTTGGCCTGCGAGGACCTACTCGGGCGGCCGCTGGACGACGCGGAGCTGGCCTGCCTGACGAGCGTCCGCGCCGTCGCCGGGCTGCTCGGCACCACCGCCCCCGACCCGGACCCCGCACCCGCACCCGCACCGGAAGGAGCACGTTGAGATGTGGCTTCGGCATCTGCTGGAACGCGGCCTCGCCCGCCGGCCGGAGGCCCTCGCCCTGCGCGACGTACGCCGCGACCTGACCTGGCGCCAGCTGCACCGCGAGGTGTCGGCCCTGGCCGCCCGGCTGCGCGGTGCCGGCGGGCCCGGCAGCCGGGTACTGGTCGCCTCCGGCAACCGCGTCGAGGTCCTGGAGACCTATCTGGCCTGCGGTCTGGCGGGCCTGGTCGCCTGCCCCGTCAACCCGGCCCTGACCGACCGCGAACTGTCCGACGTCATCGAGTCGGTCGAACCCGTGCTGGCCGTGGCCGACCCCGCCCAGGCGGACCGGCTCGGCCGGCTGACCGCCGGGCCCGGCGGGGATCTGCCGGTGCTCGACATCACCGGGCTCGCAGGGCTCCCGGCGGACGAGGCACCCCGGACCCGGCCGGACGAGGGCGCGGAACTCGGCGCCCCCGTCGCGATCCTGCACACCTCCGCCACCACCGGCCGCGCCAAGGGCGTCGTGGTCACCCAGCGCTCCCTGCAGCTCAACGCCCTGTCCTGGCTGGCCGACGTACGCCCGGAGCCCGGCACCGTGTTCCTGAACGCGGGCCCGCTGTTCCACGGCAGCATGGTCATCGCCCTCGACCACCTGGCCGCGGGGGGCACGGTGTGCGTGATGGACCGCTTCACCCCGCAGGGCTGCCTGACCGCGCTCCAGGACTGGGGCGTCGAACACGCCTTCCTCGTCCCGTCCATGGTGCGGCTGCTGCTCGACGCCAAGGGGCTGGCCGGCGCGGACCTGGGCCGGCTGCGCCTGCTGCTGCACGGCGCCGCGCCCATGCCCGAGGACCTCGCCCGCGAGGCCCGGCAGCGGCTGGGCGCGGACCTGCAGACCGTGTACGGCATCACCGAGGGCGGCGGCCCCGCCCTCACCCTGCGCCCCGACGAGGAACCGGGCCCGGCACCGCTGCCGGGAGCGGTGTGCCTGGGCACGCCCATGCTGGGCACCCGCGTCCGCCTCACCGGACCGGACGGGCAGGAGGTCCCGACCGGCGAGGTCGGCGAGCTGCGGCTCTCCGGCGACGGGCTGATGCAGGGGTACTGGAAGAACCCCGGGGCGTCCGCCGAAGTGCTGGCCGACGGCTGGCTCAACACCCGCGACCTGTGCTGCAGCGGTCCGGACGGCCGCGTCTGGGTGGTCGACCGCCGCAACGACCTGATCCTGCGCGGCGGGCAGAACGTCTACCCCGCCGAGATCGAGCACGTGCTGCGCCGCTCCCCGCAGGTCGCCGACGTGGTCGTCGTACCGCTGCCGTCCCCGGTGTGGGGCCAGACGCCCGTCGCCTTCGTGCAGTCCGCCGAGGGCCACGCCTTCGACCCGCTCGACCTCCTCGACCGGTGCGTGGCCGGCCTGGCCGCCTACAAGCGCCCGAGCCACTTCCTGCCGGTGGAGAGCATCCCGCGCAACCCCTCCGGAAAGGCCCTGCGGGTCCGGCTGCGGGAGCTGGCCCTGACCCTGACCACCGGTGGCGCGGACGGCGCCGCCGGGCCCTCGACCCCCGTGAAGGAGTCCGCCGCGTGAGCACCACCGACTACACCAGGCCCGAGGTGCTCACCGCCCTGGCCGGCGAGTGGATCGTGCCCGTCCAGGGGGACGCCGTCATCTCCTGGAACTACGACGAGCGCAACGAGCGCATGCTGCGCCTGTACACCCAGGGCAAGCAGCGCCAGTGGGACATGGAGGACCGGCTCGACTGGGACCACGAGGTGGACCCGGACAACCCGCTGGGCCTGCCGGACGAGTTCGTCTCCATCGCCGGCTCCCCGCTGTGGGAGCGGCTGCCGGAGTCCGACCGGGCGGTGGTCCGCCGGCACACCAGCGGCTGGCTGTACTCCCAGTTCCTGCACGCCGAGCAGGCCGCGCTGGTGGGCTGCGGCAAGATCCTGCTGGCCGTCGACGAGCTCGACTCGAAGCTGTTCGCGGCCACCCAGATCGTGGACGAGGCCCGGCACGTCGAGGGCTTCAACCGCTTCCTGCACTCCAAGATCGGCCTTCGGTACGGGCTGTCGCCGTCGATCAGCGCCATGTTCGAGCACGCCATGAAGGAGCCGCGCTGGGACTTCGCGGTGCTCGCCGCGCACATCCTGATCGAGAACATGGGACTGGCCACCTTCGGCGTCCACCGCGAGCGCCTCCAGGACCCGCTCGCCAGGGCGTTCAGCGCGTACGTCGCCCGCGACGAGGCCCGGCACGTGGCGTTCGGCCGGCTGGTGCTGCGCGACTTCTACCCGCAGCTGAGCACGGCCGAGATCCGCGAGCGGGAGGACTTCGTCGTCGAGGGCTGCTGGGCGCTGCGCGACCGGTACGTGGACGACGACATCTGGCAGACCCTCGGCTACGGGGAGGAGGCCGTCAAGGCGGCCCGCCGGTCGCCGGCCAAGCGCGAGTTCCGCCGGCTGGTGTTCATGCGGATCGTGCCGGGCCTGAAGGAGATCGGGATGTTCGGGCCGCGCGTCCAGGAGGGCCTGCGGAAGATGGGCGTCCTCGGCTTCTCCGAGGTCGACGAGGCGGCGCTGCGCGAGCTCGACGACAAGGCCGCCGTGGACGCGCTGACCCGGCGCGAGCTGGAGGAGCGGCGGGCCGACATCGCCCAGGTCGTCGACCTGGGCCGGAGCGGCCTGCAGCTCGGCATCTGACGGCCCCCGGGTCGGCCTCCGACGCCGGTCCCGTACGGGTCCCGGGTCCGCCGCGCCCGCTGCGCGCGGCGGACCCCTGCGCCCCCGCCCCCGCCTCCGTACCTCTTTTCGAAGGAACACCCATGCCCGTTCCCCCCGCCCCCGTGGCCGCCGTCCCCGCGCAGCTGCGCGGCATGGCCGCCCCGGGCCTGTCCACCGAGGGCCGCCGGCTGCTCGCCGGGCTCGCCGACGGCTCGGTCCCCGGCCCCGCCGCCGCCGGGACCCTGCGCCTGCCGCCGGCCACCGGGTTCGCCGCCGGCCGCGTCACGTGCTCCACCCGCTTCGAGGAACCCCTCACCCTCACCCCGAACGTGGTCTTCGGCGGCTGGATCGCCTGCCTGGTCGACCACTTCGCCGGTCTGGTGATGCTCTCCGCCCTGCCCGACGGCACGCGCTTCCTCACCTCGGACCTGAACGTCACGTACCACGCGCCGCTGCGCCCCGGCCCGGTCGAGGTGCGCGCCGAACTGTCGCTCTGCACCACCCGCCTGGCCGTCGTCGAGGTCGCCTTCGCGCAGGACGGCCGCACCGTCAGCACCGGCCGCGTCGAACAGATCCTGCACCGTCCGCAGGGGGTGCCCGGTGCGTGAGGGCGAACTGCACGACGAGCACCGTGCCTTCCGCGCCACGGTCCGCGCCTTCGTCGAGAAGGAGATCGCCCCGCACCACGCCGCCTGGGAGCGGGCGGGGCTGGTGGACCGCGAGGTCTGGCGCAAGGCCGGCGCCCTGGGCCTGCTCGGGATCGACGTCCCCGTCGAGTGGGGCGGCGGCGGCACGGCCGACTTCCGCTACCAGGTCATCATCAGCGAGGAGCTGATGCGGGTCGGCGCCACGGGCGTCGGCTTCGCCCTGCACAACGACGTGGTGGCCCCCTACCTGCTGGAGCTGGCCGACCCGGAGCAGTGCCGGCGCTGGCTGCCCGGCTTCTGCTCCGGCGACCTCGTCACCGCGATCGCCATGACCGAGCCGGGTGCGGGCAGCGACCTGCAGGCCGTGCGCACCAGCGCCCGCCGCGACGGCGACGCGTACGTGCTCAGCGGCTCGAAGACCTTCATCACCAACGGCATCCACGCCGACCTGGTCCTGGTCGTGGCGCGCACCGGCCCCGGTTCGGGGGCGCGGGGGCTGACCCTGCTGGTGGTCGAGGCCGGCATGCCGGGCTTCACGCGCGGCCCGAAGCTCGACAAGATCGGCATGCGGGCGCAGGACACCGCCGAGCTGTTCTTCGACGAGGTGCGCGTCCCGGTGGCGAACGTCCTGGGCACCCCCGGGCGGGCGTTCCTGCACCTGTCCGACAACCTGCCGCGCGAGCGCCTGGGCATCGCCGCGTACGCGGTGGCCGCGGCGGAGACGGCGCTGGAGCAGACGCTGGAGTACTGCCGCACCCGGACGGCCTTCGGCAGGCCGGTCGGTTCGTTCCAGCACAACCGGTTCGAGCTGGCCGAGATGGCCACCGAGCTGGACGTGACGCGTACGTACGTCGACCGGGCGATCGGCGAGCTCAACGCCGGCCGGCTGTCAGCGGTCGACGCCGCCAAGGCGAAGTGGTGGGCCACCGACGTCCAGCGCCGCGTGCTGGACCGGTGCGTGCAACTGCACGGCGGCTACGGCTACATGCGCGAGACGCCGGTGGCCCGGGCCTTCGTGGACAACCGCGTGCACCCGATCTACGGCGGCACGAACGAAATCATGAAAGAGATCATCGGCCGCGATCTCGGTGTGTGAGCACCCCGATGATCCCCGTGACACGGAGAGACACGTGAGAGACGGACACCTTGAGGTCTGCATCGTAGGAGCCGGGCCCCGGGGCCTCGCCGTGCTGGAGCGGCTGTGCGCGAACGCCCCCGCGGGCGGGGCGGTCACCGGTGTGACCGTGCACGTGGCCGACCCGCACCCGCCGGGCGCCGGCGCCGTGTGGCGCACGGACCAGTCCCGGCTGCTGCTGATGAACACCATCGCCTCGCAGGTGACGGTGTTCACCGACGCGAGCGTGGACATGGCCGGCCGGCTCTCCCCCGGGCCGAGCCTGTACGAGTGGGCCAACTACCTCGTGCTGATGGGCCCGTTGGAGGACTACGAGGCGGAGGTCCTGGCCGAGGCCCGGGCCCTGACCCCGGACTCCTACCCCAGCCGCGCCTTCTACGGCCACTACCTGACCTGGGCGTTCCGGCGGATCGTCGCCACCGCGCCCGCGCGCGTGCGGATCGTGGTGCACCCCGCCACCGCGACGTCGGTCGACGACGGGCCCGGCGGCCGCCAGCGCGTCACCCTGGACGACGGCACCGTGCTCACCGGGCTGGACGCGGTGGTACTGGCGCAGGGCCACGGCGCCGCCCGGCCCACCGGCCGGGAACGGGAGCTGGGCGCCTTCGCCGCCGCCCACGGACTGACGTACCTGGCCCCCGGCAATCCGGCCGACGCGGACCTGTCCGGGATCCGGCCGGGCGAGGCGGTCGCCCTGCGCGGCCTCGGGCTGAACTTCTTCGACCACATGGCGCTGCTGACCGTCGGGCGCGGCGGCCGGTTCGAGCGCCGCCTCGGCCGGCTGGTGTACGTGCCGTCGGGGCGCGAACCGCGGCTGTACGCCTCGTCCCGGCGCGGGCTGCCGTACCACAGCCGGGGCCGCAACGAGAAGGGCGCGCACGGCCGGCACGAGCCGCTGGTGCTCACCGCCGAGCGGGTGGCGCGACTCCGGGAGCGGGCCGCGGCCGGCGGCCTGGACTTCGCCCGCGAGGTGTGGCCGCTGGTCGCCAAGGAGGTGGAGACGGTCTACTACGCGGCGCTGCTGGCCGGGCGGTCCTGCGGGTGCGAGGCCGCGCGCCTGCGGCGGGCCTTCCTGCCGGTGCCGCACGGCTCGGCCGAGGAGGCCCGCGTGCTGGCCGGGTTCGGCGTCACCGAGGCCGACCGCTGGGACTGGGCGCGGCTGGCCGACCCCGCGGCGGACCGGTCGTTCGACGACCCCGGGGCGCACCGCCGGTGGCTGCTGGGCGTCCTGCGGGCCGACGTGGCGGCCGCGGCGGCCGGGAACGTGAGCGGCCCGCTGAAGGCCGCCCTGGACGCCCTGCGCGACCTGCGCAACGAGATCCGGCTGCTGGTCGACCACGGCGGGCTGACCGGCCGGTCCCACCGCGACGACCTGGAGCGCTGGTACACCCCGCTGAACGCGTTCCTGTCGATCGGGCCGCCCGCGCAGCGCATCGAGGAGCTGGTCGCGCTGATCGAGGCCGGCGTCGTGGACGTCGTGGGTCCGCAGATGGAGGTGACCGCCGACGCCGCCGCCGGCGCCTTCACCGTCTCCTCGCCGCGGGTGGCGGGCTCGGCCGTGCGGGCCACCGCGCTCGTCGAGGCCCGGCTCCCGGCCCCCGACCTGCGCACGAGCACCGATCCGCTGCTGGTCTCGCTGCGCGGGGCGGGCGGCTGCCGGCCGTACGTGGTACCCGGCCCGCAGGGGGCGGGGTACGAGACCGGCGGGCTGGCCGTCACCGGGCGCCCCTACCGCGTCCTGGACGCCGCGGGGCGGGCGCATCCGCGCCGGTTCGCGTACGGCGTGCCGACGGAGGGGGTCCACTGGGTCACGGCGGCGGGGGTGCGGCCCGGGGTCAACTCCGTGACGCTCGCCGACGCCGACGCCATCGCCCTCGCGGTGCTGGCGCCGTCGGGTACGGGGCGGGCCGGGGGTGGCGACGGCGTCTCCGCCGGCGGTAGCGCCGGTGGGGGTGACCGTGGGAGCGACCGTGGGGGTGACGGTGCCGCGGTGGTCGCCGCGGGGCCGGTGCGCGCAGCCGTGGCGGCACCGGGGCCCGCCGCCGCCTCCCTGCCGGGGCGGCCGGCGGTGGGGCCGGATCCCGTGCCCGTTCCGTGCGCACTGGTCGCCGGTGGCCGTGGGCAGGGGGGCCGATGAACGCGTACGGCGACGTGGGACTGCTCTCCCCCGTGCGGGCGGGCACCGCGGCCGAGGCCGCGACGAGCGACACCGCCTGCCTGCAGGCGATGCTCGACGTGGAGGCCGCGCTCGCGCTGGCCCAGGTGCGCCTGGGCAGCGTCCCGGCCGAGGCCGGCCGGGCGATCCGCGCGGCGACCCGGGCCGAGGACTTCGACCTGCCCGAACTGGCCCGCCGGGGCCGGGAGTCCGCCAATCCGGTCGTGGCGCTGGTGGGCGTGCTCGCCGACCGGGTGGCCGCGCTGGACCCGGCCGCGGCGCACTACGTCCACCAGGGCTCCACCAGTCAGGACGTGCTGGACACCGCGCTGATGCTGGTGGCCTCGCGCGCCCTGGAGCCACTGCTGATCGACCTGGACCGCACCGCCGCGGCCCTGCGCGACCTGGCCGTCCGGCACCGCGACACGGTGATGCCCGCCCGGACGCTCGGCCAGCACGCCGTGCCCACCACCTTCGGGCTCAAGGCCGCGGGCTGGCTGCAGGGCGTGCTGGACGCGGCCGACCGGCTGCGGGACCTGCACGCCGCCGGGCTGCCCGTACAGCTCGGGGGCGCCGCCGGCACGATGGCCGGCTACCTCGAGTACGCGGCACTGGCGTCGCGTGCGGGCGGCGTCCCGCAGGTGCCGGCGCACGGCGAGTTCGCCGCCCGGCTGCCGGCCCTGGTGGCCGCCCGGCTGGGGCTGGCGAACCCGCTGGTGCCGTGGCAGTCGGTCCGTACGCCGCTGCTCGGGCTGGCGGCGGCGCTGTGCGGGGCGGCCACCGCCCTGGGCACCGTGGCGGCCGACGTACAGCTGCTCGCGCGCACCGAGACCGGGGAGCTGAGCGAGCCCGGCGCGCCCGGCCGGGGCGCCTCCTCGGCCATGCCCCACAAGCGCAATCCGGCACTGTCCGCCCTGGTCCGCTCGGCCGCCTACCAGGTGCCCTCGATGCTGGCGACGCTCGCGCACACCGCGGTGGTGGACGACGAGCGGCCGGCCGGGGCCTGGCACGCCGAGTGGCAGCCGCTGCGGGAATGCCTGCGGTTGGTGGGCGGCGCGGCCCGCACGGCCGCCGAGCTGGCCGAGGGTCTCGTGGTCCACGAGGACCGGATGGCCGCCAACCTCCGTCTCACCCGGGGCCTGGTGGTCTCCGAACGGCTGGCCGCGGTGCTGGCGGCCGACCTCGGGCGCGCCGAGGCCAGGGCCGTCGTCGGCCGGGCCGGCGCGCGGGCGGCGGCCGACGGCCGGCACCTGGCCGACGTACTGGCCGAGCTGCTGGCCGAACGGCCGCACCCCGAGGGCCGGTTCGACGCCGCCGCGTTGCACGCGCTGTGCCGGCCCGAGCGGTACACGGGCGCCGCCGGCCTCTTCGTGGACCGCGTCGTGGCCCGTCACGACGCACGCGACCGGACCGCCCGCTGAGGCCCGTCCCGCCTTTCCCTTCCTTTCCGCTCTCTTCCAAGGACCGTCGCTCCCATGACCCTGTCCGTGCACTCGTGGCCGACCCCCGGCGGGCTCCGCGTCACGCGCACTTCCCAACCGCTGGACCCGCGCGGCGCCCAGGAGGCGCTGGCCGACCTGGAATCGCGGCTCGGCCGCCGCCGCGGCCTGCTGCTCTCCGGCCGCACCGAGCAGCCGGGCCGCTATCGCCCGTACGACCTCGGCCATGCCGACCCGCCGCTGGAAGTCACCCTGCGCGCCGGCCGCCTGGAGCTGGCCGCCCTCAACGACCGCGGCCTGATCCTGCTCGACGCCCTCGGCGACGCGCTGGAGCCGCTGTTCCCGGTCGAGCGGCAGGGCGCCCACCACCTCGTCGCCGACCTTCCCGACCCCGACCGGGACGCCCCGGCGGCCGGGGCCCCCGAGGAGGACCGCACCCGGCGCGCCTCGCTGTTCGCCGCGCTGCGCGCGGTCGTGGCCGCGCTGGCCAGCCCGCACGATCGGGTGTGGGGACTGTACGGGGCCTTCGGCTACGACCTCGTCCTCGACTTCGACCCGGTGCCCCGGCACCAGGAGCGCGACCCGCGCGAGCGCACGGCCGTCCTGCACCTGCCCGACACGGTGCTGGAGCGGGACCCGCACACCGGGGCGGGGACCCTGCACCGCTACGAGTTCGAGTACCGCGGCCGGTCCAGCCACTGCCTGCCCCGTACGAACCCGCCGGCCGAGGCGGCCCCGCCCGCCGATCCGCCCGCCGCGGGCGACCACGAACCGGGGGCCTACGCCGCGCTGGTGCGGCGGGCCCAGGAGCGCTTCCGCGCCGGGGACCTGTTCGAAGCCGTTCCCGGACAGGTCTTCCACCGCCGGGCCGACACCCCGCCGGTGGCGGCGTTCCGGCGGCTGCGCGCCCGCAACCCGGCCCCGTACGGGCTGCTGATGAACCTCGCCGAGGGAGAGCACCTGGTCGGCGCCTCGCCGGAGATGTTCGTCCGGGTGGACGCCGCGGCCGGGACGGTCGAGTCCTGCCCGATCAGCGGGACCATCGCCCGCGGCGCGGACGCCCTGGAGGACGCGCAGCGGGTGCGGGAGCTGCTCGGCTCGGCCAAGGAGGAGTCCGAGCTGACGATGTGCACCGACGTGGACCGCAACGACAAGGCACGGGTCTGCCTGCCCGGCACCGTTGAGGTGCTGGCGCGCCGCCACATCGAGCTGTACGCCACCCTCATCCACACCGTGGACCACGTGCGGGGGCGGCTGCGGCCGGACCGGGACGCGCTGGACGCGTTCGTCTCCCACATGTGGGCCGTCACGGTCACCGGGGCGCCGAAGCGGGCGGCGATCGCCTTCGTCGAGCGCCACGAGCGCAGCCCGCGGCGCTGGTACGGGGGCGCGGTGGGCCGGATCGGCTTCGACGGGGGCCTGGAGACGGCGCTGACCCTGCGCACCGTCCACTACCGGGACGGCGTCGCCTCCGTGCGCGCCGGCGCCACCCTGCTGTACGACTCCGATCCGGAGGCGGAGGAGCGCGAGACGCGGCTGAAGGCGAAGGCCCTGCTGGAGGTCCTGGAGCCGGCCGGTGGCACGGCCTCCGAGGGCCCGGCCGGCGCGGCGGGCGGCCGGCCCGCCGAGGGTGCGGCCGCCGGGGTCCCGCGGGGGCGTCCCGCCCGGGTCCTGCTGGTGGACCACCAGGACTCCTTCGTGCACACCCTCGCCGACTTCCTGCGCCGGACCGGGGCCGAGGTCACCACCTACCGGGCCGGGTTCCCGCCCGCCCTGCTCGACGAGCTGCGCCCCGACCTGCTCGTGCTCTCCCCCGGCCCCGGGCGCCCGGCCGACTTCGGCATGGCCGCGCTGCTGGACGCCGCGCGGGAGCGGGAACTGCCGGTGTTCGGGGTGTGCCTGGGGCTGCAGGGGCTGGTCGAGTACTTCGGCGGGCGGCTGGGCACCCTGGAGCGGCCGGTGCACGGCAAGCCGTCGACGATCACCCTGGCGCCCGACGCGGGGGCGTTGTTCGCCGGACTGCCGTCGCGGCTGGCGGTGGGCCGCTACCACTCGCTGTACGTCCGGCCCGAGCAGGTGCCGGCCGGGCTGAAGGTCACGGCCGCCACGGACGACGGTGTGGTGATGGCCGTGGAGCACCGCGAACTCCCTCTCGCCGCAGTGCAGTTCCACCCCGAGTCCCTCATGTCGATGGCCGGCGGGGCGGGCGAGCGGATCATCGCCAACGCCGTCGCCGCCCTGGCCCGACCCGGTGCGGTCCCGGCCCAGCCGGACCGGGCCGGGACGGACCGGGCCAGGACGGACCGGGCCAGGACGGACCGGGCCAGGACGGACCGGGCCAGGACGGACCGGGCCGGGGGCCCGACCGCCGACGCCGCCCGCCCCCCGTACCCTTCGCTGATCCGGAGTGCCCGATGACCCCGCCTCCCCCTCCGCTCCGTTCCCCGCGTCCCGGGCGGACGATGCCGCTGTCCGCCCTGGCGCGGGGCGCGCGCCTGGCGGCGCTGCCGCTGGGGTTCGCCGGCCGGTCCGCGGTCCGGGCCGGCAAGCTGTTGGCCGGTCAGCCGGCCGAGCTGCTGACGGAGGAGCTCCAGCGGCGCACGAGCCGCCACCTCTTCCGGGTGCTCGGCGAACTCAAGGGCGGCGCGATGAAGTTCGGCCAGATGCTGTCGGTGTTCGAAGCCGCGCTGCCGGCCGAGGCGATGGGCCCGTACCGGGCGGCGCTCACGCTGCTCCAGGAGGCCGCGCCGGCCCTGCCCGCCGAGCAGGTCCACCGGGTGCTGGCCGCCGAGCTGGGGCCCGACTGGCGCACGGCCTTCCAGTCCTTCGAGGACGAGCCGGCGGCGGCCGCGTCCATCGGCCAGGTCCACCGGGCCATCTGGGGCGACGGCCGGCCCGTCGCGGTGAAGATCCAGTACCCGGGTGCGGGCGAGGCCCTGCTGGGCGACTACGCCAACCTCGGGCGGGCCGTCAAGGTCTGCTCCGTCATCGCGCCGGGGCTCGACGTCCAGCCCATGCTCGACGAACTGCGCGAGCGGGTGGCCGAGGAGCTGGACTACCGGCGGGAGGCGGCGGCCCAGCAGGCCTTCGCGGAGGCCTACCGGGGCAGCGGCGAGGTGGTGGTTCCGGACGTGGTGGCCGCCACGGAGCGGGTCCTGGTGACCGAGTGGCTGGACGGCACCCCGCTGTCCCGGGTGGTCCGGGACGGGGCCCCGGCCGAACGCGACGCCGCCGGGCTGGCGTACGTACGCTTCCTGCTGTCGGGGCCGAGCCGGGCCGGGTACCTGCACGCGGACGTGCACCCGGGCAACTTCCGGATGCTGCCGGACGGGAGGCTGGGCGCCATCGACTTCGGTGCGGTCAAGGAGCTGCCGGACGGGTTCCCACCGGCCATGGGCCGGCTGGTGCGGCTCGCGCTGGCCGAGGACTGGGAGGGGGCCCGGGCGGTCCTCGTGCGGGAGGGCTTCCTGCGGCCCGACGCGCGGCTGGACGAGGACGTGCTCAGGGCGTTCCTGACGCCGATCGCCGAGCCGGCCCGCGCGGAACGGCACCGCTTCAGCCGGGAGTGGCTGCGCGCGCAGGTGGCGAACGCGGCCGGCGCCCACCGGACGGCGCTGCTGCGCAGTCTGAACCTGCCGCCCTCGTACGTGCTGGTCAACCGCGTCGTGGGCAGCGCGGTCGCGGTCCTGGCGCAGCTGGACTGCACCCTGCCGTTCCGCGCGGAGCTGTTGCGCTGGCTCCCGGACGGCGCGGACGCTCCGGACACGGCGTAGCGGGGCGGCTCCCGGCCGCCCTCCGGGCTCCCCGCCCCGCGCGGGGAGCCCGGGCCCGTGAGGGGAGCCCGGTGAGCCCGGTCTCGTGAGCGGGAGGCGACGCCCGTGCGGGGCGGTACGTCCGGGGGTCTTCCCCGGACGTACCGCCCTGGTTGCAGACGGGCACTTGCGCTGGTTGGAGGGGGTGTCACCTTCTGGCGGTATTGGCGGGGCGATCGCTGGTGGGCGCCTGCGGCGGCGGTTACGTTGGCGGCCGTTGCGCACCCCTCAGGGAGGACCACTGCATGCGGAAACGATCGGCCGACCACCGTCGCGGGCCGGTGGTGTGGGGGATATCCCTCGTCCTGACCGCGGTCACCACGCTCCTCGGGAGCACGCCCGCCACCGCCGCGGCAGCGGCTCCCGCCGCCCCGCCCGTTCCCGTCCTGTCGTGGGGCCCGTGCGCCGACGACCGGGGCGACGGCTTCGAGTGCGCGACCGCCCGCGTACCCCTCGACCACCGCGACCCCACCGGTCGTACCCTCGACCTCGCCGTCACCCGGCGGCCCGCCGCCGACCGGGCGCACCGCACCGGCGTCCTGGTGCTGCACCCGGGCGGCCCGGGCAACTCCGGCGTGGACTTCGCCCGCAACAGCTACGCCGCGCTCCCGGCGGCCCTGCGCAACGGCTTCGACGTCGTCGGGTACGACATGCGCGGCGTGGCCCGCAGCGGACAGGTGGAGTGCTGGAACGACGCGGAGTACGCCGCCGCCGTCGACGCCGCGCGCGGCGTGCCCGCTCCCGGAGCCCTGGAAGAGGCCGTCCGGCAGGGCCGCGCGTTCGCCGCCGCCTGCCGCGAGCGCGCGGGCGAGCTCGTACCGTTCATCGGCACCGGGTCGAACGCCAAGGACCTGGACCTGCTGCGCCGGGCCCTGGGCGAGGAGCAGCTCTCCTTCTACGGCCGCTCGTTCGGCGCCTACGTCGGCACCGTCTACGCCGCGCAGTTCCCGCGGCGCGTCCGCGCGATGGTGCTGGACGGCGCGTACGACCCGCGGACCTACGCCGACCTGCCGTACGCCTACGACGCCGGACAGTACGTCGCGCTCGACGCGGCGTTCGGCCGGTTCCTGGACTGGTGCGCGCGGAACGCCGGGGCCTGCGGGTTCGGCGACGGCCGGCCGCGGCAGGCCTTCGAGGCGCTGAAGCGGACCCTGGACGCCGACCCCGTCATCGCACCGAACGGCCGCCCGGCCACCGGGTACACCCTCGCCTACCGGCTGATGTTCAACATCAACGCGGGCAGGGCCGTCTGGCCGGCGTTCGGCGAGGCGCTCAGGGCGGCGCAGGAGCGCCGGTACTCGTTCCTGCTGTCGCCGCCCTCCCCCGGGTCGTTCGACTTCCTCAACGTCAACCTGGCCGTCGAGTGCGCCGACCGGGTCTACCCGACCAGCCCGTCGCTCCTGCGCGCGCTGGTCACCGCCGAGGTCTCCGCGGCTCCCCTGCTGGGACCCGCCATCGGCTTCGGACCGCCCACGTACGACCACAACCACGCACCGACCTGCGCCCAGTGGCCGGCGGAGCGCCCGAGCCGGTACGCGGGCCCGTACCGGGCCGCCGGTTCCGCCCCGATCCTGGTCCTCGGCACGACCGGAGACCCGGACACCCCGTACCAGGACGCGGTGGCCCTGGCCCGGACGCTGGACAACGGCCACCTGGTCACGTTCGCCGGTGAAGGCCACACCGCGTACCACCGGAGCGCGTGCGTCAGCGCCCTCGTCGACGACTACCTCGCCACGCTGGCGCTGCCCGGCCGGGGCACCGTCTGCGCCGACGAGGAGCCCCCGGCCGCGCCGGACCGCCACCGCGTCCCGGGCGTCGGGGTGGACGAGACGCAGGACGCGATCCCGGCACTCCGCTGACCCCGCCGCCCAGGTCCTGCCGATCGGGCCACCCGCACGGCGGGACTGCGGCAGGATGGTGCGATTCCCCCCCCCGCACGTGGAGGTCGATGATGACGCGCGCCGTACCCGTCCTGATCGCAGCCGCACTCGTGGGCGCCCTGGCCGGCTGCGGGCCGGGCGGAGGCGCCGCGGGCGGGGGGACGGACGGGACCGCCCGCGCCGGGGCGGCCGGGGGCACGTCGGCCGCCCCGGCGCGGCCCGGGGCGCTGCCGGTGCTCCCGTCCGTCGACCGGGGTGACGCCGGGGCCGCCGAGACCGCGATGCGCGAGCTGATCCGCGTGGCGGCGGCCGCCGCCAAGGGCGTCCCGGACGACGACCGCAGCCCCTCCGTCACCGTCGTCGACCACGGCGCGTGCCGGATCTATCCGGTCGCGGGCGCCTGTCCGCCCACCACCCCCGACCAGCCCGTGCCCATCGAGATCGACGCGGTACAGGCCTGGCGCACCTACACGGAGCGGGAGGCCGACGGGCGGGACGGCAACGCCGCGTGGCAGGACGAGGTGCTGGCGGCGTACGTCAACTACCTGATGCTCCGGGAGTCGCAGCGCACCGCCCCCGCCCTCCTCACGAGCAACGACGACGCCGACGTCCCGAAGCTGAAGAAGCTCCAGCACTGCAAGCAGGGCAACGTCGTCGGCCCGCTGCGGCCGGTCATGAGCGCGGCGCTGTGGCACTACTTCGCCGCCCTGGAGGCCGACCCCGACTTCCGGGCGGGGGCCGAAGGGAGGTGCTGAGGCGCGTCCGGTCGGCGGGCCGCACGGGCCCCGGCCGAGGTCCGTACGCGGGTGCCCGGCGGAGGTCCACGCGGGGCCGGCTAGGGTGACGGTGCCTCAGAGACGGGCCACGGCCGCGCGGGCGCGGCGCCACTCGGTGCGCGCGCCGAGCGCGCACAGGACGGCGCCCAGCGCCGTGACGGCCACGACGAGCCATTCGACGGCGCCGCTCCCGGCGTCCGGCTCGACGCCGAAGAGCACCTCGATCCAGTCGTGCCAGACGAGGGTGACCACGAACAGCAGCCCGGACGCGGCTCCCAGGACCACTTCCACCCAGAACCGGGGGCGGAGGGCGTCGCTGGTGCGGTGGTGGGACGGGTGAAGGGCCATCACGGGCCTCCCCTCAATCGGTCGTCGGGTCGTCGGACCCCTCTTCGGGGGGTGCGCCCGCAGCCGGGCGGTCCTCGGGGTGCACCGGCCGGACGACGTACGTGCTCCCGCCCAGCAGCTGGTTCTGGAGCTCCTGCAGGACGTGGAACTCGACGGGCCGGTCCGCAGCGTCCTGCGGCAGCCGGACGTTGACGGCCAGTCCCCGGGAGCCGCGCTCGGGGTCGATGCGGACGCCCTTGAGCTCGTTCTTGCGGTGCTCGTCGGGCCTCATGACGTACGACCGTGCGAAGTCGAACTTCCGGACGTGTCCGTCGTGGTCGGTGAACGTCTCGGGCAGGAACCGTTCCGCGTGGTCCAGCGGGTCCACGCCGTGGCCCGGCTGCGGCCCCATGGCGTTCCCGAGCTTCTCGAACGCGATGTACAGACGGGTGCCCTCGGGCAGGCTGGCCCACTCGAACCGCACGTCGAACGGGTGCGGGGTCTGCTTGACGTTGTTGAGCAGGACGACGAACGCGCTCGACGGCGTCACGCCGCCCGCCACCGCGTCCTCGACCTGCAGGTTCTTCAGCGCGGCGTGCTTGCGGGTGGTCACCAGCGTCGTGACGTCGAACACCTGGCTCGCGTCGACGGGGTCCTCGTCGCAGGTGGTGACGGCCAGGATGCACGAGTGCGCGGCCGCCGTGGGCGGGACGAGGTAGTCCCACTCCACCACGCCCGGTTCGGCTGCCTCGAGCCGGGCGATCGTCCGGGTCGGGCCGAGCGGCGTGTACGCCGTGGCGGCCGGATCGGCCGCGAAGGGCCTGCCGGCGGACCAGAAGTCCGCGGGCAGGGCCGGCAGGCCGGCGGAGGCGTCGGCGAGGAAGGCCCGCACACGGACGTTCGTGGCCGCGCTCACGCCCCGGTTGTGCACCTGCACGTAGAAGCGGTTCAGGCGGTCCCGGCGCGCGGTGCGGTGGGCGATCTGCGTCAGCGCGACGTAGTCGCCGACGGGGGCGGGGGTCTGGTAGTCGGGTTGTGGGGCGTCCACCAGGACGTCGGGGCTCTGCCACCACCACGTCGTCCCCACGCCCTTCGGGTCGAACGGGTCCACGACCCCCGACGGGGACGGCTGGACCCGCCCGGAGTCGAGCACCGTGTCGCGCACGTACAGGTCGACCATCCGGGCCTGCGTCGCGTCCACGGGCCGCTCCCAGACGCTCCGGCCGTGGGTGGCCGCCCGCAGCAGCCGGCGCTTGGCGTGCAGGGCGAGGTCGAAGACGGGCGCGTTGGGCAGGCCCTGGTCCCAGGGGAACCAGGTCAGGCCGGCGTCCTCGGTCCGGAAGACGCCGACGTCACCGCCGCAGAAGAGCCGGTTGGCGTTCGTCGGGTCGATGACGATCGTGTTGACGGGGTTGGCCTGCGCCAGGCCGCCGGAGCGCGAGGTCCACACGGTGTCGCCGGGCCCCCGCCGGTAGACGTGGTCGCAGGTGAACTCCCCCGTCTCCTCGGAGTTCAGCAGGCCGGCGATCGTCACCCAGACGACGCCCGCGGGGTCGACGGCGATGTCCGAGACGCACACGGGCGGCAGCGACGGCCCCGTGAGGTCGGTGCGGGTCACGTCGACGGGGGCCCACGTCGGTCCCGTACGTCGGAACCGGTAGACCTGCCCGATCTCCGTCCCGGCGTACACGGTGTCGCTGTCGGCGGGATGGACGGCGATCGCCGTGACGGCGTTGTGCGGCGCGGCGGTGAGAGCCGCCCAGGTCTCGGCGCGGTCCTCGCTGCGCCACAGCCGGTCGCCGCCGAAATAGCAGGTCGTGGGGGTGGTCGGGTCGAGTGCGAACGGCGAGTAGAACTGGACCCGGCCGTCGATCCCGGCGTTCTTCAACTGCCACGAGGCGCCGGCGTCCTCGGACCGGTAGATGGTCGCGTTGGTGTACTGCTGGTACATCCGCAGGGGCGTCGAGGGGTCGATGGCGGTGAAGCCGCCGTCGCCGTAGGCCGACACCGTCCAGGCGGGAGTGCCTGCGTAGCGCTGCACCCCGTTGTCCTGGGTGCCGCCGATCATCACGTTCTCCCAGTCGGGGTGCTGGGCGATCGACTCGAACTGCAGCGTCGCCAGGTCCCGGTTGCGGTGGCTCCAGGTCACACCGGTGTCCGTGGAGACCTGGATGCCCCCGTCGTTGGCGTCCCAGCAGGTGGTCGGGGTCACGGGGTCGAAGACGAAGGCGTGGTGGTCGGCATGGACGTTGGGGACGGGCTCGAAGACGCCGCCGCCCGTGCTGCACCGCCACAGGAACCGCTCCGCGACGAAGAGGATGTTGGGGTCGGTCGGGTGCACCGCCACGTGGACGGCGTAGAAGCTCATGGCGAGGAACGAGAAGGACGCCGTGTGCGTGTGCCCCGTCGCGTCGGCTGTGGTGGTGAGCCGGACCGGACCGCCGCCGGCCATCCGCGCGAACTCCTGCGCCGTGAACGTGACGGTGTGGGTGTGGGCCGGTACCCCGTTCGTGGTGCTCGTGTACGTACGCGCGGTCGGCGGTGCCGTCGTGTCCGTCGCAGGGACGACGAACGAGTGGGCATGGCCCGCGCTCGAGGACGTCACGGACGAGACCGGCGAGTCGAAGCGCATCGGGACCGCCGACCACGTCGCCCCGCTGTCCGTCGTCCTGGCCAGCGCGGCGAAGCCCGGGTAGGTGACGAACAGGGCGAGTGCGGTCGACGGGTCCCCCGCCTGCTGGGCCATCGCGACGCGTTCGAAGGCCGCCACTCCGGACGGCAGCGCGGGGCTGCTGATCGCCGTCCAGGTCGACCACGCCCCCGAGGTGCGGGTGCTCGTCCACAGGGCCTGGCCGAAGTAGCCGGCCACGACCTTCACGGTCCCGGGCGGACCCGGCATGCGGAAGACCACCATGTCGGTGTACAGACCGTCGACCAGGCGCGTCCAGTTCACTCCGCCGTCGGTGCTCTCGTGGACGCCGACGTCGGACGCGACCAGCAGCCGCTGGCCGGTGGTGTCCGTCGGGTCGAAGACGACCCGGGTGATGGCGTCGTGGTCGAAGACGGCCGTCCCCCGTTCCGTCCAGGTGGCACCGCCGTCGACCGAGATCAGCAGTCCCCCGCCGTAGTACGTGTCCGCGCTCGAGCCCCATTCCCCGGTCCCCGCGACGACGTGCAGGTGGTCGTTCGGGTCGACGGCCAGCGCCCCGATGGCCAGGCTCCGCTGGAAGTCGGACTTGGGGGTCCACGTCAGCCCGCGGTCCGTGCTCTTCCACACCCCGCCGTTCGCCGTGCCCAGGTACACGGTGTCGGTGTCGGTGGGGTCGACGGCGATCGAGAGCGCCCGACCGCTCCACGCGACGCTGCCGACGACCAACGGTCCCGGTCCCATCGGCGTCCAGTTGGTGCCGCCCGGCACGGGCAGGGAGCGGACCGTGTCGGGCCGGTCCGGGTCCGTCGTGGCCCGCAGGCCCGCCTCGAGCCGGTCCCGGCGCTCGCGCAGGGCCCGTACCTGCGATATCTGCGTCTCGCGGGTGCCCGGGGGGATGCGGCCGAGGTGGCCGAAGCGGCGCTCCCAGTGGAACCGGTCGCGTGCGAAGGGGGCGTCGCCCTCTTCCCGCGGGCCGTCGGAGCCGCTCTCCGCCTCGGCGCCCTCCGGGGGCGCCTGGCCGCCTCCCACGTCGGTGCGCGGCCGCACGAGCACCGCGACCGGTGCGGCCGCCTCGTGGCCGTCCTGGGCGTACTCGGCGCCGCGGTGCGCGTACGCCGCCGCGACGCGGTGTTCCCCCGGGTCCAGGTGCAGGGTCGAGAGCCGGCAGAGGAAGGTCCCGGTGCCGTCCGGCCGGACCGCCTCGCCGGGGCGCGCGGCGGGCCGCCGTACCGGCTCGTCGTACGGGTCCTGCGGTGCGTCCGTCGCCCCGTCGTCCCCGAGCTCTCCGGAGTCGGGGACGGCCAGCCCCACGAGCACCCGCTCGCACCGGACCGGCCGCCCGTCGACCGTCAGCCGGACCGGCCAGCTCTGCCAGCCCCTCCCGCGGATGTCCAGGGGCATGCCCTGCGCACACGCGCGGGGGCTCACGTCGAGGAGGGGGGTGGTGGCCGCGTCGCCGTCGGACCGGCCCGTGCTGTTCCCGTAGCGGTCCATGACGTTCACGATAGTCGCAGGTCAGGGCTGCTTCCTGTCCAACCTTCAATGTTTGAAGGGGAGTCGGCGACAGAGTTCCGGTGCGCCGTTCAGCGCCGCGCGGGCGCGGCCGGCACGTCGTCGAAGGCGTCCGGGACGGGCAGGGTGGCCCAGCGGGTGACCGGCCAGCCGACCACGACGGCCCGGCCGACGACCGCGCCCACGGGGACGAAGCCGCCGTTCTCGTCGTCCTGGTGGTAGCGGGAGTCCTCGGAGTCCTGCCGGTGGTCGCCCATCATCCACAGCATCCCCTCGGGGACCGTCACCTTGAACCGGCCGCCGCGGCCGTCACTGCTGCACGGCGTGTTGCCGGGGAAGACGTACGGCTCGTCGAGCGCCTTGCCGTTGACCTTGAGCGGCCCGTCGTCCTGGCATTCGACGGTGTCGCCGCCGACCCCGACGACGCGCTTGATCAGGTTCTTCTCCCCGTCGGGAGGGAGCAGTCCGATGAATCCGAGTGCGGTCTGGAGCGGGTTAGGGTCGTCGAGCGGTTCGTCCAGCCATCCGTCGGGGTCGTGGAAGACGACGACCTCGCCCCGCTCGGGCTCCGCCCCGAACCACGGGGTGAGCTTGTCGACCAGGACCCGGTCGCCCAGTTGGAGGGTGTTCTGCATCGAGCCGGACGGGATCGAGAACGCCTGGAGCAGGAAGGTCTTGAGGAGCAGGGCGAGCACCAGTGCGACCACGACGAGGATCGGCAGCTCCTGCCAGAAGGGCCGCTGCGCCCGGCGCCCGCCCTGCTGCTCGGCCCCTTCCGGGCCGGTCTTCCCCGTCTCCCCGGCGTCCCGCTCCCGCACGGCGTCCGCCATCGGATCCCCCATCTGCTCCCCCTGGTTCGTGCTGTTCGTGCTCACTTCCTTCGCAACGAACGGGAGTTCCCGGGGCGAGCCGGGTCAGGCCGGGTCGGCGGGGCGTTCCAGTGCCGCCTTGAGGTTGTGGAGGGTGGTGCGGATGTTCCACCGCTGGAACTCGGCGAACGTGCGCCCGCGCGTCGCGACGCGGTCGAAGACCTGCACGACGGGGTACGGCCACGAGCGGCGGTCGTCCGTCCAGGTCTCGGTCACCCGGGTCCCCTCGGGGACGGCCTCGAGGCGGTACTCCCAGGTGGCCAGGGCCACCGGGATGCGCGGCTGCCGGAACCCGAAGGCGTGGACCCGGAACCGGAACAGCCGGTCCTGTTCGGCGGCCGTGACGGTGCACCGCGTGGTCCAGCGCAGCGGCCCGCGCTTGTTCCGCCCGTCGAAGACCGACCCGGACCGGGCCGCACGGTCCCCGTGCACGGTGGCACCGAGGTTCTCCGGGCTCCACTCGCCCATCCGCGCGGGGTCGGAGATGCGGCGGTAGACCTCGCCGGGGAGGGCGCGGATGACGATCCCGTCGGAGACCGTGAACGTACGGGGCATGGGCCTTCCCTTCTCGACCCGCCGAGGCTACTGCCTCGCCACCCCACTGACTACCCGCCGGTAATACGTGCCGGTACGGCGTGCGGGACCGCCGCCCCGGACCACGGACGCGGCGACCTCAGGTCCGGGGGGCCCGTCCCCTGGGCTGGCGCGGGGCGGCTGCCTCGGTCAACGGCGGGACGGGCAGGTCGGCCACCGCGTCCGTGGTGAGCCGCACGGTCTCGCCGTGGTGGGCCACCTGCAGGGGCGGTCCCTCCAGGAGGCAGTAACGGGCCGAGGACCGGTCGATCTCCAGCCGCAGCCGGCGGTTGCGGACGCGGATGGTGAAGGCCAGTCGCGTCAGGGCGGACGGCAGCCGCGGGGCGCAGTGCACGGGTGCCCCCGACCCGTCGTCGGCCTCGGACGCGCCCGCCTCGGCGCCCGCATCGCCCGCGGCGGTGTCGGGTCCGGGCGGCAGGCCGTAGTGCAGGCGCAGCCCGCCCATGCCCTGGACGAGGGCGATCCAGGTGCCGGCGAGCGAGGCCATGTGCAGGCCGTCGCGGGTGTTGTGCTCCAGGTCGTCCAGGTCCATCAGGGCCGCCTCGCGCGTGTACGCCCAGGCCAGCCCGATATGACCCGTCTCGGCGGCCAACACCGCCTGGCAGCAGGCGGAGAGGGAGGAGTCCCGGACGGTCAGCGGCTCGTAGTAGGCGAAGTTGCGTCCCTTCTCCTCGGGGGTGAACGCCTCCGGGCAGGTGAGCATCGCCAGCACCAGGTCGGCCTGCTTGACCACCTGCTTGCGGTAGAGGTCGAAGTACGGGAAGTGGAGCAGCAGCGGGTACTGCTCCTCCGCGGTGCCGTCGAAGTCCCAGATCTCCTGGTCGGTGAAGCCGGCCGCCTGCTCGTGCACCTGGAGCCTCGGGTTGTACGGAACGGCGACGGCGGCGGCCGTGCGCCGCCAGTCCTCGGCCTCCGCCGGTCCGGCGTCGAGCTCCGCCGCCCGCTCCGGGTGGCGCGCCACCGCCTCCGCCGCGGCGAGGAGGTTCTTGCGCGCCATGACGTTGGTGTACAGGTTGTCGCGCGCGACGGCGCTGTACTCGTCCGGGCCGGTCACGCCGTCGATGTGGAAGGCGCCCCCGGAGTCGAAGTGGCCGAGCGAGCGCCACAGCCGGGCGGTGTGCACCAGCAGGTCGAGCCCGGGGCCCCGGTGGAACTCCCGGTCGCCGGTGGCGGTGACGTACCGTTCGGCCGCCGCGGCGATGTCGGCGTTGACGTGGAAGGCGACGGTGCCGGCCGGCCAGTACGCGGAGCACTCGGCGCCGCTGATCGTGCGCCAGGGGAACGCGGCGCCCCGCAGGCCCAGTTGGCGGGCGCGTTCCAGGGCGCCGGGCAGGGTGGAGTGCCGCCAGCGCAGGACCGGGCCGACGGTGTGCGGCGCGGTGTGGGTGAGGACGGGCAGCACGAACGACTCGGTGTCCCAGAAGGCGTGCCCGTCGTAGCCGGTGCCGGTGAGCCCCTTGGCGGGCAGGGCGCGCTCCTCGGCGCGGGCCGCGGCCTGGAAGAGGTGGAAGAGGGCGAACCGGACGGCTTGCTGGACCTCGTCGTCGCCCTCCACCTCGACGTCGGCGTCGGCCCAGAAGTCGTCCAGGCAGGCCCGCTGCGCCGCACACAGCCCCTCCCAGCCGGTGCTGCGGGCCGCCGCGAGCGCGCCCTCCACCTGGTCGCGCAGCGCGGGCAGGGACCGCCGGGCGGACCAGCCGTGGCTGACGAACTTCACCAGCGAGAGCCGCTGCCCGGGCGCGAGCTCGGCGGTGACGGTCAGGCGGGCCACGTCGGGTTCGCTCTCCGCCGCGTACGTGGTGCCCTCGGGGCCGTCGAGGAAGTGGTCGGCGGCCGCCGCGACCCGCTGGCCCGTCGCGCCGGTGCAGTGGACCAGCCGCAGCCGGGTGCCGTGGGCGTGGTGCTCCTCGGGGCGCAGCGGGCAGTCGACGGCGGCGGCCACCCGGGGGTCGCCGGAGGCGGTGGGCAGTTGTTCGTTGGCGACCAGCTCGGACTGCACGGCGACGGTGGCCGGGCCGTCGACGGCCTCGACCGTGTACGCGATCGCGGCGACGGCGCGCTGCGCCAGGGACACCAGGCGCTGCGTGGTCAGCCGTACGGTGCGGCCGGAGGGCGTGGTCCACTGCGCGGTCCGGCTCAGGATGCCGGTGCGGAAGTCCAGGACGCGCTCGTGGGAGTGCAGTCGGCCGTAGCGCAGGTCGAAGGGGTGGTCGTCGACGAGCAGCCGGATGACCTTGCCGTCGGTGACGTTGATGGCCGTCTGGCCGGACTCGGGGTAGCCGTAGCCGGCCTCGGCGTAGGGCAGCGGGTGCGTCTCGTGGACGCCGTTGAGGTAGCTGCCCGGCAGGCCGTGCGGTTCGCCCTCGTCGAGGTTGCCGCGCCAGCCGAGGTGGCCGTTGGACAGGGCGAACACGGACTCGCTCTGCGCGAGGACGTCGAGGTCGAGGTCGGTCTCGCGCAGCTGCCAGGGCTCGGTGGCGAAGGACGGGTGCGGGATCATCGGCGGTCCAGGAGTTCGGAGAGGTCGGTGACCACGACGTCGGCGCCGTGCTCGCGCAGCGCGGCCGCCTGTCCCGCCCGGTCCACGCCGACCACGTAGCCGAAGCCGCCCGCCCGGCCCGCGGCCACCCCGGCCAGGGCGTCCTCGAACACGGCGGCGTGGCGCGGGTCGGTGTCGAAGAGGCGGGCGGCGGCCAGGTAGCTGTCGGGGGCGGGTTTGCCCGCCAGACCCTGCTCCGCGACGGTCACGCCGTCGACCCGCTGCTCGAAGAGGTCCTCGATGCCGGCCGCGACCAGTACGTCGCGGCAGTTGGCGCTGGAGGAGACGACGGCCCGGTGCAGGCCGGCGTCCCGGACCGCGCGCACGAACGCCACGGAGCCCTCGTAGGCCTCCACCCCCTCCTCCCGGATCATGCGCAGCACCAGGGCGTTCTTGCGGGTGCCCAGTCCGTTGACCGTCTCCCGCGCGGCGTCGTCGTCGCGCGCCCCCTCGGGCAGCGTGATGCCCCGGGAGGCGAGGAAGGTGCGCACGCCGTCCTCGCGGGGGCGCCCGTCCACGTACTCGTCGTAGTCGCGGACCGCGTCGAACGGGACGAACGCCGACCCGTCGCGGCCGGCCCGCTCCCGCAGGTAGTCGTCGAACATCTGCTTCCAGGCGGCCGCGTGGACCTTCGCGGTCCGGGTGAGCACGCCGTCGAGGTCGAACAGGCAGGTGGTGACGTGGTCCGGGAGTCCCAGCATGCCGTCAGGGCCCTTCGTTTCGGTGCCGGTCGGGGAGGTACCACCGGTGGGGTGCCACGAGCGCGTCGATGGCGTCGGGCCCCCAGCTCCCGGGGGCGTACGGACGTACCGGCGGCGGTGCGTCGAGCAGCGGGGCGGACAGCTCCCACAGCCGCTCGATGCCGTCCGAGCGGGTGAAGAGCGACTGGTTGCCGAGCATGGCCTCCAGGATGAGGTGCTCGTACCCCTCCAGGGAGTTCTCGGAGGTGAAGGAGGTGTCGTAGCCGAAGACCATCTCCGCTTCCGCCAGCCGCATGTCGGCGCCGGGCTCCTTGACGAGGAAGCGGGTGGTGAGGCTCCCGGGGTCGGCGAAGTCGACGACCAGCGCGTTGCCGCGGCCGCCGGCCGAGGTCCGCGCGTCGAGGGGGAACATCCGCAGGACGGGCTCGCGCAGGCCGATGGTGACCTGGTGCCGGCCCTCGGCCAGGGCCTTGCCGGTGCGCAGGTGGAACGGGACCCCGGCCCAGCGCCAGTTGTCGATGCCGACGCGCAGGGCGACGAAGGTCTCGGTGTCGGAGGCGGGATCGACCCCGGGCTCGTCGCGGTAGCCGGTGTACTGGCCCCGGACGACGTCCGCCGGGTCGAGGGGCCGCATGCTCCGGAACACCTTGACCTGCTCGTCGCGCAGCGCCCGCGCCTCCAGGGCGACCGGCGGCTCCATGGCGACGAACCCGAGCAGTTGGAAGAGGTGGGTGACGACCATGTCGCGGAAGGTCCCGGTGCCCTCGAAGAACTGGGCCCGGCCCTGGATGTCGATCTTCTCGGGCACGTCGATCTGCACGTGGCTGATGTGCTCGCGGTTCCAGACGGGCTCGAAGAGCCCGTTGGCGAACCGCAGGGCGAGGATGTTGTCGACCGCCTCCTTGCCGAGGAAGTGGTCGATGCGGAACACCCGGGACTCGTCGAAGACGGCGTGGATGGTGGCGTTGAGCGCACGCGCGGACGCCAGGTCGGTGCCGAACGGCTTCTCGACGATGACGCGGGCGTCGCGCGCGAGGCCGGTGGCGCCGAGGAGGTCGATGACGGAGGTGAACGCGACGGGCGGGACGGCGAGGTGGAACAGCCGGCGCGGCGTGCCGCCGACGGCCTGCTCGGCCGCGCGCACCGCCGCCACCAGTGGTTCCGGCGCGTCCGGGTCGGCCGCGCCGAAGGACAGCGCGGCCTCGAACTCCTGCCAGGCGGGGCCCTCGGGCGGGGTCCGCCCGAACTCGGCCACCGCCTGCCGCGCGTGCGCGCGGAACGCGTCGTCGCCCAGCGCCGCGGACGCCGGGGTGGTGCCCACGATGCGGAAGCGCCGGGGCATCAGCCCCGCCTTGGCGAGGTGGAAGAGGCCGGGCAGCAGCTTGCGCCGGGCCAGGTCGCCGGTGGCGCCGAACAGGACGACGACGTGGTCGTCGGGCCGGGTCGCGGGGGGCGCCTCCGGGCCGGTCGCGGAGGGTGCGTCGGAGCGGTCCATGGCGGGCGTCCTCACCGGTCCGTTCCGGGCTGCTTCTCGGCGTGGCCGCCGAACTCGCTGCGCATGGCGGACAGCACCTTCGCGGTGAACCCGCCCAGCCCCCTGGATTCGTAGCGTTGGAACAGGGAGGCGCTGATGACCGGGGCCGGCACGCTCTCCTCGATGGCCGCCAGGACGGTCCAGCGCCCCTCGCCGGAGTCGGACACGCGGCCCGTGAAGTCGTCCAACCGGGGGGAACGGGCCAGGGCGTCCGCGGTGAGGTCGACCAGCCAGGAGCCGACGACCGAGCCGCGCCGCCACACCTCGGCGACCTCGGCCACGTCGATCTCGTACCGGTAGGCCTCCGGATCGGACAGGGGTGCGGTCTCGGCGTCCGCGGTGCGCGGGTGCAGGCCGGCGTCGGCGTGCTCGATGATGCTCAGGCCCTCCGCGATGGCGGCCATCATCCCGTACTCGACGCCGTTGTGGACCATCTTGACGAAGTGTCCGGCACCGCTCGGTCCGCAGTGGAGGTAGCCGTGCGGCGCGGTCCCGTCGGTCCGGGTGCGCCCCGGGGTGGGCTCGGCGTCGCCGGTGCCGGGCGCGATGGTGCGGAAGACCGGATCGAGCCTGCGCACGGGCTCCGGCTCGCCGCCGATCATCAGGCAGTAGCCGCGGTCGAGGCCCCAGACGCCGCCGGAGGTGCCGCAGTCGACGTAGTGGACGCCCTGGGGCGCCAGGTCGCGGGCCCGCGCGATGTCGTCCCGGTAGTAGGAGTTGCCGCCGTCGATGACCGTGTCGTCCGGGTCGAGCAGCGGGACCAGCTTGTCGAGCGTCTCCTGCACGACCCCGGCCGGGACCATCAGCCATACGGCGCGCGGGCGTTCGAGCCGGTCGACGAGCTCCTCGAGGGAGCGGGCGGGCGTCGCCCCTTCCTGCTCCAGGGCTCGGACGGCGTCGGGCGAGACGTCGTTGACGACCAGTCGGTGCCCGTCCCGCATCAGGCGGCGTACGAGATTGGCGCCCATCCGGCCGAGTCCGACCATGCCGAGCTGCATCGGGGCGTCAGAGGCCATCGCCGTCTCCCCTTCCCGGCCGCCTGTACGGCAGCACTCCGGTCACCCCACCTCCACCCACTGTGCACGCACCCGGTGGATCCGGCACCCGGGAACGGGCGGCGGCGGGGCGATCGGGGGGACGGCCGGACGACCGGGGGACGGCCCGGTGATCGGGGGACGGCCGGGGCGCGGCCGGCGGGTCAGTCGTGCGGGGCCTCCCCGGTCACCCGGTGGTCGGCGTGGCTGAGCGCCTCGACGACCAGCCGGCGCAGGTGCCCGTCACCGAGGCGGTAGAAGACGTGCCGGCCGTCGCGCCGGGTCTCCACCAGCCCCGCCAGTCGCAGCTTCGCCAGGTGCTGGCTGACCGCGGTCCGGGAGGCGGAGCACTTCTCGGTGAGCGAGCCGACGTCCGACTCGCCCTGGGCGAGCAGCCACAGGAGGTGCAGCCGCGTGGCGTCCGAGAGCAGCGCGAACACCGAGGCGGCCTCGGCGAGGCGCGCGTCGTCAGGGGCGCGCACGTGCGCGGTGTCTGCAGCTGGGATCGGTTCGCTCGCGGGCATGCGAACAGGGTATGTCGGCCGTGCCGGGACCCGGCCGGAGCCCTACGGGCCATACATGTGCGCAGATGCGCACATGTGCTTAGGATGGAGGGGTCAGCTCCTCCGTCCGAAGGGCGCCCGATGCTCTCCGTGCTGCGCAACCGCACCTACCGCCACCTGTTCGCGGCCCAGGTGATCGCCCTGGTCGGCACGGGGCTGGCGACCGTCGCACTGGGCCTGCTCGCGTACGACCTCGCCGGGGCCCGGGCCGGGTCCGTCCTGGGCACCGCTCTGGCGGTCAAGATGGTGGCGTACGTCGCCGTCGCCCCGGTGGTCGGCGCGGTCGCCCACCGGATCCCGCGCCGGGCCCTGATGGTGGGCTCCGACCTGGTCCGGGCGGCGGTGGCGCTGGCGCTGCCGTTCGTCGGCCAGGTCTGGCAGGTGTACGTGCTGGTCTTCGCCCTCCAGGCGGCCTCGGCGGCCTTCACCCCGACCTTCCAGGCCGTCATCCCGGACGTGCTGCCGCAGGAGCGGGAGTACACGCGGGCGCTGTCGCTGTCCCGGCTCGCCTACGACCTGGAGAGCCTGTTCAGCCCGGCGCTGGCCGCCGCACTGCTGGCCTTCACGAGCTACGACCGGCTGTTCCTCGGCACCGTGGGCGGGTTCCTCGCCTCCGCCGCGCTGGTCGTCTCCGCCGTCCTGCCCCGGCCGGCTCCCGCCCCCACCCCCGCCCCGGCGCCTGGGCGGGACGCGGCGGAGCCGTCCTCGGCCCGCGGCGGGTACGCCAGGGCCACGGAGGGCGTACGCGTGCTGCTCCGCGTCCCGCGGCTGCGCGCCCTGCTGCTGCTGAACCTGGCCGTGGCCGCGGCCGGCGCCCTGGTCACGGTCAACACGGTCGTCTACGTCCGCGACCACCTCGGCCGCTCCACCGGCGACGTGGCCTTCGCCCTGGGCGCCTACGGGGCCGGGTCCATGCTGGTGGCCCTGCTGCTGCCGCGGGTCCTGGAGACGGTGGCCGACCGTACGGTCATGCTGCGCGGCGCCCTCTCGCTGACGGTCGTGTTCGCCGCCGTCGGTGCGGTCACGGCCGCCTCCGGCGGCGGCTGGCGGTGGCCCGCGCTGCTGGTCGCGTGGGCGGCGTTCGGGGCCGGCACCTCGACGGTCCTGACCCCGACGGGCCGGCTCGTGCGGCGCTCGGTGCGGCCGGCGGACCTCACGCCGGTGTTCGCGGCCCAGTTCTCCCTCTCGCACGCCGCCTGGCTGCTCACCTACCCGCTGGCCGGCTGGGTGGGGGCCCGGGCCGGACTGCTCGCCGCCGTCGTGGCCCTCGGCCTGATCGGCCTGGCGGCGGCCGTGGCCGCGGTCCTGCTGTGGCCCGCCCGCGACGCCGACCGCCCCGCCGGTCCCGTTCCGGACCCCGCGACGACCGCGACCCCCGGGATCCGGCTCGCCCCGCTGGCCTCGGGACCCGTCCGCACGAGGTGACGCCCTGCCAGGGTGACACCGCCCTGCTCCGTGTGGCGCACACGAGTGGTGGCCGGCCCGCTGCGGCCCCAGGCTGACGATGGTGCCCGCCCGCCCCCGACGGTCGGCGGGCACGGCCGCCCGCCGCCGTCCCGGCCGGGCGGGCCGAGGCAGCCGAGAGATGGGGTCACATGGCAGAGCAAGGCATCGGACCCGAAGGGAGGCGGCGGTCCGCGTACGGGCCCGCCGGGCGCGCAGGCACGCGAGCGCGCCACCGGTACGCAGCGCGGCACGCCGCGCACACGCGCACCGCCGCGGCACTCGCCGCGGCCGGCCTGGCGCTGCTGGGCGCGATCGCCCCGACCCCGAGCAGCGCCGCGACGCCGCCCGCCCCCGAGTCCCCGTCGGGAACCAGGGCCCGGTTCGTACCCGGTCCGTGCCCGGACGTGCCGGATCCGATCCCCGGGGAGTGCGGGTTCCTCGAAGTCCCGGAGAACCGTGCCCGCCACGGCAGCCGAACCATCCGGCTGACCGTCGCGATCATCCCCGCGGCCTCGGCCTCACCGGCCCCGGACCCGGTGGTGTTCATGGAGGGAGGTCCGGGCGGCGACGCGATCGGGGCCATCCCCTTCCTCATCGCCTCGGGCGTCAACGCGGACCGCGACCTGATCGTCATGACCCAGCGCGGCGGGCTCCACTCGCAGCCGAACCTCGCCTGCCCGGAGATCGACCGGTTCAACGCGACCGCCGTGGGCCTGCCCTACGACGCGCCCTCCACCGGAGCGGGGCTGGTGCGCGCGGCGAAGGAGTGCCGGGACCGCCTGACCGCAGAGGGAGCCGACCTCCCCGCCTACAACACCACGGAGAACGCGGCGGACTTCGCCGCCCTGCGCAAGGCCCTGGGCATCAAGAAGTGGAACGTCTACGGCTACTCCTACGGTACCGACCTCGGCCTCACCTACCTGCGCCGGCACCCCCAGGGCATCCGCTCGCTGGCGATCGACTCGGTCGTGCCGCCGCAGATCGTGAGCCTGCCGTGGGCCTGGGACAGCGCCCAGGAGGGGATCAACGCGATCTTCGCCGCCTGTGCGGCCCAACCCGCCTGCAACTCCCGCTACCCGCACCTCTCGCGCACGCTCACGGAGCAGGTGCGGCGGCTGGAGGCGAACCCGCTGACGCTGACCGTGCCGCCGCCCGGTGGCGGAACCCCCGTGAAGGTCGTCCTCGACGGGGGAACCCTGGTGAACCTGCTGGTCACCGACGGTCAGCTGGTACCGTCCGCCGACGTTCCCGCGGCGCTCTACGAGCTCGCCGCCGGCAATCCGGAGCGCCTCGCGCAGGCCCAGGCCGCCGGGGCGACGCCCGCCATCGGCGAGTTCGCCCACGGGCTGACGCACTCGGTCGCCTGCGCCGAGTGGGCCCCGGGCTTCACCGAGCGCGACGTGCTGGAAGCGGGCCGCCGGGCCTTCCCCGGCTGGCCGGACACGGTCCTGGCCCACGCCCCGCAGCTGCCCTTCGAGCACGACCTGTGCCGCGCCTGGAACGTCCCGGACCGCACCGCGGTCCAGCGGGTGGCCACCCGCAGCAAGGTGCCCACGCTCATCGTCTCTGGGACCTTCGACGCGAAGACCGGCGCGAGCTGGGGTCCGTTCACGGGCCGTACGCTGCCCCGCTCGACCTCCGTGCTGATTCCCGGGATCGGCCACTGGGTGGTGCCCCAGGAGACGTGCGCCGCGTCGGTCCTGCGCTCCTTCCTGAAGCGGCCGACCTCGCCGGACACCGGCTGCGTGGCAGGTGTCGTGCCCAAGCCGTTCACCATCATTCCCTGACCTCGGAGGACGCACGATGTCCCCTCGCCCGACCCCCCGTCGGCGCCCCGCACGACGGGTCCCGGCCACGCTGGCCGGAGCCACCGCCGGCGCCCTCGTCGTCGGCCTCGCCGCGATGCCCGCCCACGCCGGTTCCGGCTCCGACGCTCCGATCGGCACGGTCGCCCGCACGGTGGGCGACGCCCACTACGAACCGGGCCCCTGCCCCCGGACGGCCGACCCGATCCCCGACCTGGAACGCGCCCGCTGCGGCACGCTCACCGTCCCGGAGAAGCGTTCCCGGGACAAGGGCTCCAAGGGCTCCAAGATCTCCAAGGGCCATGAAGGCCGTGAAGGCCACGGGGGGCGCACGATCACCCTCGCTGTCGCGATCATGCCCGCCGAGTCCAGCAGGCCGGCACCCGATCCGATCGTGTGGCTCGCCGGCGGACCCGGCGACGACGCGGTCTCCGAGATCCCGATGGCGCTGGCCGGCGACCTGAACCGCGACCGCGACGTGGTCTTCATGTCCCAGCGGGGGACCTACTCGGCCGACCCCGAACTCACCTGCCCGAACATCGACGAGTTCAACGCCCGCGCCCTCGGCCTGGTCTCCAACGCGCCGTCCACCGGCCGCCTGCACGTCGAGGCGACCCGGGTCTGCCGCGACCGCGTGGAGGCCCGAGGGGCGGACCGCAGCGCCTACAACGACGTCGAGAGCTCGGCCGACTACGACGCCCTGCGCAAGACGCTGGGCCTCAAGAAGTGGAACGTCTTCGGCATCTCCTACGGCACCCACCTGGCGCTCAACTACATGCGCCTGCACCCGAAGGGCATCCGCGCGGTCGGCATCGACGGCGTCCTGCCGCCGCACCTGGCCGGCGGGGCGGTGACCTGGAAGGCCGCACGGGAGGGCTTCGACGGCCTGTTCAAGGCCTGCGAGGAGCAGCCCGCCTGCAACACCCGCTACCCGAAACTCAAGGACACCTTCCTCCGCCTCGTCAGTGAGCTGGAGGCCCACCCGATCACCACCACCGTCACGGTCCCCGTCCGCCCGGAACCGGTGCCGGTCGTGATCGACGGGGCGAACCTGGTCGGCTGGCTGACCTCGGCCACCCACGTGGCGGCCGGCGTGCCCCGCTCCATCGACGAACTGGCCCACGGCAACCCGCAGCGGATCGCCGAGCAGCTCGCGGGCGGCAAGTACAGCCCGCAGGCCATCGGCAGGACCTCCCACGGACTGGTGTACGGCATCTTCTGCAGCCAGTGGACCCCCTACGAGACCCGGGCCGACATCATCCGGGGCGGACGGCGCGCCTTCCCCACGTTCCCCCGCTCGATGCTGGCCAACGCGCCGCAGCTCGCCTGGCTGCACGACGACTGCCGGGCCTGGGACGTCCCCGCCCTGCCGCGCTCGGTCCGGGACGTGACCCGCAGCGACATCCCGACCCTCGCCCTGTCCGGCGGGTTCGACGCCCAGACCGCGCCGAGCAACGGGGCGTACGTCGCGCGGACGCTCAGCCGGTCCACCGCCGTCACCGTCCCGTACGTCGCCCACGTGGTCTTCGCCGACTCGACGTGCGCGCAGACGATCACCAACTCCTTCTTCGACAGCCCGACCGCGCCGGACACGTCCTGCCTGGCCGGCCTCCGACCGCCGACGTTCGAGATCGCGCCGTAGGTCCCACCCCCTCTCCCCGCACCGCCGGGGCCCGGCCCTCCCTCACCCCAGAGAAAGGTGGAGGCACCCATGCGCGCCTTCGCGATCGACTCCTTCGGGCAGACCCCGCAGCTCAAGGACCTGCCGGTGCCCGAACCGGGCCCCGGCGAAGTGCAGATCGAGGTCCGTGCGGCCTCGGTGAACCCGATCGACTGGAAGGTGGCCGCCGGGGCCTTCGCATCCCCCGGCGTCACGTTCCCCTTCCCGCAGACCCTCGGCTTCGACTTCGCGGGCCGCGTCAGTGCCGTCGGCGACGGCGCGGCCTTCGAGGTGGGGCAGGAGGTCTTCGGGATGCGGCTGCCGACGGCCCCGGCCAGCAACCCGCACGGCTCGTACGCCGAGTACATGACCGCGTCGCCGGAGACGGCCGCGCTCGGCGTACGGCCGGCGGACCTGGACCCGGTCGCCGCGGCCGCGCTGCCCATGACCGGGGGCACCGCCCTGGGCCTGATCGACTGGCTGGACCCGGCGGAGGGCGAGTCGCTGCTGGTGGTCGGTGCCACCGGCGGCGTCGGCTCGTACGCCCTCCAGCTGGCCGCCGCCCGCGGCGCCCGCGTGATCGCGGTCGCCGCCGGCGAGGACCACGACTACGCCCGCTCCCTCGGGGCGGGCGAGGTCATCGACCACCGCACCACCGACGTCGCCGACGCCGTCCGCGCCGCGCACCCCCAAGGGGTCGACGCCGTCCTCGACCTCGCCGACGACCGCGAGGTCCTCATGGGGCGGATCGCCCCGCTGGTCCGCGACGGGGGCCGGCTGGCCACCACCGTCTTCGCCGCCGATCCCGACGCCCTCGCCGCCCGCGGCGTACGTGCCGTCAACTTCGGCTACCGGGCCACCGACCGGGACATGGCCGAGCTGGCCGGGCTCGTCACCGCCGGCACCCTCCGCGTCCCCCGGACCACCACCTACCCCCTGAGCGCGATGCAAGAGGCCCACACCGCGGCCACCACCGGCCACGTGCGCGGCAAGCTCGTCGTCACGACCGGCTGACCCCACCGCCCGCCCGCGCGCCGGACGGCCGGTGCGCCGGCTGCCCGCGGAGCCCTGGTGCTCCGCGGGCAGCGGGCGTAGGCTCCGGCGACCCGTGCGACGCGGGTGGTCGTCCGGGCCGGGGGAAGGCGGGGAAATGGGCGCTGCGGGGACGGGCGGCGGGGCCGGGGGCACGGTGCTCGTCACCGGTGGCAGCGGCTTCGTCGGGAGCCACCTCGTCCGCGCGCTGCTGGAGCGGGGGTACCGGGTGCACGCCACCGTCCGGTCGCTCGCCGACGCCGCGAAGGTGGGGCCGCTGCGCGAGATGGCGGACCGGCACCCCGGCCGGCTGGAGCTCTTCGAGGCGGACCTCCTCGTGGCGGGCTCTTTCGACCGGGCGATGGCGGGCTGCCGGGTCGTCTTCCACGTCGCCTCCCCCTTCCTGATGCCCGAGCAGATCCAGGACGGCCGCCGGGACGTGGTGGAGCCGGCGCTGACCGGCACCCGCAACGTCCTGGCCGGCCTCGAGCGGACGCCGTCGGTCGAGCGCCTGGTGCTCACGTCCACCGTCGGCGCGGTCTTCGGGCAGTACGCCGACGTCCTGGAGATGGACGGCCGCGTGCTGTCCGAGCGCTACTTCAACACCACGAGCACGGTGGAGAGCAACCCGTACCACTACGCCAAGACCGTCGCCGAGCGCACCGCGTGGGAGGCGGAGCGCGCCCAGGACCGCTGGCGCATGGTCTCGGTCAACCCGGGGCTGGTGCTCGGCCCCTCTCTGACGCCCGCCTCCGTCTCCGGCAGCCTCTTCCTCGTGGACGAGCTGTTCAAGGGCGCCTTCTGCTACGGCGCCCCCGACTTCTCCTTCACCGTGGTGGACGTCAGGGACCTGGCCGCGGCGCACGTCGCCGCCGCCGAGAACCCCGGGGCCCACGGCCGCTACCTCCTCGCCGCGTCGGAGATGGTCTCCTTCCGCGAGATGGCACGCGCCCTCCTGGCCGTACGCCCCCGCGACTGGCGGCTGCCCCGATGGGGGCTGCCGCACTGGCCGGTCCGCCTGCTCGGCCCGGCCTTCGGCCTGACGCAGGAGTACGTCCGCGGGCACCTCGGCATCCGGTTCGCGGTCGACAACCGCCGCAGCGTCGAGGAGCTCGGCGTCACCTACCGCCCGTGGCAGCAGACCCTCGCCGACCACCACCGCGCCTGGCTCGAGCAACGCCACCGCCGCGCACCTCACCGGGCCTGAGCTCGAGGGGTCCGGCGCACTGCGGGGTCCCGAGGCCATTGCGTCCGGGCGCCCGGCTCGTTGGGAGGTGGTGTCGCGTCCGTGCCGGCCCTCATCCCCAGGGCCTCCCCCGCCCCGCAGGCGCGTCGTCGTCGCGGCGATGGCGTGCGCCGGGGGGATGGTGATGCTGGACCAGACCGTCGTCGCGGTCGCGCTCGGTCCGATGGCGCGGAGCCTGGGTCTCACCACCTTCGAGATGCACGGGGTGGTGCTCGGCTACATCCTGGCGCTGGCGGCGTTCGCCCCGGTCGGCGGCATGGCCGCCCGCCGGTACGGCCTGCTGCGCACCTTCCGGGTGGGGACCGCGGCCTTCGCCGTCGCCTCGGGGCTGTGCGGACTCGTGCCGGCCGGAGGTGCCGCGGAGCCGTTCCTGCTCCTGGCGAGGGCCGTCCAGGGCGCCGGGGCCGCGCTGATGCTCCCGGTGGCCACGACCCTGATCACGGACGTGTACGAGGAGCACGAACGGGCCCGCGCGCTGGCGGTGTACGCGGCCCTGGCGCAGGTCTTCTTCGTCCTCGGACCCGTGGTGGGCGCGGTCCTGACGGAGTTCGCAGGCTGGCGCTCGGTCTTCCTCGTCAACGTGCCCGTCGGCGTCGCCACGCTGGCGTTGACGGCCGCGGCGGGGGTGGTGCGGGGCGCGGCGGGCGGTGCGCTCACCGCGCTCCAGCCGCTCGTCGTGGTCGTCTCGCTGGTCCTGCTGGTCCTCGGGCTGTACGCGTGCGGCGAGGTGGGCCCCACCGATCCCCGGACCTTCGCCGCACTCGCGACGGGCGTGGTGACGCTCGCCGTGGCGGTGCGCCTCGTCCTGCGGTCCCGGCACCCGCTCGTCGACCTGCGGCTGTTGGGGATCCGCCCGTACGCCGTGGCGGTCGGGCTGACGTTCATGGTGCAGGCGCCCCAGCTGATCGTGTTGGTGCACGGCGCGCTGTTCCTGCGGCAGGTCACGCACCTGTCGGTCCTGGCCACCGGCAGCTGTCTGCTGCCCCTGGTGGCGGCCATGGCGACGGGCACCCTCCTGTCGGGGTACCTGCTGGAGCGGTCCGGGTCGATCCGGGTGCCGGTCCTGACCGGCCTGGTCGCCGCCACGGTCGGCGCGGCGCTCTGGACGGCGGCCCTGACCTCGGGCGCGTACCCCTGGCAGGTCCCCGGGATGCTCCTCGCGGGGTTCGGGATGGGGCTGCCGGTCCCCGCCCTGAGCGCCGAGCTGATGCGCGCCGTGCCCGATCACCAGCGGGCCGACGCGTCCGTCCTGCGGCAGACGCTCCGGCAGTTGGGCGGGGCCGTCGGCCTGGCGACGGCGGGCGCCGTCGTCCTGGCGGCCAACGCGGAGGCCGCCGACGAGGCCGGCGTCGTCACCGCCGCGGCCGCCCCGGCGGCGTTCGTCGTCGCCACCTGCGTCCTGGCCGTCGCCCTGCTCCTGGCGGCCGCCCTGCTTCCGGGACGGGCCGGGGTCAGTCCGCGCCGAGGGCGGTGAGGCAGAACTGGACGAGTCCGGCGTCGACGTCGAGGACGATCTTCTCCATCTCCGGCCACAGCGGCTGGAACTCCGTCCCCCACTCGACGGTGAAGGCCAGGATCCGCTCC
The DNA here is from genome assembly GCF_044753805.1 of Streptomyces sp. NPDC093225. Classification (NCBI taxonomy): domain Bacteria; kingdom Bacillati; phylum Actinomycetota; class Actinomycetes; order Kitasatosporales; family Streptomycetaceae; genus Streptomyces; species Streptomyces sp. NPDC093225. The sequence goes on from NZ_JBIVNX010000014.1 coordinate 71,431, forward strand.
CCGCCCTCCTCCACGATGTGGCGGGCGTACGTGTAGTCGTCGCTCGTGCCGCAGGTCGGGTAGAGGTCGAAGGCGGGCTTCGGCGTGTAGACCTTGCCGCGGACGCCGCCCAACGCCCTGCAGAACCGCTCGGCGAGCACGGCGGAGTCGTCGGCGTCCACCTTCGGGAGGAACTCGGCGTAGAGCAGGTCGTCCTTGAGCCCGCGCCTGCCGTCGAACGCGGCGTTGCGGAAGTTCCTGGTCGGGTCGTCGGACTGGCTGTCGTCGTCGCCCCAGACGTAGAGCATGGTCTGGGTGTAGCTGTGCACGTCGACGTACCAGCGGGTGCGGTCGAAGTGCCGCACCAGCCACCTGACGTTGCGCGTCTCCGGCTCCGAGAAGGGTTCCGGGCCCTGGTACACCTGGTTGGGGTCGGCCGGGTCGTTCGAGACGCGGACCGGGGCGAGCGGGTGGAAGGCGGTCTCGAAGTCGAAGAGGAAGTCGAAGTTGCGGTTGATGTCGACGCCGATCGCGGCCGGGTTCCCGCCGGACATCGCCGGGTTGCGGTTGCGCCGCCAGTTCGGGTCGACGGTCTGGGCGTGGTGCCGGCCGTCGGGGTTGACGAGGGGGAAGACCACGACGTCGAGCTCCTCGAGGACGGTGCGCACCTGGGCGGCGGTGAAGTGGGTGCCGCCGTACGCCAGTCCGGTGCCGCCGGCGTGCGCGTGCAGCAGGTCGGCGGCGAGGTTGACGAGGATCTCGCAGCTGCCCCATTCCCGGGCGTGCAGACCGCCGGTGAGGACGACGGCGTTCTTGGGCTCGAGGCGGTGGGTGCCGATCCGCAGGGCGTTGCAGGCGCGGCCCTCGGCGGAGGGCTCGGGCAGTGCGATGAGGTCGCTCGTGGTCGGGAAGGCGGCGGCCAGGGAGGCCACACCGGACTCGACCTCGACGATGTTCAGGTACGACATGGCGTTCCTCCCGGACGTCTCCTCCGTGTCGTTCAGGTGTGCTTCACGCGTCCTTCACCTTGAGGGCGAATCCCTGCGGGACCGCGTCCTGGGGGGCGAAGCGGTCGCCCTCGCCGACCTCGGCCTGGCGGGCCCGGCCGACGGCCGTGGCGTCCTCGACGACCGTGACCGTCACGCCGTCCCGTTCGAGGGCCTCGGCCTCCTGGGGGCCGACGTAGGCGTCGAAGGTGCAACTGCCGTCCTCTGCCTGGCGGACCCGGCCGCCGACGTCGGGGCGGGTTTCGCGCAGGAGGGCGCGCAGGGTGTCGGGGTCCCGGGCGGTGACCCGGACGCGCAACGTCGTGTACTCGCTTGACATGGGGGCCTCCCTCGGGCGCCGTCGGGCTCCCGCGCACGCGCGGGGCCGGGTCGGCTTCGGGGTGCGGGGCCGACATCGGGGCCGGGCCGGTAGCGGCGCCGGCCGCCGCGGACGGGGCAGGCTCGACGGCGTGCACGGACGCGCTGGCGTAAGGGATGTGCCCGATGTGTACCTCGTTCTCTCAGCGTGCGCTCCGGCCGCGGACGGCGTCAAGGGCGCTCCGGACTTACGAAAGGTGGCCGCTCCGGGGCGAGCGTGGACCACGGCCCGAAGGAGCGGGCGGCCAGGGGCGGTTCACCCCCGTGGGCCCGTGCGCGTCGACGCGGAGGCCGCCGGTCGGGGAGCGATCGGCGGCCTCGGTGAGCGGGGTGCGGTGCGGTCAGGCGCGGACACCGATGACGGTCTTGCCGCGGGCGCCGCCGCGCTCCACCTTCTGCAGGGCTTCGACGGTCTCGTCGAGGGGGTAGACCGTTTCGACGATCGGCCGGAGCCGCCCGGACTCCACCAGGCCGGCGAGGTGGGCCAGCTGCCCGCCGTGCGGGTGCATGAAGAAGCTGCGGGCCTCGACGTTCCACTGCGCCTTCTTGGCCTCGGCGTCCGCGATGGGGACGATCGACACCAGGGTGCCGCCGGTCCTGAGCACGCCGAACGACCGCTCCTGGGTCTCGCCGCCGATGGTGTCCAGGACGACGTCGACGTCGGACACGACCTCGTCGAACTTCTCGGCCCGGTAGTCGATCACCCGGTCGGCACCGAGCTCGCGGACCAGTTCGACGCTGCCGGCGCTGGCGGTGGCCACCACCTCGGCGCCGAGCTGCTTGGCGATCTGGACGGCCGCGGAGCCCACGCCGCCGGCGGCGCCGTGGATCAGCACGCGGGTCCCGGCCCGTACGTCGGCGTGCTCGGTCAGGGCCTGCAGGGCGGTGAGCGCGACCAGGGGCAGCGAGGCGGCCTCCTCGAACGTCAGGGCGGACGGCTTGGCGGCGACCAGGGACTGGTCCACGGCCACGTACTCGGCGAAGGCGCCGCCCACGCGGGGGTCGACGCGGGAGAAGACCTCGTCCCCCACCGCGAAGCGGGTGACCTCGCCACCGACCTCGGTGACCACGCCGGCGACCTCGTTGCCGATGACCACGTCCCCGGTCGGCTCACCCGCACTCAGGAAGCCCTTGACGATCAGGTGGTCCACCGGGTTGACGCCGGCCGCACGGACCTCGATGAGCACGTCCCGGGGGCCGACGGCGGGGACGGGCACCTCGGTGACCCGCACGACGTCGCGGACCTGGCCGTACTGGTTGATGACTGCTGCCTTCATGGGGAACTCCTCGATCGGGTCTGAGCCGGGCCGCACGCGGGCGTGCCGGCGGCTCGGGCGGTGCGCGGGGGGCGGGGTGGTGAGGGTGGTGGTGGTTGCGGGGTGCTGCGGGTGGGGTCAGGCGGTGGCGTGGTCCCGGTCGGCGGCCGCCCGCCGGAGGGCCTCGAGGAGGACCTCGGGGCTCTGGGCGCCCTGGAGCACCACGGTGCCGTCGATGACGAAGGTGGGGACCGCCGTGACGCCGACGGCGGCGGCTTCGGCGAGTTCGGCGCGGACCTCGTCAGCACCCTCGGTCGAGGCGAGGAAGGCCAGCGCCGCGCCGCGGTCGAGGCCGGCCGCCCCGGCGAGCTCCGCGAGCGCCTCGCGGTCGCCGAGGTCTCCGCCGTCGGTGAAGTAGTGCGCCAGCAGGCGCTCCTTCACCTCGGCCTGGCGCCCGTGCCGGCGGGCGAACCAGAGGAGCCGGTGCGCCTGGAAGGTGTTGGTGGCCAGGGCGTCGTCCATCCGGAAGGTGATGCCCTCGGCGGCGGCGGCCCTGGTCAGCGGTCCGAAGACGGCCCCCGCGGGGCGGCCGAACTTCCGCTCGTAGACGTGCGCGGAGGGCTCCGGGGTCTGCGCGGCCGTCGGGTTGAGCTGGAACGGCCGGTAGACGACGTCGACACCGGCCGCCTCCGGGAAGGCGTCCAGGGCCTTCTCGAACCGGCGCTTGCCGATGTAGCACCACGGACACACCAGGTCCGAATAGATCTCGACCTTCACGACGCTCGCTCCTGACGGGTCCGTCTCATGGGTGGGTCCGGCTCCCGTCGGGAGTTCCGGACCGCTCGTTCCATAACGTAGCCCATTCTGGAACGAGCGGTCAAATATGTGTCCCGCGGCCGCCGGCCTTCGCTACCGTGGGGTGCATGGCGAGACCACGTACGTTCGACGAAGAAGCGATCCTGGACCGGGCGATGGTCCTGTTCTGGCGCAAGGGCTACGAGGCGACCGCGCTGAGTGACCTCGTGGCGGAGCTGGGGCTGGGCCGCGGATCGATCTACGCGGCGTTCGGGGACAAGCACCAGCTGTTCATCCGGGCACTCGGCCGCTACCTGGACCACCAGACCCGGCTGCTCGACACCGCGCTCGACGACACGGGGCCGGCGCTCCCCCGCCTGCGGGACGTCCTGGGCCGACTGCTCGCCGCCGACGCCGCCTCGGGCAACGCGGGGTGCTTCAGCGTCAACAGCATCGCCGAACTGCTGCCCCACGACGAGGAGGTCGCGAAGCTCGCCCGGCGCAACCTGCGGTACGCCGAGGAGGCGTTCACCGCCCAGCTGGAGCGGGCCGCACGCGAGGGGGAGCTCACCCCCGCCGTCACCCCCCGGCAGGGTGCCCGGCTCCTGCTCGACCTGGTCCAGGGCCTGCAGATCATGCGCAAGGTCGACCCCGACCCGGGGCGCGCCGCCTCCTGCCTGGACTCCGCCTTCGCCCTCCTGGCGGCCGGGCCGACGGCCACCGCCGCGCCGTCCGCCGACCGCACCGCCATGGCTCCGACGGCGTCGTAGCCGCCGTCCGACCGTCGAGCCGACCCGGGGTCAGGCGGGCGTCGGGCGTTCGGGGTTGGATGTCGGCCACGGAGGAACCGTTTCAGGACGGATCCGGGCGCGCGGGCCGGGAGAGCGGGGCCGGGTCGGGATTCCGGGCAGCCGCGGTGGTGGCGGCGCCGCGCCGCCACCACCGCGGGCGGCCGATGGGGGGCGCCCGCGGCGGCACGCCGGACCAGGGAGGCAACGCCCATGCTGATCACTGTGACCCGTACCGGGGGCTTCGCGGGGGTCGAGAAGGCCCGGGAGATCGACACCAGGGGGCGACGCGACGCGGAACGCTGGGAGGAACTGGCGCACCGGGCCGTCTCGCCGTCCCCGGACGGCTTCCACTACCGGATCACCGTGGACGACCAGGTGATCGACCTCCAGGACCCCTACCTCTCCGAGGACCAGCGGAAGCTGATCCGCGCCCTGATGGACGAAGCGGCCTGACGGACGAAGGGCCCGATCAGGCCGGGGTGGTCGGCGCGGTGTCGGCCGCGGTCGTGGGCGGCACCGCGCCGAGGGGGGTCGGGGCCACCGTGGGCGGGGCGAGGGGCGCGGCGAGGTAGGCCAGCAGGCCGGCGATCTCGTGGTCGGCCTCCGCCGGGTGGCGGAAGCGGGCGCCGGGGGCGATGACGTAGCGGTTGCGACGGCCGTCGCGGATGCGGGTGAGGTACCCGTCCGCCTGCAGGTCGGTGACGATCGCCTGCACCGTGCGCTCGGTCAGGTCGCAGCCGGCCGCGATGTCGCGCAGCCGGATCCCGGGATCGCGCGCGATCGCGATGAGGACCCGCGCGTGGTTCGTCAGGAAGGTCCAGCGGTTGCGGCGGGACCCCGTGTGCTCGCTCTCCACGGGCCCATTCTTGAGTGGTGACTCGCGAAAATCAAATCCCGAAATGGTTTTCCGGTATCCCTTGACGTGTGTCCTTCACACCGGCAGGGTTCAGGTGAGCGGAATCGGACTTCCGCTTGATCGGACGATCGCGCAACGCGCCGCAAGCCCCCGTGCCCAAGGAGCGGAGACGATGACATACACGGCCACGGCCGAGCCCACGACCACCCAGGCCCCGACCCATGCCCCGGCCCCGGCCCCGGCCCCCGGTGGCGTCGCCCGCTCCCCCGCGCTGGCGGGGCTGCCCGAGGTGTCCTGCCCGCGCGAACTCTCCACGGGCGAGGCGCGGCAGCTGACCCGCGTGTTCTTCGACCGGCTGCGGAGCCTGGAGCCGGGTACCCGCGAGCACCAGTACGTGCGCAACACACTGATAGAGATGAACGTGGCGCTGGTGAACTTCGCCGCCCGCCCGTTCCGGGACCGCCCCGGCGGACCGGAGAACGAGGACATCGTCCAGGTCGGCATCATCGGCCTCATCAAGGCCATCGACCGCTACGACCCGGACCGCAACACCCAGTTCACCACCCTCGCCCTGCCGTACATCACCGGCGAGATCAAGCGCCACTTCCGGGACACCACCTGGGCCGTACGGGTCCCGCGCCGGCTCCAGGAGCTGCGCTCGCAGCTGGCCAAGGCGACCGAGGAGCTGACCGCCGCCACGGACCACGCCCCCAGCCACGCGGAGCTCGCAGACCACCTGGACCTCACCGAGGACGAGGTCCGCGAGGGCCTGGTGGCCGCCAACGGGTACTCCACCCAGTCCCTCGACGCACCCCAGGACTCCGCCGTCGGCACCGAGGCGCACCGCGCCGGGCGGGCCACCCGGACCCTCGCCGAGACCATGGGCGAGACCGACCACGCGCTGGAGGCGGTCGAGGACCTGCACGCCCTGACGCCCCTGCTGGCGGAGCTGGACGAACGCTCGTCGCGCATCCTGGAGATGCGCTTCGGCCAGGAGCTGACGCAGGCGCAGATCGGCGCCGAGATCGGGCTGTCCCAGATGCACGTGTCGCGCCTGCTCACCCGCACGCTGGGCCACCTGCGCGAGGAGCTGCTGCACGACTGAGGCGGCCCGCTCAGTGCCCGTTGGCGGAGAAGTGCTGGTAGTCCGGGAGGTTCCACCGGCCGCCCCACTGCCACCCGACCTCCGCGAAGGCGGCGGCGACGGCGCCGCCCGGCAGGACGACGCCCGGGCGCGTGCGGTCGCGCCGGGCGAGGTAGGCGGTCGCGCCCGGCGGGTGCACGGTGCCGTTGCGGTCCACGTACGGGTTCTCGGCCGGGTTGATGTCGACGGCGTCGCCGTACGAGTGCTGCGAGCGCAGCCCGGGGTGTCCCGTCACGGCGCGGCAGTTGTAGGCCGAGGTGTTGTCGTCCGCCATCGCGGCCGCGTCGTCGCCGCCGTAGGCGGCCATCACGCGCATCTTCCGGATCGGGAACCGCTCCTCGAACGCCTTGGCGAACACGTGCAGCACGGGGTCCACCGCCCGCTCGTGCACGACGAGCTCGCCCTGGTGCACCGTGCCGTCGAAGCCCCAGTGGGTCAGGCGGACGAGCCTCAGCTCCGCCGGCGGGACCGGGCAGTCCGCGCCGTGGGACCGGCCGAGCCGGTCCGGCGGCACGGGCGACACCCGGGCGACGAACCGCGGTCGCCGGGGGTCGAAGTCCCCGGCGGCCGGCCCGGTGGCCGTCCCGGGGGCGGTCCAGGGGGCCGTCAGCGCCACCCGTACACCCGCCGTCGGCGCGGCCGCCGCCGGGGCGTACGGGACACCGGCGGCGCACAGCGCGGCCAGCAGCGCGACGGCGGCCCGCGGGGACACGGGCGGGTCAGCCCTCCGCCGTCGGGATCCGACCGGTCCGGGCGGCCTCGGCGAAGGCCTCGTAGTCGCGCTCGGTCAGGTCGGCGTACGCCTCGGCGAATCCGACCAGGGCCCGGTCGAAGGAGTCCGAGGTGCCGAGGTAGCCGGCGATGGCCACCGGGTCGCCGGACCGGGCGTGGCCGCGGGCCAGCGAGGCGCCGCACGCCCGGGCCAGCAGCCGCATGCCGGCCGGTCGCATCCCCTCCGTCTCGATGGCCCCCTTCCAGTCGTGCAGCTGGCGGACGTAGAAGTCGCGGGACCGGCCGTCCATGCCCGTGATCCGCACCCAGCCGAGGAAGATGTCGCCGGCGGCCTGCATCAGCCGCTGGCCGTACACCACCCGCCGGCCCTGGTTGTCGTACCCGGCCGGCCCCGCGTACGGCGCCAGCACGGACGGGCCCGCCTCCTTCGCCTGGAGCAGCAGCGGGTCGTCCGCGTCGCGGCCGGTCAGGAGGATGATCCAGCAGCGGGTTCCCACACTGCCGACGCCGACCACCTTGCGGGCCATGTCGACCACGCGGAAGCAGCCGAGGAGGTGGCGGCGCTCGGGTGCCAGGCTCGCGGCGTACGCGTCGACGAGCTCGTTGAGCGCCGTGTCCTGGTCCGTCCCCGCGTCGCTGCCGAGCAGGTCGGAGAGGGGGACGATCAGGGGCGGGTCCGACACGAGGCGCGGTTCGCCCCCGACCCGGCGGGTGAGCTTGCCGTAGGCCTGGATGTTGTCCTTGCTGCGCGCCTTGGCCAGCATCCGGTCGGTCCCGCGCAGGACGCGCGCACCGCCTTCCGCACCGAGGGCGCGGAGGGCGTCCGCGTCGTCCTGGGCGTACCAGATGTCGAGGACCCGCATGCCGGCGAAGCGCTGCATGCGCAGGCGGTACGCCGACACGGCCTCGCGGACGACGTCGGCCCGGTCGGCCGGGGAGAAGCCGTTCGCCCGGCCGGCGACGGCGAGGCTGGCGGCGAGCCGCTTGACGTCCCACTCGAAGGGCCCGGGGTGGGACTCGTCGAAGTCGTTCACGTCGAAGACGAGGGTGCGCTCGGCCGAGGCGAACAGGCCGAAGTTCAGGACGTGGGCGTCGCCGCACAGCTGGGACGTCAGTCCGGTGTGGGGCTGTCGTCCGAGGTCGGCCGCCATGACGGCGGCGGCCCCCCGGTAGAAGCGGAACGGCGACTCGAGCATGCGGCCGTTGCGGAGGGGGACGAGTTCGGGCACCCGGTTGGCCGACTGCGCCTCCAGGATGCCGACGGGGTCCCGGTCGGTCCCGACGTCGAGCCGCGCGTGCTCGGAGCGCCGGACGCTCGTGCGCGCCGTCCTGCCGCGCTGGGCGCGTTCGTCGGGGTCGAGGGCCTCGCGCCCGGGGCGGGCGGACCTCTTCACGCTGCCGCCCCCGTCTGCCGCCGCCTTCTTCATCTCCGTGCCCCTTCTCGCTCTGCCGTGGCCGGTCCCGGCGTCCGCCGCGCCGGACGCACCCGGCTCAGTCGGGCAGCCGCCGCATCTCCTCGACGTGCAGGCCCAGGTCCCGGAAGCGCCCGAGCAGTCCGTAGAGGTGCGCGTCGTCGGTGACGGTGCCGAAGAACAGGGTCTGCCCGGGTGCCGGCTTGTCGTCGAGTTCGGGGAAGGCGTGGGACAGCGGCTCGGACACGTGGCCCGTGATCCGGAATTCGTAGCGCATGGGCGGCGTCCCTCTCTCCCCTGTGAGCCCGTGCCCGGTCGTCGGGCCCGTCCCCTTCATCGTGGTCGCGGACCGGGCCGCGCACCTCACCCGCGGCAGGTGAGGCGAGGGGTGCGGGGGTCCGGGAGTCCCGAGGCCGGGGAGGCCCTCGGAGGCCCGTTCGGGCGACGGGGCCCGTCGCAGGCCGGCCCTCCGCAGGCCGGGCCCGTCACAGGATGTGGAGCTCCCGGGCGCGCTCGACCGCGTCGCGCCGCCGCGAGACGCACAGCTTGCGGTAGATGCCGCGCAGGTGGGTCTTGACGGTGTTGACGGACAGGCGCAGCTCCGCGGCGACCTCCTCGGTGGACATCATGCGCGCCACCTGCTGCAGCACCTCCTTCTCGCGCGGGCTCAGCTGCTCCACCACGAGCGCCTCGGAGCGGGCCGGCGCGCCGGTGAGGCGTACGTACGCGTCGGCGTGGCCGTTGAGGTCGCGCGCGAGGTGCCGTACCCAGGGGCCGGCCTCCGTGAAGGGGCGGCGGAGCAGCTCGGGCAGCGCGCGGTCGACGGCCTGCCCCAACCGGTCGCGGGCCGCGGCCTCGTCGCCGGCCAGGAGCGCCTGGTGGGCGCGCAGCAACTCCAGGCGCACCCGGTCCGCGTCGGTCGCCTCCTCGGCGTCCTCGGCCCGTGCGACCAGCCGCAGGGCCTGGTCGGGGCGCCCGGCGGCCAGGTGCGCCTCGGCGAGGACCACCGCGCACGCGGGCGGGCCCTCGGGCACCTCCGCCAGCACGACGAGGGCGGTGCCGGGGTCCCCGTGGGCCAGGGCGGCGGAGGCGTGCGCGACGGCGAGGCGGGCGACCGCGTCGGGCGAGGCGGGCGGGGCGGGCTCGTCGAGTACGTCGAGCGCGTCCTGCCACCGGCCCCGGGCGACCGCCAGCTGCGAGCGCAGCACCAGCCGCTCCGTCGCGAGGTCCGCGTCGCGGCAGGTGTCCGGGAACGGTGCGCAGCCGTCGAGGTGTGCGGCGGCCGTGCCGAGGTCCCCGCGTTCCACGGCCACCGCGGCCAGCGCCAGGTCGGCGGCCCCGGAGCGCGCGGCGTCGGGCAGGCCGTACCGGTCCGCGACGGCGAGGGAGGCCGTGCCGTGCTCCTGGGCCCGGGCCAGGGCGCCGGCCGCGGCGTCGGCCAGGGCCAGTCGGCCCAGGCTCCGGTGGCGCAGCAGTGCGGTCGGGTCGCCGGAGCAGGCGGCGACGGCCTGCTCCAGGCCGTCGCGGGCGGCGCGGAGGGCGCCGGCCCGCCGACGGGCGAGGGCGTGCCCGTACAGGCGCAGTGGTTCGATCTCGGGGTGGCCGGCGCGCTCTTCGGGTGTCAGGTGCGCCATGAGGGCGGCGGCCCGGCGGGCCTCCGCGTCGCCCTGTCCGTCGGGGGCCGACAGCAGGCGCAGCAGTACGGCGGTGAGCTGGTCGGCCGGTTCCGGGGGCGGGTCGGCGTCGCGCAGCCGGTGCTCGGCCCGGGCCAGCCGGGTGCCGCAGCCGGCGGCGTCGTGGTGGCTGAGCCGGCAGGCCGCGGCGACCAGGGCCGGTGCGGCGCCCGGGAGGTCGGCGGGCATGTCGGCGAAGGTGTCGGCGGACGGGGTCGCGCCGGGGACGGCCAGCAGGGGGGCGACCATCAGGTGCCGGACGGTCTGGGCGGCCGCGAACGCCCAGTCACCGCCGGCCGCGGCCTGGTCGACGGCTTCGGCGGGGCGGCCCCCGTCGGCGTACCAGCGGGCGGCGCGGCGGTGCAGCCGCGGCTCCAGCTCGGGGCGCAGGCTGCGCAGGTGGGCGCGCAGGACCTCCGCGAACAGGGGGTGGAAGCGGTACCAGCGGGTGCCGGCCAGCGGTTCGACGAAGGCGTGGCAGCGGACCAGCTCCTGCAGGGTGCGCTCGGCGTCGGCCCGACCGGTGAGCGCCGCGGCGAGATCGGCGTGGACCAGGTCGAGGACGCCGGTGCGCAGCAGGAGCTCGCGGGCGGGGGCCGGCTGGGCGGCGAGCACCTCGGTGAGGAGGTAGTCGGAGACGGCCTGCTCGGAGGCGGTGAAGGAGCGGGCGAAGCCGGAGGGGTCGGCGGTCCTGATCATGGCCAGCGCGCACAGGCGCAGGCCGGCGGCCCAGCCTTCGGTGCGGCCGAGCAGCAGGTCCACGACCTCGTCGTCGGGCGCCGGGCCCTCGCCGCCGAGGAGGAGGGCCGCCTCGTGGCGGGTGAAGGCGAGGTCCGCCTCCCGGATCTCCTGGAGCCGGCCCTCGGCACGGTAACGGTGCAGCGGCAGCCCCGGGTCCTCCCGGCTGATCAGGACCAGCCGCAGGGCCGGGCCGGCGTGCTCGGTGACGAAGCGCAGTCCGTCGTGCACCTCCCTGCCGGGGACGCGGTCGAGGCCGTCGACGACCATCACCAGCGGGTCGGGCAGGCGCTCGAACGCCGCGGCCAGCCGGACCAGCTGTGAGCGGGCCGCGGCGTCGGCGGGGACGGGCGTCCCGGGACCGGTGCCGGACGGCAGTCCGCGGCGGCGCAGGCCTTCGGCGACGTACGCCCAGAAGGCGGCCGGGGTGTCGTCCTCCTCCACCGTCACCCAGACCAGCGGCGCGGACTCGGGACGGGAGAGGGCCCACGAGGCGGCCAGGGCGGTCTTGCCGGCTCCGGCCGCCCCGGTGATCAGCGTCAGGGGACCCGCCGTACCGGCGGTGAGCCGGTCCAGCAGGCGCTCGCGGCGGACCAGGCCGGGTGCCTGGACGGGCACGGCGAGTTTCGCGGCCAGCAAGGGGTCTTCCGGGAAAGCCACGCTCATGGGTCACCCCGCGCGGGGCGGGCTGCGTGCGATCGCGGCCTTTCGCCACGCCCCTTTTGTCGGTCGCGCCCGCGTCCCGCCCGGACGGGCGGGGCTGCGGGCCCCTGGGCACTTCACCCCATGATCGGGTGCTGCACCCATGATCGCCACGCCGGGCGAGGGAGGTCGGATCCAGGGACCTGACCTGCGGCTCCGTGGGCTGCGCGGGGGCGATCTCGGGGGTGGCGGGGCGGGGGCGAATCACCCGCCGCGGGTGAAGGCACCCGGCCGGGGCTCGCCCAGTCTGAACACCGTGGGCGCGGGCCGTCCGGTTCCGCCCCGGCACGGCTGTGCGCAAGGAAGGAGACCGTGCGATGGAAAGCCAAGTCCTCGCGTACGACTACCCGCTGCTCGGCGCGTTCTGGACCGTGTTGTGGATCTTCCTCTGGGTGCTGTGGTTCATGCTCTTGTTCCGCATCATCGTCGACATCTTCCGCGACGACTCGATGAGCGGATGGGGGAAGGCCGGCTGGCTGATCCTGGTGCTGATCATTCCCTTCCTCGGCGTGCTGATCTACGTCATCGCCCGCGGCAAGAGCATGGGCCGGCGCGAGATCGAGCAGGCACGTGAGCAGAGGGCGATGATGGACGACTACATCCGGGAGACCGCCGGGCCCCGCAGCCACGTGGACGAGCTCGACCGGCTGTCCAAGCTGAAGGCCAGCGGGGACATCACGCCCGCCGAGTTCGAGCAGGCAAAGGCGAAGCTCCTGCAGTAGCACTGCGCGCCCGGGGCGGCGCGCGAGCGGCGGTTCACAGCTGGGCCGCCAGCTCGCGCGCCACGTCCTCGGGCGGCTTGCCTGCGGTCCACAGGTGGGTCCCGAACTCCGGTCCGGTCAGCGTCTCCAGGCACCGCGCCAGCTGGCGGCCCTCCCAACTCAACTCGCCCCATTCGTCGGGTGGTTCACTGCGTTCGGCCATGCGCCGGCGCAGCCGTTCCCGGATCGTCGCCGGGTCGGCGAGCAGGGTGAAGTGGCGTACGTCCAGGCCACCGCGGCGCAGGCCGCCGACGAGCTGCTCGAACACCGGCAACCGGGAGACCGTCATCGGGACCACCACGGGGCGGCCGTAGGTGCGGGCGCAGCGCTCGACGAGCAGGCGCGTCAGCGGGGCCCACAGCGGCTCCAGTTCGAACTCCTCCTCCCGCAGTGCGCCGGGGAGTTGGCGCCACAGCATGTGACCGACGTCCTCCGGGTCCACCACGAGGGCGCCGGGCAGCAGTGCGGCCAGGTGGCGGGTGACGGTGCTCTTGCCGCAGCCGAAGGGCCCGTTGATCCAGACCACCGGGGCGCCCCCGGGCGCCGGGGCGGCCGGGGGCGCGGTGGAGTCCCGGGCGGGGGTCACGGCCGGATCTCGTAGCCGTACAGGGCCCGGTACATCGCGTGCTGGGCCTCGTCGTCGAACACGGTGCGCACCGGTCCGTCGCCGTCGCTGAAGAGGTAGCGGGGCAGCCGGAAGGCCCACAGCTGGGTGAACACCGTGGAGTACGCACCGCAGTTGAGGAGGAGCAGCAGCCGGTTGTCCGGCGTGTCCGGCAGCACCGCGGTACGGCAGACCAGCGCCGGGGCGCAGGTGGAGTCGCCGACGTCGTACGTGGCCCAGGGCGCGTCCGGGGCGGGCAGCACGGTCGGCAGCGGGTGGTAGGTGACCTCCGCCATGTCGATCAGCACGTTCGAGCCGATCTCGGTGATCAGGTACCGGTGCTCGCCGTTGCGCTTCTCGGCGGCCACCCTGGTCAGGCCCACGGCTGCGTCCGCGGTGAGGAACCGGCCCGGCTCGATGTGCAGGACGAACGGGTAGCCGATGCGGCCCAGTTCCTCCGCGGCGACGGCCGCGAAGTCCTCGGGCCCCAGGCCCGAACGGCGGAGCAGGAACCGGGTCTCCAGGCCCCCTCCGATGTCGACGACCTCGAAGCGCAGGCCCAGTTCGCGCTCCACGGCGCGGGCCACGTCCGCCACGCCGGCGAGGGTCGCCCGGTACTTCGCGAGCTGGGAGCAGTGGGTGACCTGGTGGGCGTGCAGGGCGACGACGTCCACCTCGGGGGTGTCCAGGGCGGCCCGCGCCAGCCGCAGGAACTCGCCCCCCTCCCAGTCGACGCCGAGCTTGGAGGACGGGGTGATGTAGATGCCCTCGTGGTCGACGGGAGGCGTCACCCGCAGTCCGACGCGGGCCCGGACGCCGTGGCGGCGACAGGCGGCGGCGAGGGTGTCGAGGTCCTCCGGGCAGTCGAGGACGGTCAGTCCGACGCCGGCGGCCACGGTGGCGTCGGCGTACTCGGGGCTGCGGCCCACTCCGTTGCTGACGATGTCCGCCGGGGCGAAGCCCGTCTGGAGGGCGATCTGGAGCTCCAGCGCGCTCATCACCTCGGCACCGGCGCCGGCCTCGCGCAGGACGGTGAGGCACTCCTTGACGTAGCAGGCCTTGACCGCGGCGAACGTGCGGTGGCCGGGGAAGTGCGCGCGGTACGCCCCGTCGACGGCGCGGTAGTTGGCGCGGACGCGGTCGCCGAGGTACCAGATCAGGGGTGCGCCGGCCCGGGTGAGCAGGTCGTGCGCGTCGTGGCCGTGCACGCGGAGCCGGCCGTGGTCGTCGTAGCGGAGGTAGTCGAGCAGGTCGTGCACGGCCGGGATCTCGTGCCGTTCGAGGCCGATGAGGTCGCGGGCGCGCACGCGGGAGGCGTCGTGGGCGATGGCCATGGTGGGTGGGGTCCGTTCCTGTGGGTCCGCTGCTGCCGTACGGTCCGGGGGTCAGAAGAGTTCGACGTAGCGGGCGGGGTAGGTGGCGCGGTCGTAACGCAGCACGAGTACGGAGTAACGCAGGTGGCGGCGCAGCCGGTTGGAGGCCCGGCGGACGGCGGCGAGGCGCTCGGTCATCGCCGCGCGGACCGCGGGGTCGGTGACGCCGGACTGCGCGCAGGCTCGGTCCACGGTGGAGGCGCAGTAGTGGGCGATGTCGTCCTCGCTCTCCTGCACGGGCACGTGTCGGGTCTCGTGCAGCACGTCGAAGCCGCGGTAGAGGGAGAGGGCCTCGTGGTAGGTCTCCATCGGGCTGGTGATGCCGAAGACCTCGCGGCGCAGGTCCTCCGCCTCGGCCGGCAGCGGCTCGTCGGCCCAGAACGGGGAGGCCAGCAGCAGTCCGCCGTCCGTCAGGAAGCCGCCGAGCCGGCGGGCCATGGCGGCGGGTTCGGGGAAGAAGCCGAGGGCGGCCCCGACGACGACGTGGGTGAAGCGGCCGCGGGGTTCGGCGGTGGCGCCGTCGGCGGTGAAGTAGTCCAGGCGCAGGGCGGGGTCGACGGCCTGGTGGTTGTAGCGGGCGATGCGCACCGAGTCGTCGCTGAGGTCGAAGCCGGTCGCGGAGCAGCCGGTGAGCCGGGCGAGTTCACGCGAGGAGAACCCGGTGGTGCAGGCGACCTCGAGGACCGAGGAGGAGGCGTCGATGCGGCCGAAGGTGGCCCAGGCGTTGAGGGTGGCGTACGAACCGGGCGGCACGTTGGTCTGGTTGACCATGGCGACGAACTCGGTGTAGCTCGCGTCCCACACGTCGGCGGGGGTGCGCGGGACCCGGGCCAGGGGCCAGGCGGGGAGGGCGCGGAGGGTGGTGGTGGTCACGTCGTGTTCCTTTCGTGCGCGGGAGGGGGGCGGTTAGGGGGTGGGCCGGGCGGGGTCAGTCCTTGGTGGCGGTGACGGTGAAGCTGAGCGGGAAGGGGTCGCCGGGGATCCGCCAGAAGCCCGGCTGCTCGGCGGGGGTCAGCCAGGGCAGCGGCTGCCAGGGCAGGACCGGATGTTCGGCCATGTCGGTGATGCGCAGGCCGGCTCCTGCCAGGGCGGAGACCACCTCGGACAGCGGGTGGTTCCAGCGGTACTGGGGCAGGCTGAGGGTCGCGGAGGTGTCGACGTACGTGCCGGCCTCCGCGTCGACGACGGGTGCGGTGTGCCGGAAGTACGGGTTGCGCGGCCGGTAGCCGTCCCTGCCGGGCTCGTCGTCCCAGACGAACAGGTGCGGATGGCCCTCGGCGAGGAAGAACTTCCCGCCCGGGCGCAGGTGGCGGGCGACGGCGCGGGCCCAGGCCGTCAGGTCGGGCAGCCACATCAGCACGCCCCAGGAGGTGAAGCACACGTCGAAGGTGCGCCCCAGGTCGAGTGCGCCGACCTCGGCCTGCTCGAACCGGGCCGGCAGGCCGGTCTCGGCGGCCAGCGCGCGGGCCCGCTCGACGGCGGCGGCCGAGAAGTCGACTCCCACGGCTTCGGCCCCCAACCGGGCCCAGGACAGGGTGCCCAGCCCGAAGTGGCACTGCAGGTGCAGCAGGCTGCGGCCGGCGGGGTCGCCGACGCCGGCGCGCTCGATGTGGTCCAGGGCCAGGCCGCCGGCGCGGAAGCCGGCCAGGTCGTACCAGTCGCTGTCGGCGTGGAGCGGGACGCGGGCGTCCCACAGGGCCTCGTTCGCGGCCAGCCAGGGGGCGTGGGCGGTGGTGGTCATGGCTGCGGGTGCTCCCGGGTCGGTGTCGGTGGGCGTCGGTGACGGTTTCGGTGTCGGTGTCGGTCGCTGTCGGCGTCCGTCGGTGTCCGCGTCGGTGTCACGGCCGTGGCTCCTGCGCGGTGGTCGTGCGGGCGGCGCGCAGCTCCGCCAGGCGGGTGAGGCCGAGTCCGACGCCGACGCAGGGCGGCACGCCGGCGGCGAAGGTCTCCAGTACGTCGCCGTAGTCGCGGTGGACGGGGTGCGGGTCGCTGGCGAACTGGGCGGCCAGCCGCCGGGCGAGCCGGTCCGGGTCGCGTTCGTTGGCGCTGATCTCGGCGAGTTCGACCCCGTCGACGGAGAGCCAGACCCGGCGTGCCGTGCGGCCCTCCCCCGCGATGAACGGCGAGGCCGGGCCGGGGATCCGGTGGACCAGCGCCACGCCGGGCAGCCGGTGGCGGTAGGTGCCCCGCCACAGCCGCTGGGCCAGGGCGTGCGGGTCGGCGAACCGCCGCGGGTCGGGGCCGCCGGTCCGGGCGGCCAGCCGGTGCAGTGCGGCGGTGTCGTCGGGGTGCGCCCCGGCGGTCTCGGCGAAGGCCTCGTCGAACGTGGTCCAGCGGGGCCGGCGCGGGTCGTCGAGGACGTCGGCGACCAGGTCCGCGACCAGCTCGGCCATGGCGTCCAGGCGCAGGTCGGCGGCGTAGGCCTCCAGCATCGTGAACTCCTTGGCGGCGGCGCCCCGCAGCGGTTCGTTGCGGAAGCTCGGCCCGATCTCGTAGACGCGGGTGCGGCCTTCGGCGAGGCGGCGCAGCAGGTCGAGCTCGGTGGTGACCCGCAGGTACAGCGGCCGGTCCCGGTCGGCCTGCCGGGTGGCGAACGGGCGGGCGCGGCCACCGAAGTAGCCCTCCGTGAGCAGGGGCGAGGCCGCCTCGGCGAAGCCGAGCCGGGTCAGCCGGGGCCGCAGCAGGCCCGCGACGGGGGGCTCGCCGGCCGGGTCCGGGCCGGCGGCGCGCAGCGGGCGCGCGGAGCGGCCGGGCCGGTGCCGCAGCACCTCGTCGACGAGGAGGACGGCGGCACCGGTGCGGGAGCGTCCGCCGCGGCCGCGTACGGCCAGCAGGTCCCCGGGGCGGATGCGGACCGGTCCGCCGGCCGGGAGGGACAGCTGGACGGTCCGGCCGGCCCAGGACAGGTCGGCGAAGGTCGCCCCGCGGTGGCGGCGTACCGCCCGGACCCGGCCGCCGAGGCGGCGCTCCTCGTCCGGGGCGGGCGGCTCCCGGTGCCAGTCGGCCAGGGGCAGTGGTTCCTCGTCCTCGTCCGGGGCGCCGGCGCCGGCGCCGGTTGCCGGGGCGGGAGCCGGGGGCACCGCGGGGAGGCGTACGAGCGGGTCGTCGGGGCCGGTGAGGCCCAGCAGCAGGGCCTGCGCGCCGGCCGCCCGGGAGTCGGTGAGCCAGGCCAGGCGGCGCAGGAGGTGGCGGCGGCCCGCCGCGTCGGCGGCCGGCAGCAGGTGCAGCAGGTGGCGGGCGGCCACCGCGGCCAGCGTCGGCACCCGGCAGCCGAGCCGGCCGCCGAGCACCCGGACGGCCGCGGCGAGCGCGGCGGGGTCCGCGGGCCCGTCCGGCCAGGGTGCGCCGGGGCAGGCCGCGGCGAGCGCCAGCCGGAACACGTCCTCCTCCGGGGCGCCGTGGGCGCCGACGGGACGCAGGGCGGCCGGGAGGTCGGTCCCGGGGAGGGCCGTGTGCAGCGGCACCCGACGGTGCGGGCCGTCGAGGGTCAGCCCGGCGAGGCCGGCCAGCAGCCCGCGCGCGGTCTCCCGGTCGACGGGCGGCACGGCGTCGGCGAGAGCCGCCGTCGCGGCGACGAGCAGGTCGGCGCCGAGGTCCCCGGCGCCGGCCGGGGGCCCGGCGGGCGCGGCGGCGGGAAGGCCCCGGGTCGGGTCGGGTGGTCCGGCGTGCGTGGCGGCGGCGGCCGCGGCGACGGCCGCCAGGAGGGCGGGGTCAGGCGGGTGGTGGGGCGCCGGCTCCGTGCCCTCGAGGGCTGCCGGCGCGCGACCGGCGGCGTCCGCGGGCGGTGCGGGCCGCTCCCACCAGCGCACGGGGGCGTCGGCGGGGCCGTGCGGCCACACGAACTTCAGCGACTCCACGTCCTGGGCGGCGAGTTCGGCGTCGTAGGGGCGGCCGCCGGCGGCGTACCGGTCGCGGATGTCCTCGCGGACGCCCTCCGCGATGGCGGCGCCGCGCGGGCTGGCGTGCCGGTCGAAGGCCTCCACCGGCTGGAGCAGCACGAAGGTGGACGCGGAGCCGAAGGTGTGGCGGGGCGACTCGGGCCCGTAGGAGGGGGCGAAGACCAGCGCGAACCAGCGGGTCCCGAAGGCCCGGAACCACCAGTGCTCCGCCTCCGCCCCCGCCAGCCCCGCCAGGTCGCGGTCGCCGTCGGCCGTGAGCACGCCCGCCAGCACGGCCCGGGTGGTGGCGGCCACGGCGGCGGGGGTGGCCCCGTGCACGGGGTCGGTCAGCTCGACGACGAACCCGTCGAGGCGGTCGGCGGCCGCCCGGGCGGTGAAGGCGCGCAGCGCGGGCCCGGCGACCAGGCCGGCGGCGTGCGCGTCCGGGCCGACGTGGGCGGGCATGCCGACGAGCCGGGAGCGGCGGGCGAAGGTGCACTCGGCACGGTCCTGCACGGTGCGGAACGCGTCGGCCGAGTCGGTCACGGCCGGCGCGTACGGCGCGTACGGGCAGGCGGGCGCCGGGGCGGAGCCGGGTCCCGCGGTCGCGGGCGGCGCGGCGGCAGGCGGCACGGCGGTGGTCGGCGCGATGGTGGTCGGCTCAGGCACGGCCCGCCACCTGGTGGTCGAGGTACGTCCGGGACGGCTGCGGGCCGTCGGCGAGCTGGTACTTGCCGTCGTAGAGGCGGATCGCGCCCACCGGCTGCCAGAAGGTGACCTGGGCGATCAGCATGCCGGGCCGGATCCGCACCGGCAGGGTCGCGTACAGCTGGAGGGTGGACTGTCCCATGAAGCCGATGTCGATGAGGTCCGCCGTGACGTGCACGAACAGGCCCATGCGCGCGGTGCCGGACTTGGCGTGGATCAGCGGGACGTAGTGGTCGCTGCCGATGGTCTCGGCGGTCTCGGCGAGCACGAACTCGCCCGGCGCGAGTTCGAGGCCCTCCTCGGGTATCTCGCGCACCTCGTGGGCGGCGGGCCGGCGCGGGTCGAGCACGTCGTCGGTGTAGACGAGCACCCGCCGGCCGAGCGCCAGGTCGTAGGAGTTGGTGGTGCAGCGGGCCGGGTCGAACGGGGAGATGACGATGCGTTCCCGGTCGACCTGCCGCGCCAGCTCGTCGCCGGTGAGGATCACAGCCGGTCTCCGATCGCGGACTCGTGGGGTTCGTTGAAGCGGGCGTAGAGGGCGGGGGTGGGGCGCACCCGGCCCTGGTTCTGCCAGAAGGACACCTGGCCGACGGTCATGCCGGGGTAGATCCGCAGCGGGCGGGTGGCGACCATCTCCAGCGTCCAGCGGTGGCAGGAGGTGGTGTGCCCGAGGTCGGCGGAGACCTGGAGGAACAGGCCGAGGCGGCCCATCGAGCTGCGTCCGATCAGCGACATGGCGTACGTGTCGCTGCCGATGACCTCCTCGGTGTGGCCGAGGTACATGCGGCCGGGGGCCAGCACGTAGCCCTCCTCCGGGAGTTCGAGGGCGAGCCAGCTGCGGGTGGTCGCGTCGAAGCTCTTGACGGTGCTGCCGAGGCGGTAGTTGTAGCTGTTGGGGTTGACCGCGTCGGCGCGGAAGGGCGTGATGACGATGCGGCCGGCGGCGTGCTCCTCCTCGATGCGGGGTCCGGTGAGGATCATGCGGCGCTCCGGTGGCCGGTGGTCAGCGGCAGGCTGCGGGCGGAGCGCAGGACGCGGGAGGGGTTCCACCGCACCCGGTCCGGGTGGACGGCGAAGGCGGCGGGGTGGGCGGCGTACTGCTCCAGCACGATCCGGCCCTGGAGGCGGGCCAGGGCGGCGCCGAAGCAGGCGTGCGGGCCGTGGCCGAAGGCCAGGTGCGGGTTGGCGGCGCGGGCCGGGTCGAAGCGCTCGGGACGTTCGAAGGCCCGGGGGTCCCGGTTGGCCGAGGCCAGCAGCAGCACGATGCGGCGGCCGCGTTCGACGGGGACGCCGGCGACCTCGGTGTCGGCGAGTGCCGTGCGGGCGGTGATCTTCGAGGGGCCGTCGGTGCGCAGCACCTCCTCGACGAAGGCGGCGGCCGCGCGGGGGTCGCGGGTCGCGGCGGCC
The DNA here is from genome assembly GCF_044753805.1 of Streptomyces sp. NPDC093225. NCBI lineage: Bacteria > Bacillati > Actinomycetota > Actinomycetes > Kitasatosporales > Streptomycetaceae > Streptomyces > Streptomyces sp. NPDC093225. The sequence continues at coordinate 91,604 of NZ_JBIVNX010000014.1, forward strand.
GCCGGTGCGGGGTGGGCGGTGGCGGCGAGGAGCAGCGCGGTGAGCAGGTTGGTGGTGGTCTCGTGGCCGCCCAGCAGGAGCGAGACGCAGTTGGAGACGATCTCCTCGGTGGTCAGGCGGGAACCGTCCGCCTCGGCCCGGACCAGGCCGGAGACCACGTCGTCGGCGGGGCGGGCGCGGCGGTCGGCGACCACGGCGGTGAAGTAGTCCCACAGCGCGTGCCAGGCGCCGGCGATGCGGGCGACGTCCGCGGGGCCGGGGTCGGGTTCGACGATCCGGATCAGGTCGTCGGACCAGTCCTTGAGGAGGTCCTGGTCGGCGGCGGGCAGGCCGAGCAGGGCGCAGATGGTGAGGACGGGCAGCGGGAAGGCCAGGGCGCGCACCGCGTCGCCGCCGCCCGCCGCGGCGAGTCGGTCGAGCAGGCCGCGGGCGGTGGCGGCGGTGCGCTCCTCCAGGGCGGCGATCCGGCGGGGGGTGAAGGCCTTGGCGAGCAGGGAGCGCAGCCGGCGGTGGTCGGCGCCGTCGGCGTACAGGGCCCAGGAGGCGACGGGGGCCAGGGCGGGGCGCAGCCCCGCGGGCAGGTCGTCCAGGAAGTGGCCGGCGGACGGCGCGCAGCCGAAGGCCGGGTCGCGCAGGACGTGCCGTACCTCGGCGTACCGGGGCAGGACCAGGCGGCCGCTGCCGAGGTCGGGGCAGTCGAACGCGGAGCCGCCGCGGGCGAGGGCGTCGAGGTGGGGTGCCGGGTCGTCGGCGTCGAGCGCGTCGAGCACCAGCTTCTGGCGGGTCATGGCGGGCGGCCTCCTCATGCCGGTCGGTGGGTGTCGGGACGGTCGGACCGGGGCGGTGTGCCGGGTCCGTCGGTCCGCGGGCCGGGATCGACCCGGACGGGCCGGGCGGGCCGGTCGGCGGCGGGCCGGGTGGCGCGGGCCCGGGCGAACAGTCCGGCCGCGGTGATGCGGTCGGCCAGGTGCGCGCTCTCCTCGGCCGTTCCGGCGTACAGGCGGCTCTCGCCGCGGACGTCCATCTCGATGTAGGCGGTGATGATCTGGTCGAGGGTCAGGTGGGGCAGCAGCTCGGCGATGACGGACATGCCGTAGTCGATGGAGTGGGAGTCGCCGGGCAGGAGGTACGTGCCGTGCTCGCCCGGCGGGGTGTCCAGCCGGAAGGCCTGCCAGCCCCCCCGGCGCTGCCGGCGCCAGACCTCGAGGGCGGCGGCCCGGATCTCGCCGGAGGGCAGGGCGGCGAGCCGGCCGAAGGCGCCGGCGGCGGTGCCCGGGTCGTGGTGGCGGACGTGCGGCAGACCGTGCGGCAGGCTGTGCAGGAACTTGGAGACGCAGGGCGCGATCTCCTCGGGCTCGGTGGGGGTGTGGAGCCGGTTGGCGAACACGGTGTCGCCGAACTCGCGCCGCACCTCGGTGCGGATGGCCGTGCAGCGGGCCACGACGTCCGGACCGCCGTCGACGCCGTCGACCGCGTCGGCCGCCGCGACGACGGTGACCTCGCAGGTGCCGCCGGTCATGTAGTGCAGGGTCAGCTGGTGGGCCACCGGGTAGGCGCCGGCGGCGAGTTTGGGCCAGACGTCCTCGACGTCCCGGGCGTCGAGGACCACCGGGTAGCGGGTCACCACGCGCAGCCGATGGCGCTCGACGAGCCGGTCCAGGTGGGCGCGCAGGCCGGGCAGGAGGTAGCCGTCCGGCTTGAGCAGCAGGACGCTGTACGGGCCGTCGGCGCGGTCCGCGGTGCGGTCGTGGGTCATGGGTGGTCCCTCGTTCGGTGGGGCGGGTGCCGTGCCGTCAGACGGCGGAGCCGAAGGCGTGGGTGGCCCGGGCCCGTGCGGTGAGCGCCCGGAAGGCGGTGAGCGCGGCGGCCAGCCAGCCGGCGCCGGTGAGCAGCGCCCACAGCGCGGGGGCGGCGACGGCCGCGGCGGGCGCGCCGTCGGCGAGGGCGCGGACCGCGGCCAGGCCGTGGGTGGGGGGCAGGACGGCGGCGGCCGCCCCGACCCAGCCGGGCCAGAAGTCGACCGGCACCTCGGCCCCGCACACGGCCATCAGGAGCAGGAAGGAGGCGTTGAAGACGATGTTGCGGGCCTCCGGCACGGCCAGGACGAAGGCCCCCACGAACAGGCCGAGGCAGTACGTGGTGGCGGCGGTCAGCAGGACCAGTCCCAGCAGCGCGGGCACCCGGCCGGGCGGCCAGTGCACGCCGAAGGCGGGGCCGACGACGAGCAGCGAGACCGCGGCCGTGGCCGAGCCGCTGACCGGCCACTGCAGACTGCGGCCGAGCATGACCCAGCCCAGCTCGCCGGGTGCGGCGGCGAGCAGGGGCAGGGTGCCGTGGCCGCGTTCCCAGCCGGTCGAGACCACCACGGTCATGGCCTCGATGACGCAGGCCATGACGGCGTTGCCGATCACGAGGTAGCGGGTGTGGGCCGGGGAGCCGAGCAGGTGCCCCACCAGGCCGAAGAAGCAGACCTGGCTGAGCATCCGGGTGAGCCAGCCGAAGGTCCAGCTGGTCCACGTGTAGGAGGCGCGGAAGTCGGCGTAGGCGTTCGCCGCGCTGTAGCCGATGATGCGGGCGGTGCGCGCCAGGGGGGCGGCCACCGGGGCCGCGAGGGCCGTCGTCGCCTGGGGTTGCATGGTGGTCGGGCTCCTCAACTCTGGGCGAGGGTGCCGGTGGTCCGCACCCGGCGGAGCATCCGGCCGATCAGGTGGGTGCCGGTGAGGCCGCCGGCCAGGCCGAGGGCCGCGACGGCGGCGAGGGCCGCGAGCGGTTCGACGGGGGCGGCCGGGTCGAGCGCGGCGCGCAGCAGCCGGGCGCTCCAGGACAGGAACACCAGGTCCGACAGCGGACGCAGCCACTCGGGCAGGAACGACACGGGCACCAGGACGCCGCCGAGCAGGTAGAACGGGAAGCTGAGGGCGTTCTGCAGCACGCGCGCCGAGGGGGCCAGTACGAACAGCGCGGACACGCAGCTCGCGGTGCCGGCCATGGCCGCCGCGGAGACGAGCACCGCGAGGACGAAGAGGGCCGGGTGCTCGATGCGCACGGTCAGGCCGAAGACGCCGTACGCGACCAGCCAGGCCTCGGCGAACGACGCGGCGCTGAGCAGGGTCACCGCGGCGATGCGGACGTTGACCACCACGGGGTAGCGGGCGGGCGAGGCCGCCATCGCCTCCAGGGTGCCCTGGTCGCGCTCCTGGCTGACCAGTTCGCCGGCGCACTGGAGGGCCAGTGACCACAGCGCCATGAGCGCGGGGGCGAGCACGGCGTACCCGGCCAGGTCGGTGCGGCCGGCCTGCACCTGGATGGCGAGGAAGACCAGGGTGTACAGGGGCGTGGTGACGAAGACGTGCGCGATGTCGGGGGTGCGCAGGGTCATCAGCAGCTGGAGGCGGAAGACCGTCCACAGGGGCAACGGGCTCATCGCGTCACCCGCATGCCCCGGCCGCCGCCGATCAGCCGCAGGTACACCTCCGCCAACCCGGGCCGCACGGTGCCCAGTTCGGTGACCCCGGCGCGGACCAGGAGCTCCAGGACCGTGCTGACGGCGGCACGGCCGAGGACGTCCACGCGGACCAGCGCGCCGTCCTCGGCGAGGTCGAGGTCGACCACGTCGGGCAGCAGGCGGATGGCGTCGAGGGCGTCCGGCGGGACGTCGCGGGCCTCGATGCGCTCGTGGGCGTCGAGCCGGGCGGCCAGGGCGCCCGGCCGGTCGGTGGCGATCACCTCGCCGTGGTCCATCAGCGTGACGCGGTCGCAGACGGCCTCGGCCTCCGCCATGTCGTGCGTGGTGACGAGGATGGTGCGGCGCTCGGCGCGCAGTTCGCCGACCAGGGTCCGGAAGTCGAGGGCCGCGGCCGGGTCCATGCCGGTGGTGGGCTCGTCGAGGAGCAGCACCCGCGGGTCGCTGATCAGGCCCCGGGCCAGGTGCAGCCGCTGCTTCATGCCGCGGGAGAAGCCGTCGACGCGCTCGTCGGCGCGGTCGGCGAGCCCGACGCGGTCGAGGAGTTCGGCGATGCGGTGCCGCAGCGGTGCGCCGTACAGGCCGTACAGGGCGCCCCACAGCTGGAGGTTCTGGCGGGCGCCGAGCCGCCCGTACAGGCCCCGGTCGCCGCCGAAGACGATGCCGACCAGGGGTTTGACGGCGCGCGGATCGGCGGCGACGTCGTGGCCGAGGACGTGGGCGGTGCCGCCGGTGGGGGTCAGGACGGTGCTCAGGATCTTGCACAGGGTGGTCTTGCCGGCTCCGTTGGGGCCGAGCAGGCCGCGCACCTCGCCCTCCGCCACCGTGAGGTCGACCCCGCGCAGCGCGGTGGTCTCCGCGTGCGGGCCGCCGCGCCGGGGCCGGTACGAGCGGGTCAGGCCGCGCACGTCGATGGCGGCGGTCACGCGGCGGCCCCCGGGGTGAGCCGGTCGAGGGCGGCCGCGTGCAGGGCGGGGTCGACCAGTTCGCCGGCGACGAGCAGGAACGAGCCGACGGGGGTGTGGGCGAGGAGGGTGGCCACGGCCGCGGCGGGGGGCCCGGCCGGGGCGTGGTGCGGCCGGTCGGCCCGCGCCGGGGACCCGTGCGGACCGTCGGCCGGGGCATCGTGCAGGGGCGCGTGGTGGAACTCGTCGAGGACCAGCCGGTCGCCGGGGGCGCGGCCGGGCCCGGTGTCCAGGAGCATGCCCCAGACCGGCAGGCCGGCGTCGAGGCGGGCCCGGACGCCGGCCGGCTCCGGCCGGGGCGGGACGGCCGCGCGGCGGGCCCGCTCCAGCGCGGCCAGGGGGCCGAGCAGACCCGCCAGGGCCTCCAGGGTGGGGTGCGGGGCGTGCGCGCCCACCAGCGCGAAGAGTTCCAGGGCCTCGGGGGCGAGGCGGAAGGCGGCCAGGGCGTCGACCACGACCGCGGTGTCGTCGAGTTCGCCGGCGTGCAGCAGGGTGAGGACGTCCACGGCGTCCTTCGCGTGGAACTCCCGCTGGAGCCGCTCCTCCACGACGGACAGCAGGTCGGCGAGGGGCTGCGGGCCGGGCAGGCCGGCGCGCAGCGGGAGGGCGCCCAGGTCTCCGTAGAAGGCGGCGGTGCTCAGCTCGACCCGCAGCTCCTGCTCCAGCAGCGGGTCGGGGGACGGCCAGGCGAGGGTGAGGAGGACGTGCAGGCGGCCCGTCCCGTCCGCGACCAGGGTCAGTTCGTGCGGGACGGCGCCGTGTCCGGCGGTCAGTGCCCGCGCCGCGGCCCACAGGTCCTCCTGCGCGGGCAGGACGAGGTCGAGGTCGCCGACCGGGCGGACCACCCCGGCCGGGTAACGCACGGCCAGCGAGGGTCCCTTGACGACCCGGCCGCGCGGCGCGGCCTCGGCGACCGCGGCCCGGAACCGGGCGTAGCGGGCCGACCGGGCGCGGGCGCGGGAGAGTTCGTCCGTGCTGCCGGTGCCGAGCGGCGTGCCCTCCCGTGCCGCCACGGAGATGACCAGCTGGGGCAGGGTCGCGGAGACCTCGCGGGCCGCGGCGACCAGGTCGCGTCCGTCCTCGTGGTCCGGGACGCCGAGGAGCGCGTACAGGAGGGCCAGGTCCAGGCGGGCGCCGGGGCTCGTGGTGGTCATCGCGGGGTTCCGTTGCTGATCGGGGTCGGGTGGAGGGCGGTGGTGGTCGGGGGCACGGGCCCCGGGACGGGCGTGGTGGCAGGGGCGGCGGCGGGCGCGGGGGCCGGGCCGGGGGCGGTCGCCGTGGCCGTCCAGTAGGTGTGGTCCGTGTGCCATCCCCTGGCGAGGAGGGAGGTCAGCGCGCGGGAGGCGGCTTCCTCGGCGCGGTGCACGACGTGGCCGAGCAGCGGCAGGCGCAGTCCGGCCGCGCGGTCGGCCGAGGCGGCCACCAGGGCGTCGCGGCAGTCCGCCGCGCCGGGGGCCTCCGGTTCGACCAGGACGTCCCAGAGCTCTGCGAAGGCCCGGTCGGTGACGGTGTCGCGGGCACCGGTGAGCAGGACGGCGTGCCCGACGGGCCGGTCGTCGAGGAGGGCGACGAGCACGGCGAGGCCGGGTTCGCCGAGGACCTCGTCGACGGCCGCCGCCACCGCCTCCTCGGGCGCGGGAAGGCCCTGCTCGGCGGCGCCCCGGCGGACGGCGCGGGCCATCCAGTCCCGTACGGGGGGCCACAGCGCGCCCTCCGCGGGGACGATGCGCAGGCCGGCGGGCCCGGCCCTGCCCGGCAGCGGGCCGGTGCGGGAGACGTACGTCACCGAGCGCCGCCAGGGTGGCGGAAGCACGGTGTCCGCGGGAGTGCGGACCTGGACGCGGGCGGTGGAAGCGGCCGAGATGGCGGAGGAGGCCGAGGAAACGGAGGCGAGGGAGGCCGGTCGTGGCGTGGTCGCCCCGACCGGCGCGTCCAGGTCCACGAGGACGGCCTCCAGCGTGCCGTCGGTGAACGCGCCCGGGTCGGCGTACTCGACGAGCACGCCGCGCACGCCGGTCAGCGGGTCGGTACTGGCCCCCGCGACGAGGCGGTGGCCGCCGCGGCGCACCGCGGTCCCGGCGGCCTCGGCCCCGGCCCAGTACGCGGCGGACGGGGCCGGGGGGTCGGGGAGGGTGCGGTGGGCGTGGGTCATCGGGTTCCCTCCGGTCGTACGGTCACCAGCAGGCGGTCCGCCACGTCGGCCGCGGCGGCGCGGACCTGTTCCGCCGTCACGGCGCGCAGCGCCGCCGTCTCGGCGTCCAGGGACCACGGCCGGGTGCCCGCGGCGGTGCGGTCCGCCGTCAGCCGCGCGTGCTCCAACGGCTCCTCGGTGTCGAGCAGCAGGCTCGTCTCCGCCTGGCGGCGCGCGGCCGCGAGGTCCTCGGGGGCGGGCCCGTGCGCGGCGAGGCCGGCGAGCAGGCCCCGTACGGCCCCGACGACCTCGTCCGCCTGGTGCGGGGCGGTACCGACGAGGACGCGCCAGGCGCCGGCCTCGCGGTAGCCGCGGTCCCAGGCCTGGAAGGCGTACGACAGCTGGCGCTCGCCGCGCAGGGCCCGGTACAACAGGGACGAGGGGCTGGAGCCGAGCAGTTGGGCCAGGACCGTGTAGACGGGGCGCAGGGCGGAGCCCGCCTCGGGCGACCTGGCACCCAGGCACACCCAGCAGTAGTCCGCGTCCAGCGGCCAGGCGGCGACCGCGCCGCGCCCCGGCTCCGGTGCCGGCAGGGCCCGCGCCGGCGGTGCGGGGCGGGTGCCGCGCGGCAGGTCGGCCAGCACACCGGGCAGCCGCGGGCCGACGACGACCAGCGTGCTGGGCGCGGCCACCAGGGCGGTGTGCGCGGCCCGTACGTCGGCCAGGGTGACCGCGCGCAGCTGCTCGGGGTCGCCGCCGACGGGCCGGCCCAGGGGGTGGCCGGGGAACAGGGCGGCGAGCACGGCGTCCTGGACGACGTCGGCGGGGTCGGCGGCGGCCGCGGCGAGCTCCTGGAAGACCACCTCGCGCTCGTCGTCGAGGGCCGCGGTGGTGAAGTCGGGTGCGGTGAAGGCGCGCAGCAGCAGGCTCGCGACCTCGTCGGCGTCGTCGGCGTGCACCTGCGCGTAGTAGAGCATCTGCTCCAGGCCGGTCTCGGCGTTGGTGCGTCCGCCGAGCCGCTCGACGCGCTCGCTGAAGGAGGCGCCGCCCGCCATGGGAACGGACATCACGAGGTGTTCGAGCAGGTGGGCCGCGCCGCCCCGGTCGGCCGGGTCGTCGCGCGAGCCGGCGGCGACGGCCAGGCAGAGGCTGGTCGTACGGAGCCGCTCGTCGATCACGGGGATCAGGGACATGGGCGCTGTGGGGCCGGGGGGCATGGGCCGCCTTCCTTGGAGGGGCGGGGCGGCCGCCGCAGCCGGGGGTGGCTGCGGCGGCCGCTCCGGTCAGCCGGGGCGTCAGCCCTTCTTGACGACCTTGTCGAGGCGCGGACGGAGACCGACGGCGTGGTTGCGGTTCATGTGAATTCCCCTTTCGGGAAGGTGTGTTGTGGTGTCCGAGGCGATCGCCCCGAACACCGAGAACGCTAGGCGGGGGCCGATGGACGGTCGTTCGACGCGCACGGTCCGCGGCCGTGGAGCGTCCGTCGATCGTTTGTAGATCGGGGCCGGCGGGGCGCCTGGCAGAGTTCCCCGCGTATCCCCCGCACCTGGGACGGAAGGCCCCTCATGAACCACCGATCCACGTCCATCCGCCGCTCGAAGACCGTGACGGCGGCGGTCTCGCTCTGCGCCGCGGCGGCCCTCGCCGCCGGGGCGGGGCTCTGGGCGGCCCGGCCCTCGGGTCAGTCCCCGGCCCGGCCCGACGGCGCCTCCGTCACGGTCGCCGGGAGCATCGTCCCGTCGTGGAACAACACCGGGGCCTCGGTGCACCCGCCGGAGTCCTGACCGGACCCGCGGGCGGCGCCGTGCGCGCACGGCGAAGGGCGGTGGTCCCGACTCCTGGAGTCGGGACCACCGCCCCTTTTCGTGTGCGCCCGCTCCCTCAGGGCGTACGGTCGCCGAGCCGCTCCAACAGGTCGGCGACCTCGCGGCGTTCGGGCAGGCCCAGCCCGTCGAAGATGTGCAGCGCCTGCTCCAGGTACACCTGAGCGCCATCGGCGTCGGACCGGTCGGCCAGGACCCGCCCGCAGACCAGCAGGGCCTGGGCCTCGGCCCGCTCGTCGGCGCGCCGGCGCGCCAGCGCGACCGCCCGGCGGCCCATGGACTCCGCCGCGGGGAACCGTCCGAGCAGCCGCAGCGAGTCCGCCAACCGGTAGCGGACGTGCACCTCGCGGCCGTCGTCGCCGGCCCGGTGGCAGGCTTCCAGGGCCTGGGTGAGCTGCTGCCGGGCCTCCTCGTGGCGGCCCGCCCCGCCGAGTGCGACCCCGCGCACGTAGAGCGCGTACGCGAGGGCGGCGGCGTCGTCGAGTTCGCCGATGGCGTCCAGGACCTCCTCGGCCGCGCCGAGCGCCCGGGCCGTGTTGCCCATCCGGACGTGCGCCAGCGCGCAGTTGAGGCTGATGGCGATCTCCCCGGAGCGGTGTCCGAGCCGGCGGGCCAGGGCCAGGGCCTCCTCGTAGTGCGCGATGGCCTCGTCGAAGTCCCCGAGGGTCACCGCGATCAGCCCGAGGTCGTTGAGGGCCTGCCGCAGGACGGGTACGTCGTCGGCCGCGCGGCAGGCCCCTACCGCCAGCCGGGCGTGGCCCTGCGCGGCCGGCAGCCGCCCGGCCCGCAGGGCGAAGGAGCAGCTCAGCCACTGGGCGCGGCCGAACGACCGCTGGTCACCGTGGCGTTCGGCGGCCTCCGCGACCCGGAGGGCGGCCGGGGCCAGCTGCTCGTGCCGCAGGTCTCCCACGAACGGGCTGAGCGCCACCAGCAGGTCGGTCGCGGCAGGCAGCAGCCGGCGGTAGGGCTCCTCGTCGGCACGGTCGGCGCACGTCTGGACCGCCAGCACGGCCGCCTCGAAGTGCTCGGCGGCCCAACCGCGGGCCGTCTGCGGGTCGGTGAACTCCACGCCGGCCGCGCCGAGCGACGTCAGGGAGCCGACCACCGCGTCGCCGGGCACCAGCTGCGTGAAGGCGTTGCAGGCGGTGGCGAGGAGGTGGCCGAGCAGGCTCTCCCAGGCCCGGTCGGCCTCGGCGGGGTCGAGGGCGCGGGCCCGGGCCCGGCCGAAGGCCCGCAGCAGGTCGTGGATGCGGTACCGGCCGGGTGCCGGGGACTCCATCATGGACGCGCTGACCAGCTCCTCGAGCAGGTCCTCGGCATCGAAGGCGTCGGTCTGCAGGACGGCCCCGGCCGCCTGCGGTCCCAGGTCGGCGGCCGTGGCCACCGCGATCAGCCGGAACGCCCGGGCCTGTGCAGCGGGCAGGTGCCGGTAGCTGAGGTCGAAGGCCGCCTCGACGGCCAGGTCGCCCACCTTCAGCTCGCTCACCCGGCGCGCCTCGTCGTGGAGCCGGGCCGTCAGCGCGGCGATGGGCCAGCCCGGCCGGGCCGCGAGCCGCGCGGACACGATCCGGGTGGCCAGCGGCAGTTGGCCGCAGGCGTCGACGAGCGCCTGGACGTCGGAGCGTTCCGCGTCGAGCCGGCCCGGGCCGATGATGCTGCCGACCAGGGTGGCCGCGTCCTCGGGCAGCAGCCGGCCCAGCCCCAGCTGCACCGCGCCTTCCAGGCTGGGGAGTTGGGCACGGCTGGTGACGAGCACGGCGCAGCCGGGCGCGCCGGGCACGAGGTGGCGCACCTGCGCGGCGTCGGCCGCGTTGTCGAGCACGATGAGCACCCGACGGCCGTCCAGGACGGTGCGCAGCAGCCGGGCCCGCGCGTCGACGGTGTCGGGGAGCAGGTGCAGGGGGTAGCCGAGTCCGTCGAGGAAGGCGCCCAGCACGATGGCGGGGTCCTCGGGGTCCGGGTCCATCCCGCGCAGGTCGGCGTACAGCTGGCCGTCGGGGTAGTGCCCGCGCACCAGGTGCGCCACGTGCAGCACGAGCGAGGTCTTGCCGATACCGCCCATGCCGGAGACGGCGGCCAGCGGCAGGCTGCGCCGGTCCGGGGCGGTCAGCAGCGACCGCAGGCTCGCCACTTCGGCACTGCGCCCGACGAAGTCGGGCACCGCGCGGAGGAGTTGGGCGGGGACGGCACGGGGCAACCCTGCTGCGGCCACCGGGGGCGGGCTGGGGGCCGGGACGGGGGTGGGTGCCGGTGCCGGTGTGGGTGTGGGTGCGGGTGTGGTCTCCGATGCGGGCGCGGGGGCCGGTGCGGGCTCCGGTACGGGCGTGGGCGCGCGACCGTGCACGGACGCGAGCGCGAGCGCGGGAACGGCAGCGTACGCAGCGGCCCGGTCACCCGGGTGAACGGCCGCCTCCACGACCGCACCTGCCACAGCACCCGCACCGACACCCACACCGGGTGGCCCGTACTCCTCGGGCGCGTCACCCGACGACGCCTCCTCCAGGATCCGGTGGTGCACGGCGGCGAGCTCCCGCCCCGGCTCCACCCCTTGCTCCTCGATCAGGGTGCGGCGGACCCGCTGGAACAGGGCGAGTGCCTCGGTACGGCGCCCGGTGGCGTGCAGGGCGCGCATCAGCAGCCCGTGCAGCCGCTCGCGCCCGGGGTGCTCGGCGGCGAGCGCGGTCAGCTCGGGGACCACCCCGTGGTGCCGGCCGTGGGCCAGCTCCAGGTCGTACTTCTCCTCCAGCAGGGCGGTGCGCAGCTCCCCCCAGCGCTCGCGCTGCCGGTCGGCGAACGGGCCCGGCACCCGCGCCAGGGGCTCACCCCGCCACAGGCCGAGGGCGGTGGTGACGAGCCCGGCGGCCTCGTGGAGCCGTCCGGCCCCGCGCGCGGCCGCGGCCCGTTCGGCCAGCTCCGCGGCCTCCAGGGCGTCGACGGAGCAGCCGGGGACGTCGAGCCGGTAACCGTCGCCCGCCGACACCAGGAACCGGGGCGCGGCCGGGTCCGGCTCCAGGAGCCTGCGCAGGCGCCAGGCGTACGTCCGCAGGTTGGCGATGGCGCCGTCCGGCGGGTCCTCCCCCCACACCCCGGTGACGAGGTCCCACATGGGTACGCCCAGCCCCGGGCGCAGCAGCAGCTGCGTGAGCACCGCCTGCTGCTGGGGCGAGCCCGGTTTGATCTCCGTCGCCCCGTCGACGCCGCCCCGGATGCGCAGCGGCCCGAGCACGGCGAACGCCAGTGCCCCCGATTCCCCACCGTGCGCGATGTGCCGCACGGACATCCCCCCTAGAACGCCTCGGCCGTCGGTCTCGCGCGGCCGGATCAGATGTTTCACGCGGCTGCGCGACCGGCTGGTCGGACCGGCGCACCCTGCTGCGGGCCGATCATGCTACAGAACGGATCTTCGAATTCCGTTCGGTCCCGAGGCCCTGCGCGTTTCGGCCATCGTGTGACTGACCGCGACAACTGGCCCTTGGGCCCCCGGAGGCGCCGAGTCGCCATGCCCAGGCCGTGATTGCCCTCGCTCGCCGCCGCGTCGACCACCGGACCTCGACCCGACCCGCGCGCTCGGGGCGCTGCGGCCGTCCCAGAAGCCGCTGGGCCACCCCGGACGAAATCGAGACGTTGACCTGCTCAACCGGATGCGTTCGCCGGCCCGAGCCCGGTCAGCAGGCCCAGTTGTCGTGCCCTGCCGGGAGCTCGCCACGGAGGAGGCCGGTGAACGCGCGACCGCACGCCAGCAGCGGGGCGACGGGCAGGTCCGTGTGGAAGCCTTCGTCAGCGCCGCCCGTGCCGTAGGAGTTCACGAGGTCCACCGGGATGGCCGGGGCCCACGCGAGAAGGCGCCTCAGGACGCGCTCCGAGAGGTGGAGCGCGAGGGCGACCCGAGCGGGATCCGTACCGAGGTGCTCGTCCAGACCCGCCGAGACGAACCCCACGAAGCCGGTCGTGGCCTGCATCTCCCAGTCGCCGCAGGCACGGGCCAGCCACTCCGGACCGTCGGCGACCGCCTTCGCCTCCTGCGCGAGGAGGTACAGCCACACTTCCGCCTGCTCGTCACGGACCCAGAAGCCGGAACCGCGGTAGTCCATGTTCGAGGTGGCCATGCCGCGAGTAGACCATGCGGAGGCACGGAGCCGGCACGGACCCGGCGTCGAGCCCCCTCGGAGCACGCCGGTCGCCCCCCTTCCGCCCGCGGCCGGGCACCCTGTACCCCCGCATGCGCGTTCGGTTAGGCTTACCTTGCTTGGCGTGTGGGCATGCAGGCGTGCGAGCGTGCAGGTTCGGGCCGGTGCCGCAGTGGCGAGCCCTGGGACGGAACGGGATGAGGCAGGGTGCAGGTGCGAGACGGTGACCGGGGTCGTCGTGCGCGTCGTCGTGGATCCGCTGGGACGGGCCGCCCATGCGCGTGACGGGCGTGCCGGGTTCCGGGCCGGCGTTCGGGACGAGGCCTCGTGGATAGGGTCGCGGTCACGGCGGGAGCCCTGTACGCCATCGTCCTGCTCCGTGCCGGAGGGACGTTCGCCGTCGGGTGGCTCGCCGGCGCCGGCGCGCGGCGCAGCAGGTTCGCCGGGCGGATCTCCTCGGCGAGGTTCCGGCGCGCCGAGCGGGCGATCCAGCGGTGGGGCGCGCCGGTGGTCGCCGTCTCCTTCCTGACCGTCGGTTTCCAGACCGCCGCCAACTTCCTCGCGGGCAGCATGCGGATGCCGTTGCCGCGCTACCTCCCCGCCCTGTTCGTGGGCGGGGCGGCCTGGGCGCTGATCTACGCGACCGCGGGGCTCGGCGTACTCGAGGTGCTCGGAAGGCTCTTCGCCGAGCGGACGGCCCTCGGGGTGTCCGCCGTGGCCGTCCTCCTCCTCGCGGTGTGCGCGGCGGTGGCGTACCGCAGAAGGAGGGCGGCCCTGGGCACCGGTGACGCGGTGTCCGAGGAGTCGTGAACCCGCCCCACGAGGCTGGGGCCCAGGGGGTGTCCGGCGGATGATGGCCGGACGCCGCCTGGCAGAGCACCGGAGCCGCCCCGATCACGCCGGCCCGTGACGCTGCGCACGTCGGTCGGGGGACCGACGTTCACCGAGGTTCGATGATGGTGGGGTCCTCGGCGGGCGGGACGCGGACGCGGAAGTCGCCGCCTCCCGGGTCGACGAGGACGGAGTTGCTCACCGTGCCGGTGGCCGTGCGGTCGACCCGGACGCGGACGGTGAGGGGCGGGTAGCTGCTTCCCGGGGCCAGGACATCGCTGCGCGTGCAGGTGAAGCCGAACTGGTTCTGGGAACAGCGCCAGCCGCGCCCGCCGGCGTGCACAGGGGTGAACGCTCCCGGGAGGGAGTCGTTGACGGTGACGGGAGTGCCGTCGGTGGGCACGGGCCCGATGTTCCGGACGGTGACGGTGTAGGTACCGGGTCGGCCCGCGGTGAAGTTTCCGGTGTGGGTCTTGGCGACGGACAGTTCCACCAGGGACTGGACCGTGAAGTCGGTGGTCACCTTGCCGTCCGTGTCGAAGGTGGTGTCCAGGCCGCCGTCCGTGGCGTAGCGGGCCAGCGCGAAGTCGGTGCCGCCGGAGGGCCCGTCGGCCACCCCGGCGGTGAGGATCCGGCCACCGGCGTCGACCGCCACCGCGTTCGCGTGGTCGTCACCGCCGAAGTCCGTGGTCACCCTGCCGTCCGCATCGAAGGTGGTGTCCAGGCTGCCGTCGGGGTCGTACCGCGCCAGTACGGAATCGCCGGCGAAGCCCGATCCGCTCGTACCCGCGGCGACGATCCCGCCGTCTCCTTGAACCGCCACCCCCCAGGTCCCGTCACTCGCACCGTCGGGTGAGGACCCTGCCGTCCGTGCCGAACGTGGTGTCCGGGGCGCCGTCGGTGTCGTAGCGGACCAGGGCGAAGTCGTCGGTCCCGGCCGATCCTCCGTAACCAGCGGCGATGATCTTGCCGTCTGCTTGAAGCGCTGCCGCGCGAGCCGAGTCGAAGGCCCCGCCGATGTCGGTGGTGACTGTGCCCCCGGCGCCGAACCCGGCGTCCAGGCCTCCGTCGGTGTCATACCGGGCCAGCGCGAAATCAACGCTGCCGAACGTACCGCTGTGCCCCACGGCGACGATCTTTCCGTCGGCCTGGAGGCGCATCGCGAAGGCCTGGGCGAAGTCGCCACCGAAGGCGGTCGTCACCCTGCCGCCGGCGCCGAACGTCGTGTCCAGGCTTCCGTCGGCGGTGTAACGGGCCAGCGCGAATTCACCGCCCCCCTCATTCGTACTGCGAGAGCCCGCAGCGATGATCTTTCCGTCGGCTTGAAGGGCCATCGCGAAGGCCGCCTCGGATCCACCGCCGAAGTCGGTGGTCACTTTGCCGCCCGCACCGAACGTCGCGTCCGGGCTTCCGTCGGCGGTGTAGCGGGCCAACGCGAAGTCCGTGGCCGTGGGTGGTTCGTAGGTACCGCCTCCCACGGCGATGATCTTGCCGTCCGACTGCACGGCCACGGCGTGAGCCGCATCGAACCCGGGGTCGACATCCAGTCTGCCGCCGGCGTGAAGGCCGTGGTGCGGGTGCCCCGGCACCCCGAGCGACGACGCCGGACAGAACAGCACGACCGCCGCGCCCAGGGCCGTCACCATGCCTCGCGGATTCGGCCGAGCGATGGCCTCCCGCCCGATCGGCCCCGTGGCGGGCGCGCGAACGCCCCGTGACGTCGGCGGACCGACGTCACGGGGCGTCTCCTCGGACCGGCCGTCCGGACGGCCACCGGCTGCGCAGCTACCGGCCACCGGCCACGCGGCTGCCCCCGGCCGCCGGTTACCGGCTGAGCGAGCGGAGCGCCGCCGCGTCGTACGGCTTCAGCTCGTCGAAGCGGTTGCCGAGGACCTTCGCCGCCCACTGCGGGTCCTGGAGCAGCGCCCGGCCGACGGCGACCATGTCGAACTCGTCGCGCTCCATGCGGTCCAGGAGGTTGTCGATGTCGCCGAGCGGTGCACCCTCGTCGGCGAAGGCGCGGATGAAGTCGCCGTCGAGGCCGACCGAGCCGACGGTGATGGTCGGCCGGCCGGTGAGCTTCTTGGTCCAGCCCGCCAGGTTCAGGTCCGAGCCCTCGAACTCCGGGAGCCAGTAGCGCCGGGTGGAGGCGTGGAACACGTCGACGCCCGCCGCCGCCAGCGGGGCCAGGATCGCCTCCAGCTCCTCCGGGGTCTGCGCGAGCCGGGCGTCGTACGCCTCCTGCTTCCACTGCGAGTAGCGGAAGATCACCGGGAACTCGGAGGAGACGCGCTCGCGGACCGCGGCGACGATCTCCGCGGCGAACTTCGTACGGGCCACCGCGTCGCCGCCGTAGGCGTCGGTGCGCCGGTTGGTCCGCTCCCACAGGAACTGGTCGAGGAGGTAGCCGTGGGCGCCGTGCAGTTCGACGCCGTCGAAGCCGATCCGCTCGGCCTCCGCGGCGGCGTCGGCGAAGGCGCCGATGACGTCGTCGAGGTCGGCACGGGTCATGGCCTTGCCCGTTCCCTCGGTCCCGTCGACGCGGATGCCGGAGGGGCCGACGGCGGGCGCCTCGGCGTACGGGGCGTCGCCCTGCCTGCGCACCATGCCGATGTGCCACAGCTGGGGCACGATCGTGCCGCCCGCCTCATGCACGGCCGCGGCGACCTTCGCCCACCCCGCCAGCTGCTCCTCGCCGTGGAACCGCGGCACCCGGTCGCTCTGTCCCGCGGAGTCGTGGCCGACGTAGGTGCCCTCGGTGACGATCAGGCCGACGCCCGCGGCGGCCCGGCTGGCGTAGTACGCCTGCACGTCCTCACCGGGCACACCGCCGGGGGAGAACATCCGCGTCATCGGCGCCATCGCGATGCGGTTGGGGACGGTCAGGCCGTTCAGCGTGACGGGCCGGGACAGGATCTCGGCCGCGCGGGAGGCGGTGGACGTGGTGACGGTCATGCGGGTCCTCCGGGTTGAGGCTGTGGCTCGTCGGGGTGACAGCGAGAAGTGCATAGTACACACGCTATGTATCATGCATATTGCGCCGGCCGTCGGTCGTGCGGCGCCGGCGGCTGGACGTGGCCGTGCCGAGGCCGGGGGCGTCCCCCCGTCCGTGGGTGCGCGGCTCCGCGAGTCCGCGAGTCCGCGAGTCCGCCGGTCCGCGAGTCCGCGGGTGCACGGATCCGCGATAATGGAGCGCCGGAAGGAGCGGGAGGCGCAGTGCTGGAGAAACTGGAGCGGGAGCTGATGCTGCTCTCGCGGCACCAGGTGCTGGCCCGGCGCGAGCGCGATCCCGAGCGCCTGGAGCGGTCGGCGTACCTGCTGCTCAGCCGGATCGACACCCAGGGCCCCATGTCCATCGGACAGTTGTCCGAGGCCTTCGGGCTCGACACCTCGACCGTGAACCGCCAGACGGCCGCCCTGCTGCGCTGCGGGCTGGCCGAGCGCGTCGCGGACCCGGACGGCGGCATGGCCCGCAAGCTGCGCATCACCGCCGAGGGCGGTCGCCGGCTCGCCGGCGACCGCGAGGTCAACCGGTCCTGCCTGGCCCGGGTGGTCGCCGGCTGGTCACCGGAGGAGGTACGGGAGCTGGAGGACGTCCTGGTCCGGCTCAACCGCAGCGCCGAGGCACTCGAAGGACGCCACTGGCCGCGCGCCGAGGACGACGACGCCCTTGCGGAATGCCGCGCGCCCGCCCCTCAGGAATCCGCGCCCCCGGCCCCGTAGGAGCCTCCGGGGCCCGCCGCGGCCCGTGGAGGGGCCCGCGCTTCGGGCACGGCCCGGCACGACACGACCACGGCCCGGCCACCGCAATGCCCGCACCGCCGGCGCGAGGGGTCACTCCCCGGCCGGCGGCGGGTCGGCGGCTCGCCCTTCCCTGGCAGCGGTGCGGAGTGCCGCGACGACGGCGGCGGTCGTCGGGTTCGCGTTCTCGGTGTGCCGGGTCGCGGCGAACAGGAGGCGTTGGATCGGGTGGTCCGCGACGGGGGCCGTGCGGATCCCGGGTGCGGTCGGGTCGATCGCCGTACGGGGCACGAGCGCCGTGGCGAGGCCGGCTCGTGCGAGGGTGAGTTGAGCGGCGATGTCGGCGGTGACGTAGCGGGGTACGGGGGTGAAGCCGGCCCGTTGGCAGCCGTGCAGGACGGCTTGACCGCACTCCGTGGTCGGCGGCGGTACGGCGAGATCGCGCGCGGCCAGGTCCCGCAGGACGACGGGGAGCCCGTCGCCCTGGTCGGCGGCGGTGACGACGAGCAACGGATCGTCGAGCAGGGGTGTGACGGTGATGCCCCGGGGCGTGGCGTCGGGCACGTGGTGATAGCGCTGCCCCAGCACCACGTCCACCGTGCCGAGGGCGAGTTCGCGCAGCTGCGCCTGGTCGGTGACGAAACAGGTCACGGTGAGCTGCGGGTGGCGCGAGCCGAGTGCGCCGAGTGCGGGGGCCACGATCGCGCCGACGGTGGACGGCAGTGCTGCGAGCGTGGCGGCGGCGCCGACCGTGCCCTTGACCGCCGCGATGGCGCTTTCGGCCTCCTCCATGGCGGCGAGGATCCGGTCGGCGTGTTCGAGCAGGACACGGCCGGCCTCCGTCAGCGCGACGGTGCGCCCGTCGGGGCGCAACAGGTCGACTCCCACGTCGTTCCGCAGGGCGGCCAGTTGCTGGGACACGGCACCGGCGGTCAGGGCCAGCGACCGGGCGGCCGCCGTGATGGAGCCCCGGGCGGCGACGGTCTTGAGCATGTACAGGCGGCGGGCATCGAGCATGACTCGATAGATTAGCTAAAGGATCTGTTCAGGAAAGACCTTCTTGACCTACTGGGTTCAGGTGGACGACCTTCAGGCCATGGAAATCTCTCGGTGCATCGCCGCTGTGGCACGCCCCCTCCACGACTTCGGTGACGAGTTCATGTCCGACGGGGCGACCGCCGAGATCGGTCTGCGGGCCGGGTTCGCCCCCGGCCGCGGCTTCTACTGCCGCGGACGCTTCGGCGTGCTGGGCGAGGCGCCGGTCGCGGTGGTCCAAGCGGTGCAGGGCTTCCTCGGCCCCCGACTGGTGGCCGCGGGCTGGGTGGCGGGCCGGCCCGTGATGCCGGCGGAAGAGGCCGCCGCCTGCTACGCGCAGGCCGTGCGCGCGTGGGGGCGCGCCCACATCCCCGCAGACGTCGACGTGGAGCACTTCAACCACCTGGCGCAGCAGTTGATCGACGCCGCCGACGCCGACGCACTGCCACTCTTCGCCGGCTGGCGCGCACAGCCCTGCCCCGACGACGACCCGGCCGGCGCGGCCATGCAGCGCGTGCACATCCTCCGGGAACACCGGGGCGCCTGCCATCTGGCGGCGGTGCGCCGGTGCGGGCTGAGCGCCCGGGCAGCCATGATCATCAACCTCGGTGTGGAGCAGGCCGCCCACTACGGCTGGCAGGAGCCGCAGCCCGTCGACCCGGCCCGGATCCCGCAGCTGCACCGTGCCGAGCGAATCACCGACGAGCTGCAGATGCCGCTCTACGCCCGCCTGACCGACCGGCAGCGCACCGAGTTCGCCCGGCTCGTCGACGCACTGACCTTCCCGTGACGAACCGGTCGACGCCGCCCGTGTCCCTGACAGGCACGGTGCGGAAGGGCCCACGTCAATGGCTGGCCGGGTCTCGTCCGGCCATCGCATCGTCCCGTCACGGCGCGTCCTCCTCAACGCGGCTGCTGTCCTGGGACCTGCGGTCCTTCTCGGTGCGCGGGACCTTCTTGAATTTCTTCAGACCAAGAGAAGTCTCAGGGTGTGCGTCGTTCTGCTTCGGTGATGCGGAAGCGGTAGATCATTGCCATTTGGGCGTCGGTGTACCGTCCGGGTCCAGACCGTACGGCCATAGCATTTCGAGCAACTTCGAGCCGCTGCCGGCACCGATCCGAGGGCTGGTGTCGCCGTGGTCGGCAACGAGGCGGGCGAGGGACTCGGCACCGCGCCGGTCCCCGGTCGCCGCGCGTATCCCGGCCAGGCGCGTGAGCGCATACGTGTCGCCGTGGTCGGCAGCGAGGCGGCGGGCGAGAGTCTCGGCGCCCTCCCGGTCGCCGGCCACCGCCCGCATCTCGACCAGGCGCGTAAGGGCGTACGTGTCGCCGTGGTCGGCGGCGAGCTCGGCGAGGGACTCGGCCTCCGGATCCCCGGCCGCGGCGCGCATCTCGGCCAGACGGGACAGAGCTCTGGTGTTGCCGTGGTCGACGGCGAGGCTGCGTGCGAGAGCTTCGGCATCCGGAGCCCCGTCCGCGGCAGGCATCTCAGCCAGACGGCACAGGGCCCGAGTATCGCCATGGTCGACGGCGAGCCGGCGGGCAACGGCCTCGGCGCCCTCTCGGTCAGCGCCCGCCGCACGCATCTCGGCAAGGCGGGACAAGGCCCTGATGTTGGCGTAGTCAGCGACGATGCGGTGGGCGAAGGCCTCGGCGCCCTCCTTGTCTCCGGCTGCCTCACGTATTTCGGCGAGGCGGGTCAGAGCGCGGGTGTCGTCGTGGTCAGCCGCGAGGCGAGCGAGGGCCTCGGCGCCCTCTGGGTCCCCGGCCGCCGCGTGCATCTCGGCGAGGCGGGACAGCGCATAGGTGTCGCCGTGACCTGCCGCTTCTCGGTAGAGGGTCTCGGCGCCCGTCGTGTTTCCGGCCTCCTGCCGGATCTCGGCCAGGCGTGCCAGGGCGTACGCATCACCAAGGTCGGCGGCGTGCCGATAGAGGGCTTCTGCCTCTTCTGTGCTGCCAACCTGTTGCGACATTTCAGCGAGGCGGGTGAATGCGCGGGGGTCGCCGTAGTCGGCAGCGAGGCGTGCGAGGGCCTCAGCACCCTCTAGGTCTCCCGCCTCCTGCCGCATTTCAGCAAGGCGCGCAAGCGCGTACGTACCGCCGCGGTCCGCGGCAAGGCGGGCGAGTGCTTCAGCACCGTCCACGTCCCCAGCCTCCTGCCGCACCTCGGCAAGGCGAGCAAGGGCGTACACGTCGTTGCAGTCGGCAGCGAGGCGTGCGAGGGCCTCAGCACCCTCTAGGTCTCCCGCCTCCTGCCGCATTTCAGCAAGGCGCGCAAGCGCGTACGTACCGCCGC
>NZ_JBIVNX010000014.1:112105-140170 GCF_044753805.1 Streptomyces sp. NPDC093225
CGTACGTACCGCCGCGGTCCGCGGCAAGGCGGGCGAGTGCTTCAGCACCGTCCACGTCCCCAGCCTCCTGCCGCACCTCGGCAAGGCGAGCAAGGGCGTACACGTCGTTGCGGTCCGCAGCGAGGCGTGCGAGGGCCTCAGTACCCTCTTCGCCCTCAGACTCCGTCCGCGTCCAGGTCTGGTGGTTCAGTGGATTCGTGTTGTCGTGGTCGGTGGCCCGACAGCGAAGGTGATGGGCCCACTGCAGGCGATGACGCTGTTCGGCCGCACGACTGAGGTTGTCCAGGTCGTCGGGGCGAGTGAGGTGGGCATGGGCGGAATGCCAGAAGGTGGCCGGTGGGCACATGTGGCGGCGGCTTGTCCGGCCGTGTTGTTCGAGGTAGTCGGCAAGCCGAAACACAGGCCCGGTTCCCGTCGTCGCCGGTGCATGGCTGGGTGGGTGAGCGGCGGACGGTCGTAGTTGCGGCCGGGGCACGGTTCGGCGCAGTGGGGCCATCATTCCGTGGACTGGTGCCGCGAGTTCGGTGTAGGCCCGCTCCACCCAGCCGTCGGCGAGCTGGTCGTAGTCGCTCTGGATGAGGTAGTCAGGGGCAGCGCCGGTGAGGAAGGGCTGCGGGAGGTGAAGGCCGACTCCCAGGCGACGAGCGTCCATCGCCGCTTCCAACAGTGCCCGGGCAGCCGGGGTCGCACGGTGATACCGGTCGAGGAGTTCAGGGGCCCCGGCGAGGTCCTGCGTGACACGTCCGTGGCCACTGGCCCGTTCCAGGGCATCGGCCAACAGCCCGTCACCGTCCTTGGCGAGGGCCGCGGCCTCGGCCAGGGCGGAAGGATCGAAGGCGTCCGGAACAGTCAGGCTGTGACCTTTGAGCAGCTCCCGGGCCCGGCTGTGCGGATCCTCCACGCCCGCCGCCAGGGCGGCGTACTGCAGCGCGTATTCAGGCCAGATGGTGCCCAGGACAAGGACCGGTGCCCGGCCGGGATCGACGAGCAGATGGTGAATGGCCGCCGCGATCCGCTCTCCGGTCGTGCGGTTGCCCAGGTAGTGCTGAGCCTCGTTCAACCACACCACCGTGTGCGGGCCCACCTGGTGCAGGTCCGCCATCGCGGCCTCGGCGCGGGTCGGGTCGAAGGGATGCCACAGCCGCCAGGCTTGATCGGCGAGGGGTTGAACGGCCTCCCAGCACGCCCGGGTCTTCCCCGTCGACGAACCGCCCACCAAGATCACCATTCTGCTCCGCCCAGCCGCTGCGTCACGTACGGCTTCTTCCAGCACCCGGTCGTGATCGCGCCGCACGTAACCGGGCAGCTTCTTCATCCCGCCCTGCGGGCCGGAGACGGGAGCGCCGAGGCTGGGCCCGGCCGGATGGACTTCCAGATCGTGCGGGTCCCACTCCCCGATCGGCCGCCCAGGCGACTTCGTGGGGAACTCGCTGCCGATGGCCTTCCGCCGCAACTCGAGCAACGGCCCGGCCGGTAGCTTCAACGCGCGCGCCAAAGCAGCCACCGTGTGGGCTGAGGGCACCTCCGCGTTGACATTGAACGCCTGGGACACCGTCGTGCGCCCCAACGCCACGACCCGGGCGAGTTCGGTGACGTTCAGCGGGCTCCCCGCCAACCCGTCCTTCAACGCGGTGCACAGATCAGTGTGTGCCCGACGCGGGTGACCCTGATCGTCGCGCAAGCCTTCCCCCAAGGCGGCTCCGGAGCGTCTGTCGGGTTCATCTTCCTTGCAGCGAACCACGTCGAACACCCATATCGAGAACTTCGATCACATCAGCGCCGCAGCCTCCCAATGAAGTTCCTTGATACCTCCGCTGCCGCATTGCGGCCGAACTCCCACACCGCCGGGAGTCTGCGGTCAGAACGGAGCGTCGGACGGGTTCAGGGGAGGCGGGTGCCGGGGCGGGGCTCCGGGATGTTCGCACGCTTGTACGTGCGCATGAGGACGGCCGTCTCGGTCGTGGCGACCCCGTCGAGGCGGGCGAAGACCCGGGTGGTGAAGGCGTGCAGGTCGCGGGTGTCGCGGTGGCTGGAGTAGCCCATCACGTTGGTGGTGCCCGTGGTGAGGAAGAGGTGGCGGACCGCCGGTTCGCGGGCGAGGAGGCGGGTCGCGGTCTCCAGTCGGCTGGGCGCGACGGCGAGCCGGAAGCGGGCCTCGACCGGGTAGCCGAGGAAGGAGGGGTCGGCGTGCAGCCGTAGGTGCAGCACGTGCGAGGCCATCAGGCGGGCGAGTCGGCGGCGCGCCGTGGTCTCCCCCACCTGCAGGGCCTGCGCCAGCCGGGCGGTGGACATGCGGGCGTCGGTGCCGAGGAATCCGACGAGGCGGCGGTCCAGCGCGTCCACGGCGGGCGGTGCGGGCAGCGGCAGGCCCTCGACGACCCGGCGGCGCACGTCGGTGGGCCGGTCGTCGTACGGGGCCCAGTCGCTCGCCGTCAGCAGGAGCTGGAGCACGACCTGGGAGCGGACGTCGACGACCCCGTCGAGGCGGCCGATGGTGGAGTCGATCAGGGTGAGCAGGGCGTCGTGGTCCGGGGCGTGGATCTCGGCGTAGATCTCCAGGTCGCCGGTCGCGACCTCGACCGAGCGGGCGTCGGTCCGGCGGGCGAGGGCGAGGGCCGTCTCGTGCACCCGGCCCGGTGCGCAGCGCACGGCGATCTCGGCGGTGACGCCCTCCCCGAGGTATTCGGGGGTCAGGGCGGCGGTGAAGCGGACGTGCCCGGTGGCGGTCATCCGCTCCAGGCGGCGGGCCACGGTCCGCTCGTGGACGCCGGCGGTGGCGGCGACCTCGGCGAAGGGCGCGCGCGGGTTGCGGTGCAGGGCGCGCAGGACGGTGTGGTCGGTCGCGTCCAGCGGGAGGGGGGCGACGGTGTCAGGGGGCACGGGGCGCTCCTTCGCGGTGGGCCGGCGCGGCGGCGGACGGGGGGTCCGGTGTGGAGCGGCGGCGGACGGCTGGTGCGGTTCGGCGCTGCGGCGGACGGGGGTCCGTGCAGCGCGGCGACCGCGGGCTGGTGCGGTTCGGCGCTGCGGCCGACGGGGGGTTCCGGTGTACCGCGTCGGCGTCCCGCTGGTGCGGTTCGGCGCGGTAGGGAGCCAGGGGTGCCGCCTGGCTCGACGTGGGGGTGGGCGGTGCCACCCAACCCCGCCGGGTGCGGGCGGGGAGCGCGGAACGGCCGACCGTACGGCAGCGGATTCCGCGGCGGCCGTGGCCGCCCGGTTCCGCACCTGACGACCGCTCCGGCGCCGGAATCCGCCGACGAGGGCGCCTCTTGTGTCCCCTTCACCCGATTATCGCGCCGACCCTTGTCGTCGTCCGCCGCTGACGGCGACATTGTGGTGCGGATGCGGCCGGGTCCTCGACGACACGGGCCGGCACGCGGCCTCCGCCGCCCCTCCACCCCCTCCCCTGCCCGGCCCCCGAGGCCTGCTCCCCGAACAGGTGATACGTATGACGCAGACTGCTGCGCGGCATGCCGCGAGACCTCTGGCGCGCCCCACGCCGGCGGCCGCCGTGATCGCGTCCGTGGCCCTCGTCGAACTGTCCAGCGGCATCACCCAGGGGTTCCTCTCCCCCCTCCTGCGCAGCCTGACGGACGCCCTGCGGGTGTCGGCGGCCGACCTGAACTGGATCAGCATCGCGAACCTGCTGGCCAGCGTCGCGTTCACGCCGGTCCTCTCGCGCATGGGCGACCTGCACGGCCACCGTCGGGTGCTGCGCTGGAACCTGGCGATCGTGCTGCTGGGGTCGGTGCTGGTCGGGGTCTCCCGCGACTTCACCACGCTCCTGGCGGGGCAGATCCTCCAGGGTGCGTTCGCCGGCTTCTTCCCCCTGCTGGTCGGGATCCTGCGCAACCGGTCCGGCGGTGACGCCGAGAGCCGTCGCGGCATCAGCCTGATGGTCGCGGCGCTGGTGGGCGGCCTCGCCCTGGGCCTGGTCGCCAGCGGTGCGGTGGCGGCCTCCGTGGACAGCCCGACCGCCGCCCTGTGGGTGCCGGCCGCGGCCACCGCGATCGCGTTCGCGGTCAGCTGGCCGCTGCTGCCCGAGTCCGACCACCGCCCCGGCGGCCGGATCGACTGGGCCGGCGGCGTGCTGCTCTGCCTCGGGCTCCTCGCGGTCATGCTGGGCCTGGGCCTGGGCGGCACGCCGGGCTGGGAGTGGACCTCCGTCCGCACCCCGGGCTGCCTGCTGGGCGGCGCAGCCGTGACGGCGGCCTGGGTGCTGGTGGAGCTGCGCACCGCGGAGCCGATGATCGACGTGCGCATGTTCCGCCGCCGCAACGTCCTAGTGGTCTCGCTGGTGACGCTCACCTTCACCTTCTGCATGCTGGGCCTGCAGGTGGCGAACCCGGTCTTCCTCGGCACCGACGCCGCGGAGACCGGCTACGGGCTCGGACTTGACCCGTTCGCCATCGCCCTGGCCATGCTGCCCAACCTGCTGGCGCTCGCGGTCGGCGCGCTCGCCGCCCCGGCCGTGGCCCGGGCCCTGTCCGACCGCTCGACGCTGGTCTGCGGTTCACTGCTGATGGCCGCCGGCTACGTCCTGTCCTCGACCTGGCACACCGACCTGCCGCTCTTCCTGGTGGGGACGGCCGTGGCGGGCCTGGGCACCGGTTTCATGCAGCACTCCACCCGCACGCTCGCGGTCGAGTCCGTCCCGCGCGACCGCACCTCCGTCGGCTCCGGGATCAACGAGCTCCTGATCAACGTCGGGGGCTCCCTCGGCGCCGCGGCCGTGCTCACCGTGTTCGCCGGGCGCACCCCCGCCGGGCGGTCGCTGCCCGTGCTCGGCGCCTACACCACCTCCTGGACGGTGTGCGCGGCCGTGTCCGTCGCGGGTGCCGGCATCGCCCTGCTCCACCGCACCGCCCGGACCGACGAGGAGACCGCGTGACCGCCATGACCTCCACGCCCTCCGTGCCCACCCTGCGCGAGCGGACCCGGGCCGTCCTGGCGTCCCGCCGGGACGAGGTCGTGGCCCTGAGCCACGCCCTGCACGCCGACCCCGAGCTCGCCTACGAGGAGCACCGGTCGGCCCGCCGGACCGCCGACCTCGTGGAGGCCGCAGGTTTCGAGACCGAGCGCGGCGCGTACGGTCTGCCCACCGCCTTCCGGGCCACCGCCGGCAGCGGGGACCTGGTCGTCGCCCTGTGCGCCGAGTACGACGCGCTGCCCGGCATCGGCCACGCCTGCGGCCACAACGTCAACGCCGCCGCCTCGGTGGCCGCGGCCCTCGCCCTGGCACCGTTCGCCGACGAACTCGGCCTCACCGTCAAGCTGTTGGGCACACCGGCCGAGGAATCCGGCGGCGGCAAGGTCGACATGCTGCGCGCGGGTGCCTTCGACGACGTCGCGGCCGCGATGATGGTGCACGCCGCACCACAGGACTCCGTCGGCATGAGCTCGCAGGCCATCAGCAGCTGGCGGGTCGAGTACACCGGCACCGCCGCGCACGCCGCCGCGATGCCCGAGCGCGGGGTCAACGCGGCCGACGCCATGATGATCGCCCAGGTGGCCGTCGCGGCGTACCGGCAGCAGATGCCTCCCGACACCGTGGTCTCGGGCGTCGTCACCCACGGCGGCGACGCCGCCAACGTCATCCCGGCCCGCGCCACCGCCGCGTACGACTGCCGGGCCGGCACCGCGGCGGACCTGCGCGCCCTGCAGGCCCGGATCCGGGCCTGCTTCGAGGCGGGCGCCCTGGCCACCGGCGCCGGACTCGCCCTGGAGACGGTCGGCAACGACTACGCCGACCTGCGCCAGGACTTCGACATCGGCCGCCGCTACCTGGCCGCCGCCCGCGACCTCGGGCGTACCGTGCAGGACCTCGACCCGAGCCTGCGGGGCGGCTCGACGGACATGGGCAACGTCTCGCACCTGGTGCCCACCATCCACCCGATGATCGGTTACGACTGCGGCGGCACGATCATGCACAACCCGGACTTCACCCGGTACGGGACCACGCCGCAGGCCGACCTCGCGGTGCTCGACGGCGGCCTCGCCATGGCCTGGACCGCCCTCGACCTCGCCACCGGCGACCGGCACCGCGCGGGCCTGCTGCGCCGGTTGGCCGACCGCGGGGCCGCATCGGCCGTGGCGGCGGAGCAGGAGGCCGGGCCCGGGACGCTCCCCACCGGCGGCTGACGCCACCGACCCGCTCGGCGGCCGCCGTCACCGGTGCCGCCGTACTCCCCGACTCCGGTCGGCCCGCGCTCCTCATCGCGGGCCGACCGGACCCCTTCCGCATCCCGTGACCGCGGCTCAGCGTTCGCCGAGCAGGTCGTCCAACAGGTCGTCGAGGGGCGCGGGCACGCGGTCGAGGTCGAGGGCATCGACGAGGACGCGGCCGTAGCGGATCTTGCGGCCGGACGTCGTACCGAGGAAGCGCCGCAACTGGCGCTGCACGGTACGGCCCTGCTGTGCGGGCTGGCGCAGGAAGGTCTGCAGGGGGCGCGACTCCCCCTCGGCCTCGACGACCTCCCGCACGCGCAGCACCCCCAGCGCGCGGACGAGCTCGTCCTCGAGGTCCGCGTCGCAGACGTGGATGCGGGGGCGCGGCTCGCCGGCCCGCTCGGAGGTCTGCGCGAGAACCCGTTCGAAGGCCCGGGCGTAGTAGGGGCGTTCCGCCGCGTCGCACAGTCCCGTCAGCCGCAGACCGAGGCCGGCCGGCCCGAGGAGGCCGGCGAAGCGGCCCACGCTCATGGCCCCGCCCATCGGCAGGACGCAGACCCCCTCCGCCGACAGGTCCCGGCCGCGCCGGGCGGCCAACGCGTCGACGGCCGCGGCATCGCTGCGTCCTTCGAGCAGGACCGCCGCCCCGACGTGCCCGCGCGCGGCCAGCTCGCGGGCGGGTTCACCCGGGCCGCCGGCCGCCCATGCGGTGACCGCTTCCCGGAACGCGTCCATGTCAGCCATGACGAAGGAGTCTTCGCGCTGCGCGGCCGCCGTGCCAGGGATTTTTCCCGCCGGCCACGCGTCGACAAGTCCCCCTAGCAGAGCGGAATTCGCTCGCCCAGCGGAATACCCGCTGGTCAGAGTGGGGGCATGTCGACCTTCAAAGTCACCGCAGAAGTCCTGACCATCCACGAGCATCCCAACGCCGACGCCCTCGAACTCGCCCAGGTCGGCCTCTATCGGGCGGTCGTGGCCAAGGGCCGCTACCGCACCGGGGACATCGCCCTCTACATCCCCGAGCAGGCCGTCCTGCCGGACGCACTGGTCGAGGAGCTGGGCCTCACCGGCCGGCTGGCCGGCGGCGCCGCGAACCGGGTCAAGGCCGTGCGGCTGCGCGGGGAGCTCTCCCAGGGACTGGTGTGCGTACCGGCCGCCGTCGCGGACACCGACCTGGAGCGGGCCGCCGCGGCCGGGGACGACTTCGCCGGGCTGCTGGGCATCACCAAGTGGGTGCCACCGGTGCCCACCACCATGAACGGCGACGTGGAGTCCGCCCCGGACCTGCTGCCCTGGGTCGACGTCGAGAGCCTCCAGCGGTACCCGCACATCTTCGAGCCCGGCGAGCCGGTGGTCCTCACCGAGAAACTGCACGGCACGGCCTGCCTGCTCACCTACGTCGCCGAGGACGCCAGGGTGCTGGTCTCCTCCAAGGGGTTCGGCTCGCGCGGCCTGGCCCTCAAGGAGGCGGAGGCGAACGTCTACTGGCGGGCCGTCCGCGGCCACCGCGTCGCGGAGACGGCCGCCCGGCTCGCCGAGCGGCTCGGGGCCGCCCGCGTCGGGATCTTCGGCGAGGTGTTCGGCGCCGGCGTCCAGGACCTGGCGTACGGCGCCGACGCCCGCACCACGGGTCCCGGGTACGCCGTCTTCGACGTGTCCGCCGAGATCGACGGCCAGATCCACTGGCTGGACGCGGCCGAGCTGCTCGACGGCGAACTGCCGCTCGTACCGCGCCTCTACGAGGGGCCGTACGACCAGGCCGCCGTGCTGGAGGCGGCCACCGGACGCGAGACGGTCTCCGGCGGGGAGCTCCACCTGCGCGAGGGGGTCGTGGTCCGCCCGGCCACCGAGCGCTACAGCCCGGTCACCGGCGGCCGCGCCATCGCCAAGGCGGTCAGCCCGGCCTACCTCACGCGCAAGGGCGGCACCGAGTACGAGTGACGACCGCGGCGGGCTCCGGTGCCCGGCCGCGGGGCGCGGTCCGGTCCCCGCGGCTAGGCTCGAAAAAGGGACCGAACGGGCTTGCGCGGAGGAACGGTGCCATGAACGAGTCAGTCGCAGCCGACCAGGGCGGTCAGACCGGCCACGCGGACCAGGCGGACCAGGCCCTCAAGGCGAAGCACCGGGCGATGTGGGCCCTGGGTGACTATCCGGCGGTCGTCACGGAGGTCGTCGCGGAGCTCGGTCCCGAGCTCGTGCGGGGGTGCGGCGTCCAGGACGGGGACCGGGTGCTGGACGTCGCCGCGGGCTCGGGGAACGCAGCCATTCCCGCCGCCCTGCTCGGCGCCGACGTCGTGGCCTCCGACCTCACGCCGGAGCTGCTGGACGTCGGCCGCGGCCTCGCCGCCGCTCGCGGGGCGCGGCTGGACTGGCGGGTGGCGGACGCCGAGGCGCTGCCCTTCGCGGACGGCGAGTTCGACCGGGTGATGTCGTGCGTCGGCGTCATGTTCGCCCCGCACCACCAGCCGGCGGCCGACGAACTGGTCCGGGTCTGCCGGCCGGGCGGCACGATCGGGCTGATCAACTGGACGCCCGAGGGGTTCATCGGGCAGATGTTCGCCACCATGCGCCCGTTCGCGCCCCCGCCGCCGCCCGGCGCCCAGCCGCCGCCGATGTGGGGGGACGAGGGGCACGTCCGCGCGCTGTTCGGCGACCGGGTCACCGGGGTGGAGGCCCGCAGACGGGCCCTGCGCGTCGACCGGTTCGAGGGGCCGGCGGACTTCCGGGAGTTCTTCAAGGCGACGTACGGGCCCACCATCGCGACGTACCGGTTCGTGTCGGAGGACGCCGATCGGGTCGCCGCCCTGGACTCGGCCCTCGACGAGCTCGCCGGCCGCTACCTCGACGACGGCACCATGGAGTGGGAGTACCTGCTGTTCACGGCCGAGCGGGCCGGCGGGTAGCGCCCCCGGGCGGCCGGCTGCCGGTGGCGGTCGGCAGTCGGCGTTCGGCGGTCCGCGCAATCGGCCGCCTGCAGCCGGCGATCGGCAGGTCACCCGCCCCGCGGCCCCTGGTGGCGCAGCCACGCCGTCAGGGCCGCCTGGAGGTCCGCCACTTCGCGATGGGTGAGGTCCGCGCCGACGGGGCCGACGTGCAGGCGCACGCTCCCGGTCGTGACCGTCCACCCGGCGCCGCGCCGCGGGCGGGAGGCCAGCGTCCGGCCTTCCGACAGGGCGCGCAGGGCGTCCCGGACCGCCGGGGACGCGCCGGCGGCGCCGGGCGCGGCGGGGGCCCTGCGGCGCGGGGTGAGTCCGATCGCCGTGTAGAACGCGGCGAGGGCGTCCTCGAGCGACCCGGGGCCGGCGGGTGCCACGCCGGTGAAGTCGTCGATCAGCTCGGGGTGGGCGCGGGGCGCGCGGTCGCCGAAGGGACGTGCGTGGAGCGGGTGTTCGTCCACGTCCAGGCGCACGCAGGCGGGCGGGATGAGCTCGCGGGAGTAGCCGCGGTCGACCAGGTCGGCGTAGAGCTTGCGCAGCGTGGCGGCCTGCCGTGGCACCGGGTGCGGATCGGGGGCCGTCGGGGCGTGCGGCCGTGCGGGGCGCGGCGCCATGCCGAGCAGCCCGGTGCTGTGGTGCAGGACCCCGGCCTGGGTGAGCACCACCGTCGCCTGCCGGCCCTTCGCGTCCCAGCCGAGCCGGAACCCCACCACCGTGGTGCCCATCTGGCCCGCTCCTCCCCCGGCCGCCACTGGAGTCGACCGATTCCGCCACGGTAGCCGTACCCCCGCGCTCCGGGGGTGGATATGCCTGGAATCAGCCCGTTGACACGCCCCCGTGTGCTAGGCCTGCACCGGGGGCGGCGACGGCCGCCGCAAGAGGGCATCTGACCAGGGAAAACGCAACTTCGACAGGGCCCGCGAAGGCGGCTACCTTCACCTGGTCTCGGGCGATCACCCACGGTCGCACCGGAGTTACCGGGCCCACACCGGGCCCCCGACCAGGGAGACACGCATGCCCCGTCTTGCGCTGTACACGTTCGGCGTCCTGAAGTCACCTCTCGCCGATCCCGGACCCCTCACGCGCGAGTTCTACGCCAGCGGCGCGGCCGTCTACCCGGAGATCAGCCGGCAACCCGGGTACCTCGCCCATGCCGACTCGGCAGACGTCGACCGGGGCGCGCTCTTCGCTGCGGACTGGGGTGCGTGGGGCGAGTTCGCCGTACCCGCCTGGTACGACAAGGGCCGTACGGCGGAGACCACCGCCCTGGCCGCGACCCTCTCGCTCTGGACCGACCTGCGCCCCGCGTTCGACGCCGTCTACACCGGTATGCACCGTGCGGCGCTGAACAGGCGCTACGACTGGTTCGAGAGGACGGGACACCCGAACTACGTGTTCTGGTGGGTCCACGACAGCGTGGTACCCACCTGGCGGGACGGAGTCTCCAAGCTGGAACACCTCCGCGACCACGGCTCCGCGCCGCACGCCTTCACCTTCCACCACGCGTTCGCCCCGGACGGAACTCCGGTCGGCGTCAAGGGCGTCGGGGCGAAGAGCGACCAGGTGCGCTGATCAGCCGGGGCGCGGGATCCGGTGCAGCCGTACGTCGAGCAGGATCCCGTCCGCCACCCGGGCCGTCATGTACGTGCAGTGCGGCTCGCGCCGGCGGTCGGTCGGCGAACCCGGGTTGAGGAGCCGCAGCCGGTCGTCGGCGACGGTGTCCCACGGGACGTGGCTGTGGCCGAAGACCAGCACGTCGAGGTCCGGGAACCGCTCGGCGCAGCGCCGTTCGCGCCCCTGGGCCGGCCCGGTCTCGTGCACGACGCCGAAGCGCAGCCCGCCGAGGTCCGCGTACGCCACTTCGGGCAACCGGGCGCGCAGGTCCGGCCCGTCGTTGTTGCCGTACACCGCGACGAGCCGGCGCGCCCGCGCCTCCAACAGGTCGAGCGTGGCCGCGTCCACCCAGTCCCCCGCGTGGACGACCACGTCCACCCGCGGTACGCGGTCGAGCAGCTCGCCCGGCAGCGCCCCGGCCCGCGCGGGCACGTGCGTGTCCGACATCAGCAACAGTTCCACGGGCCCACGGTAGCCCCGTGCCCTGGCGCCCCCGCGGCCCGACGGGCCGTCACACGGGGCACTCACAGTCGGTGGCTCAAAATGTTCAAACTGGTGATCGAGTCCGGCTGGAAGTGCCGCTATGATCTCCGCAGCAAGGCCGTAGCGCAGAGGTCGTCGCGCCCAAGCATCGAGCTGGAGGACGTCGGTTCGAATCCGACCGGTCTTGCGTCTTCTTTCCTGTCGCGTCGACGCCGGGCACCGGCGATGGAAACCGGTGGAGTGGTGATGACACGGCCGATACCCGTACGGTGCCCCGCGATCGAGCACCCCGACCTGCCGCTCGCCGACCCTGCCGGGCTCGACCCGCTGCTCGCCCGGCTGGCGTCCGGGCAGGCCCTCGCCGGCGACGAGACGTTCACCATCGGCACGCTGCGCGCGGACGGCCGCGTCGACCTGTGCAAGCAGGGGCTCGGACCGGCCGGCGCCGCGCGCGTGGCGGAGGCGGCCGCCCGGTCGCCGCACGCCCGGCACCTGCTGCTCGGCACCAACGCGATCGGCGACGAGGGGGCGCGCACGCTCGCCACCGCCCTGGCCGCCGGCGACCACGGCATCGGCACCCTCTACCTGGGCTGCAACCGCATCGGTGCCGAAGGCGTCACCGCCCTCGCGGACGCCCTCGCCGACGACACCTCCGTCAAGGCCCTGTGGCTCAAGCGCAATCCGGTCCTCGCGGACGGCGCCCGCACCCTGGCCGCGCTGCTGCGCCGCAACCGCACGCTGCGCACGCTCGACCTGGTCAACACCGGCATCGGCGGCGAGGGCGTACGCGTCCTCCTCGACGCCCTGCGCACCCGCGGGACGCCGCTGGAGCGGCTGTTCCTGGGCGGCAACGGCCTGACCGCGCAGGACGCGCCGCTGCTCGCCGCGCTCATCCGCGAGGCCGGCGTCCGCGAGCTGTACCTGCCCGCCAACCACCTCGGCGACGAGGGCGCCGCGGTGCTCGCGGCCGCCGCGGCGGCCGAGCCCGCGCACCCGGTCCGGCTCGGTCTGGGCGGCAACGGCATCGGCCCGGCGGGTGCGCTGGCCCTCGCCGACGCGCTCGGCGGCATCGAGACCCTCGACCTCGGGCGACCGCTGTCCGAGCGCAGTCTCGGCGCCCCCGCCAACGCCACCGGCGACGAAGGGGCGTACGCGCTGGCCGCCGCCCTGCCCGGCACGCCGCTGCGCCGCCTGGAACTGCGCCACACCGGACTCACCGGGCGCGGCGCGAAGCACCTGCTCGGCGCCGTCCCCGACGGCTCCGCGCTGGAGTACGTGGGCCTCGGCCCGGGTCTGCCCCGCAAGGTCAAGCGGTCCTTCACCGCGCGCCTGCGGCCCGCCCGGCCCGCCCATCCCGACCTCGCCGCCATCACGAGCGTGTACCGATGAGCGCCCGCACCCGGCCGCCGGAGGTCGTCCGGCTGCCCGGCGGGTACCTGGCCGACGACGGCGCGTCCTGGCGGCGCGCCCGCCGCTACGCGGTTCCCCGCTGGATGATCGAGCGGGCCACCGGACTCCGGCTGGCCGGCGACTGGCGGGCCGCCTGCGCCGTGGCCGCCGTGGACGTCACGTTCGCGCCGTCCGACCTCGCCGACCGGTACGGGCCCGCGGTCGCGGAGGCCGTCGAGGACGACCTGCGCCATCTGGCCCCGGACCTGGTGCGCTGGCACCTGCCCCGCACGCTGGGCGGCCGCTCCACCCTCCTGCCCGGGGTGCGCGTCCTGTTCGCCCGCTACGGGTCCGGTGCCACGGCGCCGGTGCTGTCCGCCACCACCGGCGCGATGGTCGACGGGCCGCAGCGGCTGCGGCTGCACTGCGCTCCCGTGCCGGCACGGGAGGACGAGGACCTCTACACCTTCACCGACGGCTTCCGGGTCGAGAACTGGATCGCCGCCCGCCCGCTGTGGGACGGCCGGCGCACCGCCGAGCTGCGCGACCGCCTCACCGGTGGTGCCGGACGGCTGCCGTTCTTCGCCCCGGACGGCACCCAGCTGTCCGGACCCGACCTGCCCGACGCCGACCCCGGCACCGACGACCCGGCCGCGCGTGCGGAGTGGGTCGCCCTGCTGCACGCCCGCGAGGACGTCGCCGAGGCCTACGCGGCCGCCGGCCTCGAGCGGGACCTGACCGTGCCGGAGTCCCCCCGCCGCTACCGTCAGGCCCCCGGCCCGGAGGCCGTGACCGCGAGTACGCTGGTCGACCTCACCCGCCTCGAGGCGGAGGTCCGCCTCCTGCAGGCGGCCGGCGAGGGCGACCGCTTCCGGGTCGTGGTGCGCGGGACCGGCAACATCGTCGCGGAGCCGACCGGCTCCCGCGGCCTGCGGGTGTCCACCCTGCACTGGCAGGAGGCGCGCCAGCTGCCGCGGCTGCCGGAGTTCGCCTGGAGCCGGCCCGTCGACCTCGACCTGGTCCGGTCCGGTCGGATCGCCCCGCAGGAGCTGCACCCGCTGGTCGCCGCCGCCCTGTTCCCCGCTGCCGGCCCCGCCGTCGGCCCGCCCGGGCCGACCCTGCCGGCGCCGGTCCGGGTGCGCTGCCGCGGCGAGTGGCACGAGGTGTGCTCCCGGGGCGGCGAACTGGACCTGCTGCAGCACGGTGCGGCGGAGCAGCAGCGGGAGCGGGCCATGCGGGCCTTCGGCGGCGCCGTCTCCGGCTGCTTCGCCGTCCAGCACCACTGGACCTCGGGCGAGGGCCGGCTGCCGCGCGCCCTCAAGGAGGAGCGGCGCGAGCTGTTCCTGCGCGCCCAGCACGGCGACACCCCGGGCGTCACGGCGCTGTTGGACGCCGGTACGGACCCGCGGGTCCGCGACCGCCGCGGGTACACGCTGCTGCACGTGCTGAACCTGCTGGAGCACGACGAGCTCCTGCCGCGGCTGCTGGCGGCCGGCCTGGACCCGGACGTCACCACCGGGCCCGGCGGCCTGACTCCGCTTCAGGTCGCCGTCCGGTTCGGCGGGTCCGTCGCGCTCGTGAACGCCCTCCTCGCGGCCGGCAGCCGCATCGACGTCATCGACGAGGCCGACCTCTCGCTGGCCCAGCTGGTACGCCGCTACCGGCGCACCGACCTGTCCTTCCTGCGCACCCGCGTCGAGGAGGAGTTCCCGGGCATCGGGGCCGACTGGTACGACGAGTGGATGGACGAGCGCGAGGACGACGAGGGGTACGAGGAGGACGACGAGTGAGCCCCCTGTCCCCGTTCGACCCCCCGCCCTCGTCCCCGCCGCCGCCCGCCCTGGCGGCCGCCGACGCGCTCGGTGCCCGGCTGCGCGCCACCCGCACCGAGCCCGGCGTCAACGCCCAGCTCCAGGCCCTGGCCCTGGCCGTGACGGCCAATCAGCCGGTGCTGCTGTGGGGCGAGCCGGGCATCGGCAAGTCCGCCGGCATGCAGCAGCTCGCCGACGCGCTCGGCGTGGAGCTGGAGACCGTCATCGCCAGCGTCCACGAACCCTCCGACTTCGCCGGCCTCCCGATCGTGGGCGACGACCCCGCCACCACCGGCGTGCCGATGGCACCGCCGGACTGGGCCGTGCGGCTCTCCCGGACCGGCCACGGCCTGCTCTTCTTCGACGAGCTGTCCTCCGCCCCGCCGGCCGTGCAGGCGGCCCTGCTGCGCGTGGTCCTCGAACGCCGCGTGGGCAGCCTCGTACTGCCCGAGTCCGTGCGGATCGTCGCCGCGGCCAACCCGCCGTCCAGCGCGGCGGACGGCTGGCACCTGAGTCCGCCGCTGGCCAACCGGTTCGTGCACCTCGACTGGACGCACGACCCGCGCACCGTCGCCCGCGGCATGGCCGGCACCTGGCCCGAGGTGGCCATCCCCGGCGTCGACCCCGCCCGCGTCCCCGGCGCCGTCGCCCGCGCCAGGGGCGTGGTCTCCGGGTTCCTCACCGCCCGCCCCGGCCTCGTGCACCACATGCCGGCCGAGGCCGAGGGCCGCGGTCGCGCCTGGCCCTCACCGCGCACCTGGGAGATGGCGCTGCGACTGCTGGCCACCGGGTACGCGTCCGGCGCCGACCGGGAGGCCCTGGCGGCCGCCCTCACCGGCGCGGTCGGCGAGGCCGCGGGCATCGAGCTGCTGTCGTACCTGGAGCACCTCGACCTGCCCGACCCGGACCGGGTACTGGCCGACCCGGACGCCTTCGCGCTGCCCGAACGCGGCGACCGGCAGCTGGCGTTCCTCATCGCCGTGGTCGCGGCCGTGCAGAGCGAGCTCACCCGCCCGCGGTGGGAGGCGGGCTGGTCCGTCCTGGCCAAGGCCGTGGACGCGGGCGTGCCCGACGTGGCCGCCCGGGCCGCCGCCGACCTCGCGGCGATGCGGGACCTGGACTGGCCGGTGCCGCCGGGCATCGACGCCTTCGTCGAACTGCTCCAGCTCTCCGGCGCGCTGCCCGGCGGCGGCTGACCCGGCATGGCGCAGCGGACGGACACCGGCGTACCCGAGGGGCCCGACGGACCCGGCGCCGCGCCCGCGCCCGGGCCGGCCGGGGCTGCACCCGCACCCGCGTCGGCCGGGGCTGCGCAGGCGCCCGCACCGGCCGGTGCGGCGTCCCGGCTGGACCGCGCCAAGCTCCTCGCCGCCCGCTACCGGGCCGCCGAAGCGCGGCCGTACCTGGCCTCCGCCCTGTACGCGCTGACCGTGGTCCCCTCCGACCGGCTGTCCACCATGGCCGTCGACCGGCACTGGCGGTGCTACGTCTCCCCCGCCTTCGTGGCCGCGACGCCGGTGGTCGAACTCGCCGGGGTCTGGATCCACGAGGTCTCCCACCTGTTGCGCGACCACCACGGGCGGGCGGAGCGGCTGCCGGCCGCCGACCAGCGCGACCGGGTGCGCGTCAACATCGCGCAGGACTGCGAGATCAACGACGACCTCCTGGCCGACGGGCTGGCCCTGCCCGAGGGCCGGATGGAGCCGAAGCTGTACGGCCTGCCGACCGGGGGCCTGTTCGAGACGTACCTGGCGGCGATCCCGGCGACCCCGCCGCACGCCTGGGACTGCGGGTCGGGGGCGCACGGCGTACCCGGCCCGTGGGAGGTCGGCTCCGAGGGCGGTCCCGCACGGCTCGGCCCGGTCGAGGCGGAGGCGCTGCGCCGGCAGACCGCGCAGGCCATGCGGGCCCACCAGCGCACCCGGGGAACCCTG
The DNA here is from genome assembly GCF_044753805.1 of Streptomyces sp. NPDC093225. Lineage (NCBI taxonomy): Bacteria > Bacillati > Actinomycetota > Actinomycetes > Kitasatosporales > Streptomycetaceae > Streptomyces > Streptomyces sp. NPDC093225. The sequence continues at coordinate 128,438 of NZ_JBIVNX010000014.1, forward strand.
CCGGCGGGGTGGCAGCGCTGGGCGCAGGAGGTCCTGGAACCCACCGTCGACTGGCGCACGGCGCTGGCCGGGGCGGTCCGGGAGGCCACGGCCTGGGCGGCCGGCGCGGTCGACTACACCTACCGCCGCCCGTCGCGGCGCACCCCCGCCCTCGGCGGCCGGGTCGTCCTGCCCAGCCTGCGCCGGCCCCTGCCGCGGGTGGCGATCGTCATCGACACCTCCGGCTCGATGGGCGAGGAGGAACTGGGCGCCGCCCTGGGCGAGGTGACCGGCGTCCTGCGGGAGGTGGGCCTGCACGGCAACCGCGTCGCCGTCCTGGCCTGCGACGCGGACGTGCACGCGGTGGCCCGCGTGACCAGCACCGACCAGGTGGAGCTCGCGGGCGGCGGGGGCACCGACATGCGCGTCGGCATCCGCGCCGCCCGCGCCCTGCCGGACCGGCCGGACGTCGTCGTCGTCCTGACGGACGGGTACACGCCCTGGCCGGACGAGATGCCGTCCTGCCGCCTGATCGCCGCCCTGATCGGCCCGGACGCCCCCCAGCCGCCCTCGTGGGTGGAGACGGTCCGCGTCACGCGCGAGGGCTGAGCCCCGCGCGCCACCGCCGGAGCGCCGGCGAACCCGGTTCCGTCCGGACCCGCCCGGGCCGCCCGGACCCGCGCCGAGTCGGTACGACCGGTCGCCGGCGGCACGTACCGGGCGACGCCGCCGCGCCGATGGACCGGTCGCCGCCGTGTCGCGGGGGCCCGCCAGCCGTCCCGCCGGTTAGGGTCGCGTCCGGAACGTCCGGCCCGCCGGGCCGCGGACCTGGAGGCCCGGTGACAGCGAACGACGCCGTGCTGGCCGACGTGCTCGAGGAGTCCCACACGGCACCGGCCCGCGACATCCCGCGCCTGATCGACCGTGCTGCCCGGCGCATGGGACTCACCCGCACCAGGCTCTACGTGAGCGACGTCCAGCAGGTCGCGCTCCTCGCGCTGCCCCAGCCGGACACCACCACGCAGGACGCGGAGCTGCCGGTCGACGGCTCGCTGGGCGGGCTGGCCTACCGGACTCAGGAGGTCCGGCAGTCGCGCGACGGCACCACGGCATGGGTGCCGATGGTCGACGGGATCGAACGCGTCGGCGTCATGAGGGTCACCGCCCCGTCCTTCACGCCCGCCGCGCTCGAGGCGTGCCGGTCCCTGGCCGGGCTGGCGACGCTGCTGGTGGTGTCGAAGTCCACGCACAGCGACCTCCTGATCGCACGGGAGCGCACCCGGCGCATGAGCGTCCAGGCCGAGCTGCTCTGGGCGTTCCTGCCGCCGCGCACCATCGGGACCGGCCGCATCACCTCCAGTGCCGTGCTCGAACCGGCCTACGACATCGGCGGGGACGCCTTCGACCACAGCTTCACGAACGGGATCCTGCACCTGACGTTGGTGGACGCCATGGGCCACGACCTCGCGTCCGGGCAGGCCAGCGCGCTGGCGCTGGCCGCGTGCCGGTCCACCCGGCGGTCGGGAGGCTCGCTCACCGACATCGCCACGGCCATCGACCGGACGCTGGAGCAGTGGATGCCGCAGCGGCTGATGACGGCGGTCCTCGCGCACCTGGACTCCACCAGCGGGGACTTCACGTGGACCAACTGCGGGCACCCGCCGCCGCTGCTCATCCGCGACGGCCGCATCGTGCCGCACGCGCTGGAGCGGCGTCCCGAACTCCCGCTGGGGTTCGCCTTCCACACCGGCAGCCCGCCCCCGCTCCACCACGCCCGGCTCCAGCCCGGGGACCGCGTGCTGCTCCACAGCGACGGGGTCACGGAGGCCCGCTCCACCGCGGGCGAACTGTTCGGCGAGCAGCGGCTGGTGGACACCGTGGTCCGCTCGACCGCCTCCGGTGACAACGCGCCCGAGGCGCTGCGCCGCCTCATCGTGGACCTGCTCCACCACCAGGACCACCGCCTCCACGACGACGCGACCATCCTCCTCTCGGAATGGCACCCGTGACGGTCCCGCCCGGGCGCCGGCGGCCGCCTCGGGCGGGCTCTCACGGCGTGCGGCGCGGCGGTGCCGGGCGGGGCACGGGCTGGTAGGGCAGGACGGCGGCCGAGGGGTCGTCGGCCGGGGTGACGGCGCCGGGTCCCCGGTAGAAGGTCGTCTCGAAGTCCACGTCCTGGTCGAGGAGAAGGGCCGTCTCGGCGACGCCGGACATGGGTGACCGGTCGGGGGCGACGCGGTAGCCGGTCTCGATGAGCTCGTCGTCCGGTCGGCTGTCGTGGACGACGGCGAAGCCGTCCACGTCCGGTGCCCACGCGCCGTGGACCCGCCAGGTGTAGCGGAGGACGAGCAGGCGGGCGTCCGTGCAGTGCCAGCGGAAACGGCCGATGTCCAGCGCCTTGCTGATGCTCTCGTACCGGCTCCAACCGCGGCCGTCGGGGAGGAAGTAGAGGTCGGTCGTCTCCATCGCGCCCATGGAGGCGCTGCGCCAGGAACCGGGCAACCGCCCGTCGAGGTGGATCATCCGACGATCATGCCGCAGATCCGTCCGGGCCGGGCGGCCCGGGTCCGCCGGCGGGTGCCCGGGCCGGCTGTCGGAGGGGCCCTCTAGGCTGATGCCCCCGGCCCGCACCGCACTCCGCGGGCCCCGGACAGGAGCCGTCGCCATGCACCTCGAACCCCACGCGCCCCATGCCGTTCCCGTCGACGGCGCCGCGCCGTTCGGCCGGCGGTTCGCGCTCGTCGACCGGGTGGGCCGCCTCGTGCGCGCGCCGGAGTTGGGCGCGGTCGGCCCGTTCCACCCGGACGGCGAGGGCGGGTTCGTGGCCCCGGCGGCCGATCCGGACGGTGCGTGGGGGTACGTGGACGGGGCGGGCCGGTGGGTCGTCGAGCCGGCGTTCGAGCACACCACGGAGTTCGACGGCGCCGGGCTCTCCCGCTTCCGGTCCCACGGGCTGTGGGGGTACGTCGACACCACCGGGACCCGTGTGGTCCCGGCCCGGTTCACCGGCGCCGGGTCGTTCCACCACGGACTGGCCGTGGTCCGGACGGAGGCCGGCGCCGGGTACGCCGACCCGGCGGGCGACGTGGTGATCGGCGGCGGTTACCGGGACGCGGGCCGGTTCGGGCCGAACGGGCTGGGTGCCGTACGGGTGCCGGACGGGCGCTGCGGATACGTCGACCGGGACGGCCGGTTCGCCGTGCCGCCCCGGTTCGACGGGGCGCGCCCCTTCAACACCGGGGGCACGGCGCCGGTACGGGTCGGTGAGTCGTGGGGTCTGGTCGACGGGGCGGGCGCGTGGGTCGTCGAGCCGTGCTTCCGGCTGCTGAACGCCTTCGACGAGAACGGGCTCGCGTACGCCGTCGGCGGCGAACCCGGCGAGACGTTCGTCGCGTTCGTGGACGCCCGCGGCGAGCGAGTCCTCACCCGCGACGGCGAGATGGACGACGCGCTGCACTGCGGCCTGGTCAAGGTCGGCGACGGCTTCGCCCGCGGCTTCCGGGACGCCACCGGGGCGTGGGCGATCGCGGCCGACTACGCGTGGGCCGACCGCTTCGACGGGGGCGGTGCGGCCGTGGCCCGGGCGGCGGACCGGGCCGAGTGGGGCGTGCTGCGCACGGACGGCACGTTCGTCCCCAGCCCGCACCTCGAACCCCGCACCGACGACGACGGCTGGGTCCTCGGGTTCGACGGCGGGCACGGTACGGCCCCGTTCCTCACGGTCGACGGGGAGTCGGCGTACGTCGGCCGCGACGGCAAGGACGTGTGCCGGGTGGCGGTGGACGCTGCCGACGGCAGCGCGGTCGTCCTGCGGGACGCGGCGGGCGGGACCGTCTGGCGCGGCACGGCCGGGCCCGGCACCTTCGCGTCCGAACCGCCCTTCCTGTCCGGCCGGCATGAGGCGTACGTCGACCACGTCGCGGCGTGCGAGGGCGATCCGGGGCCGGTGGTGCGGGAGTTGCTGGACCGGCCGGCCCGGCGGTTCTACCCCTGCTCGCTGATCTTCGGCCACCGGGACGACCCGTACGACCTGGACGAACTCGACGAGTACGACCTGGAGAGGACCGCGAGCGGCGCGATGCACACGCTCGCGAGCACCTGGCTGGCGGCCGAGTCGCTCGCCGAGTACCCCTTCCTGGAGGACAACGCGCAGGACGCCTTCGGCCGGATCCACGCCGACGTGGCGGAGCGGCTGCGTGCCCGCTACGGCGCCCCGCTGACGGACGTACGGCACTGCCTGCGCAGCGGCGACGGCAACCTGTCCCTGGTGTGGGCGGTGGCGGACCGGCACCTGGTCCTGGAGGAGTACTGCCAGGTGGGGGACGGCGACCGCGAGTTCCAGATCTGGCTGGCCGTCGTCGAGGCCTGAGGTTCCGGCGCGCGACGACGCCGCGGCCGCCGGGCGTGGCCAACCGGTGGGGAGCGGCGCAGCGCGAGGGGGGACCGCACGGCGCGACCGACCGGAGCCAGTCGTGCGGGGGGGACCGACCGGGCCGACCGGTCGCCCGTCAGTAGGCGCCGAAGGACCAGAAGACGCCGACCTCGTTGTCGGACACGGCGATGAGGCCCAGGTCTTCCAGAACGTCGAGGCCGTTGACGTACTCCCAGGTGTGGAAGTCGTGGACCCGGGTTCCCTTGAGCCCGGTCGCGACGAGGTCGACCGCCGGGTCGGAGGCGGCGGCGAGGGCGTTGGTCCAGTGACTCGCGTCGGGGCCGAACCTGGCCAGCAGGGTCCGGGCGTCGGCCAGGAGTGCCTCGCGGTCCGGGCGGAAGCGGACCAGGGGGCCCGACGACCACTCCTCGGCCATCACGGCCAGGGCGTTGACGGCCGCCCCGGCCTCCAGCCGGTGGAGGCGGTCGGGGAACTCCGCCGCGGCCGGCGGGCGGAACGGGTATGCGGGCAGCACCTCGCGGACGGTGTTGTCGCGGTCCCAGTCCAGTCCCGGCCAGTCGCGCGGGTCGGCGACCGTCCGGTGCATGACGGCGAGCACGTCGTGGGCCCAGTCGGCGTGCCGGCGGGGGCCCGCGGCCGCGAACACGTAGGGGTCGTCGAGCAGCCGCAGGGCCGCGGCGTGCCAGCGGGCGGCCTCCGGGTCGGGAGCGAGTGGTTCCGGCGCGTGCGGGTCGGCGGAGTGGATCATGAGGCCACCCTAGACGGCGGGACTCCGGCCGCCTCGTGGCGGGCGGCGGGCGCGTGGCCTCGACCGTGCGCCGGCGACCGGGCGGGAGGTCCGCCCGGCCCGCTACGGTGTGGGACATGATCTACCACGCGGTGCCGCTCGCCGACTGGAGCGCCGACCCTGACAGCCCGTACGCCCCCGCCTCGTTGGAGGAGGAGGGTTTCGTGCACTGCTCCCCGGACGAGCCGACCACGCTGGCCGTCGTGAACGCCTTCTACCGCGAGGCGCCCCGGCCGCTGGTGGCCCTCGTCATCGACGAGGCCCGGCTCACCAGCCGCGTCGAGGCCGAGGCGGCGGTACCCGCACCGCCGCCCGGCGTGCCCGGGGACACCTTGTTCCCGCACGTGTTCGGCCCCCTGGACCGCGCCGCCGTCGTACGCGTCCTCGAGGTCCGCTGGGACGCCGAGGGCCGCGCGACCGGCCTGGGCGAGCGCCGGTGACGGCGGATTCAACCAGCCTCACGATGCGCCGGCCAAACGGGTTTCCGCACGGAGGCGTGGCCCCGTAGGAGGTCGCACGGTTCACCGGACACCGGTCACCGGGTCGGGTGGGCGGGGACGCGGGGTCCCCGCCCGAGGGGGTCACGCCGGCGGACACTCCCGCCAGGCCAGGTGGTAGACGGTGCTGATGTCGCCGTCCGTGGAGTCCATGGTCATGTAGCTGGTGGCGCGCGGCGAGGACGTGCCCGCGCGGACGCGGAGCTCGGTGTTGATGTTGAAGTTGCGCTGCACCCCGCAGGGCGCCCAGACCAACTGGGCCCAGTCGGTCGTGTCGGTGGCCTGCCAGTTGTCCTCGTACGCCCCGTTGAACGGGTGCTCCCGCGAGGCCGTCTGCGGCGAGCCCTGGAAGTAGTACGAGGCCTTCGCCGTGGCGCTCGCGCCGGCCGCGAGGGAGGCGTAGCCGCGGTAGTCGGCGCTGGCGATGGCGTAGGTGAACCCGTGGGGCACGTGCACCACGAGGTTGAGCTGGCAGTTGCGGCGCGCCGCCGTGGCGGGGGCGCCGCCGCCGACCTGCGCGAGGTACTCGCTGTACGTCACCGTGAACGCGGTGTTGTCCTCGGACACGGCGACGGCCGCGGTGTCCTTCGGGCAGCCGGATCCGTTGACGGTCGCGATGTCGATGACGATGCGGTCCGTCGGCGGGTCCGTGAACGCCGACGGGCTGGGGTGGGCGGGCAGTGCCGTTGCGAGCAGCACGCCGATCGCGCTGCTCATCAGGAGTCCTCCGGCCATGGTTCTCCTATCGCTGCTTCGGGAACCGGGCGGCACGCGGCCGCTTCCGGTGGTGCGCGGGGGTGGGGGGTGCGGAGCCGGCGGAAGCCGCACGCGTGAGAGGCATGTCCATGACAATCCAGCAAAAGGGGGGTGGCGTCCGGACAGCCGAATCGTAGGAGTCACCGCCCGGCCCGGCCCAGCGCCCGCTCCGGCCATTCCCGCGCGCACCGACTCGGCCGGGCGGGCCGAAAGCGGCCGCCCCGCGGCGAGCGCGGCGAGCGGGGCGGGCGGGACGGTCACCGCACCTCGAACGGCACGCGCCCCCGCCCGCCCCGCACTCCCGCCCCCGCCACCGCGCGCCCGGACCCCCCGGTCCCGGCCGCGACGAGCGGCTTTCGGACACGAAACGGATGGCCGGACTCCGCGTCATCCCCCGCCACGGGCCGGCGAGGGGCGGCGACGCACCGGGACGGGGTTCGCCGGCCGCCCGCGCCCGGCGCGGCTCAGCCGAGCTGCCAGTGCTGGAGGGCGGAGCCGGAGTCGGGCTGCTGGGTGAGCAGGGCGCCGTCCTGAAGGGAGGCGGTGGTCAGCAGCAGTCCGCTCTTCCTGGACGCGACGGCGTACCCGCCGCCGCCGAGCGGGGTGAGCAGCCAGCGCTGGTTGTCGCCGCCGGTGCAGGTCCACTGGACGACCGCGGCCCCGGGCGCGGTGGAGCCGCCCGAGACGTCGGCGCACAGGCCCGAGGCGCCGTTGGTCAGCGTGTAGGCGCCGTCGGCGTCGGCGGTGAGCTGCCACTGCTGGTTGGCGCCGCCGTGCGGGGACCAGGTGATCAGCTGCGTTCCGGCGGTGCGCGAGCTGCCGGGGTCGTCCAGCGCCCTGCCGCCCGCGGTGAGGGTGTGCGGACCCGTCGGACGGTCGTCGTAGACCTCGAGGGCGTAGAGGGAGTAGCCGTACGACGTGGCGCGCCGGGTGGCGTACAACCGGACGTAGCGGCCCGATCCGGTCAGTCCGGTCAGGGTCTCGGTGCCACCCGTCCCGGCGGTGACGGTGCGGACCGTGCGCCAGGTGCCCGCGTCGTCGGAGAGCTGGATCCGGTACTCCTTCGCGTACGCGGCCTCCCAGCGCAGCACCACCCTGCCGACCGCCCGGGTGGCGCCGAGGTCGACCTGGAGCCACTGCGGGTCGGCGTAGGCGCTGGACCAGCGGGTGGCCGGGTCGCCGTCGGTGGCCGCGGGGGCGGGGAAGGCGGCGGTCTCGGTGCTGGACGCGGTGGTCGGGCGGTTCCGGGCCAGGTCACCGCTCCGGTCGCCGGCCGGCCAGGCCGGGTTGTGGCCCACGGCCACGACGATCGGGGTGAAGGCCGCGTAGGTGGCGACGGGCTTGGGGGATCCCCAGGTCTGCTGGGCGAGGCCGCGCAGCGCGTACATGATGCCGGCCGCGATCTGGTCCTCGGTCTCGGCGTTCGGGTTGTCGCACCACACGTGCAGCAGCGAACCGCGGTTGCGGGTGGGGTCGGTGAGCCCGTTGCCGCCCTGGAAGAGGTCGGGGGTCCAGTTCTCGTACATCCAGCGGGTGTCGGGCTTGGCGCCGCCCAGCACGTAGTAGGTGGGCGTCCAGGACTCGTTGGCGACCGTGTGGCCGGCATCGGCGAGCTGCTGCGGGGTGAGTCCGTAGTCGTACCAGTACTCGACGAGGATGCCGGGGTCCGGGCGGACGGTGCCGTCTCCCGCCTTGATCCCGTCGTTCCACATCCGGGTGGTCCTGCCGGCCGCCCTGACCACGGAGTCCGCCCAGTTGACGAAGCCGTAGTAGGTGTCCTTGGCGGTGGCGGCGGCGCCGTAGTGGGCGCGGGCGTAGGCGAGCAGCTGCGGGTACTGGCTGTAGTCCGTGACGTATTCGTCCGCCCCGATGTGCCAGTAGGGGGCGGGGAAGAGCGGCAGGTACTCGGTGACGAGGTCCTCGATCAGGGCGTAGGAACCGGGCAGGGACAGGTCGATGAACTCGGCGCTGGCGGTGCCGGACCGGTTCTTCAGCCGGAGTTCGGGGTGCGCGGCCAGGACCGCGTTCATGTGCCCCGGGGTGTCGATCTCCGGGACGATCGTGACGTGGTAGCGGGCCGCCAGGGCGACCAGGTCGGCGATGTCCCGCTTGGTGTAGTGGTCGGCGGAGACCACCTCGGGGTGGGTGGCGCTCTCCAGCCGGAAGCCGAAGGTGTCCGACAGGTGGAAGTGGAAGTAGTTGAGCTTGAGGTAGGCCAGTTCCTTGATGTGCGCCCTGAGCCAGCCGACGGTGAAGAACTTCCGGCCCTGGTCGACCATCAGGCCGCGCTCGGGCTTGTCGGGCCAGTCCACGGCCGTGCCGGCGGGGACGGTCGGCGCCTGGTGCAGCAACTGCAGGACGCTCCGGGTGCCGAGGAACGCGCCGGCGGCCGTGCCGGCCCGGACGGTGAGGCTGGGTCCGACGGTCATCCGGTAGCCCTCCGCGGGCAGGGACCCGTCGCCGAGGGTGAGCGCGATGTCGCCGGCGGCCGGGGTGCCGTTGACGACGGGGACGGTACGGCCCGCCAGGGCCCCGAGGTCCTCGGCGAAGGTGGCGGCGTCCGCGGCGAGCCGGTCGGCGTACGCCGGGTCGACGACGATGCGGGAGTCCGTCCCGAAGGCGTAGCTGCCGCTGCCGGACGTCCATTGCCGCAGCGCGGGGACGGTCTGGGGCGCGGCGGCGGCGGTCCGTGCCGCGGGAGCGGGGGCGGGGGCCGGGGCGGGGCTCGCGCGTACGGACGGGGCGGGCAGGGCGAGGGTCGCGGCGGTGCAGACCGCGGCGACGAGGAGTCCGATCGGTCGCATGGGTTCCCCAGACGGGTCGGGACGACAGGGGGTGGGCGGCGAACGGGCACCAGTGCAGCGCAGCCGACGCGGACATGTCAATACATGCTCGAAACCCCGCCGCATCGCGCACGAACGCGCACCCGGTCCGTCACCGGGGTCCCGCTTCACGGCGGGAATACGCCCTGCCCCGGGGGCGGTTGGCGGGAACAGATCACGATCACCGACACCCGGTCGGTCGCGGCGGTCCCGCTTCCTCGCCGCCCGCGACCCCGCCCGGGCCTGCGAGAGCGGAGCACACCCGACCATGGATGCGAACCGTACTGCGGAGCGCTCGTTCCTCTTCGTCCTGGCCAGCTCCCGGCCCGACGGCAACTCCGAGGCACTGGCCCGGGACGCCGCGAGCCAGCTGCCCGCCGGCGTCCCGCAGCGCTGGATCGACCTGTCCGCGGACCCGCTGCCCGACTTCCGCGACGGTCGCCACGACACGGGCGACTGGCGCGCCGGCGCGGCCGAGGAGGAGCTGCGGCGGGCCACCCTGGCGGCCACCGACGTGGTCGTCGTCTCGCCCCTGTACTGGTACTCCCTGTCCGCACAGGCCAAGCGCTACCTCGACTACTGGTCGGGCTGGCTGTCGGTGCCCGGGGCGGACTTCAAGCAGCGGATGGCGGGCCGGACCCTGTGGGGGGTGACGGTCATGGCGGACCGGGACGAGGACCGGGCCGACGGCCTGGTCATGACGCTCCACCACACCGCGGCGTACCTGCGGATGCGGTTCGGCGGGGTCCTCCTGGGCAACGGCTCCCGGCCCGGCCAGACGGCGGCCGACGAGCGGGCCGCGATCCGCGCCAAGACGTTCTTCCAGGGCGAGGCGCCGCTCGCCCGCTTCCCCCGGACGGAGGGCACCGACTGAGACCCCGCCACCGTGCCGGCGCCCCGGCGACCACCCGGTGCGGGGGCGGGAGTACGGGGGGCGGGGGTGCGGGGCGGGGGCCACCCGGCGTACGCGGTCGGACCGCCTGGGCATGCGCGATGCGCCGTCCTCGGGCACGCTCACGAGTAGGGCTCGCTGCTCCCTCTTGCTCCTGGGCAGAGAGCCTCTTCGTCCCGGGCCCGGCCGGCGTGAAGCGCTCCGACCCGGGTCGATCCCGAAGCAGCCGGCACTCGATCGTGGCCGGGCCGACCCATGGCGCCCCCCGCGGCAAGGAGATGTGCGCAGGATGACCACAACGTCCGAACGTGATCCAGAATCGCTGCGGCGGCGCATGTCGCAGCGTGTCTCCCAGTCCGTGTTCGACGGCTCCAGGCTCCGCGTCGTCCTGATGGTGCACGTGTACGACGGCGCGCAGCAGCAGTTCCTGGAGGCGTACGAGCAGCTCTCGACCCATGTCGCGTCCGTACCCGGGCACATCAGCGACCAGCTGTGCCAGTCGATCGAGAACCCGTCCCAATGGCTCATCACGAGCGAGTGGGAGAGCGCGCCGCCGTTCCTCTCCTGGATCAACAGCGAGCAGCACGTGCGCATGGTGCAGCCGCTGCACGGCTGCGTCCGCGACACGAGGTCGTTGCGCTTCCACGTGGTCCGGGAGACCGGCGGCCCGGCCGCGGGTGTTCCGGCGGAGGCCCGCCGGCTGCAGACGTTCCCGCGCATCGGGGACGGGGTGGTCCGGCACGCCCTGACGTTCACGGTCAGGCCCGGCAGCGAGGAGGCCGTCGCACGGATCCTCGCCGACTACGCCTCCCCCGAGCCGCGGGTCGACGACTCCACGCGCCTGTGCCGCACCTCGCTGTTCATGCACGGCAACCGGGTCGTACGGGCCGTCGAGGTCAAGGGCGACCTGATGGCGGCACTGCGGTACGTGGCCCGGCAGCCGGAGGTGCGGGCCGTCGAGGAGGCCATCAACCCGTACCTGGAGCAGGACCGGGACCTCGACGACCCCGGGAGCGCACGGGTGTTCTTCACCCGGGCGGCCCTGCCCGCCCTGCACCACGTGGCGGCCGGGCAGACCTCCGGTGCGGAGGGCGCTGGCGCCCCGGTGCACCGGTACGCCCTGCACTACCCGGCCCGGCCCGAGCAGGGCATGCGCCTGGCGGAGCTGCTGGCCTGGCAGGACGTGGCGGCCGCGGAGGACCCCGGCAGCCCGGTGCTGCGCAGCACGATCTTCCAGCGCGACGAGACCGTGGTGCGCATGATCGACGTGCGCGGCGAACTCGAGGCGGCGGACCCGGTCGTGTGCCTGGGCCTGCCCGACCCGGTGCGGGCGGCGGAGCTGACGACGCTGTTCGACGCCGACCCGGCCGGCCCCGTCGACCCCGCACGGCTCCGTCCGGCCGACCTGGCCCGCTTCCTCGACACCGCACGGATGCGGCTCATCACCGACCGGCGGTCGCCGGACGTGTGACGGGTGGGCTTGGCCTCCGACCGGCGGGGGGCGGGGCCCCCCCCCGCCCGCCGCGCCCCCCCCGCCGCCCCCCCCCCGCCCCCCCCCCCCGGCGCCCCCCGCGCGCCCCCGCCCCCCCGGCTGACGGACAGCGGGT
>NZ_JBIVNX010000014.1:140180-175463 GCF_044753805.1 Streptomyces sp. NPDC093225
GCCGACCCGGGCGGGGGCGGGGGCGGGCCCGTGGTGGGTCGTCCGCCCCGGCGCGGCGCGCCCCCGGGGGGGCCCCGGCCCCCCCGCGTCCGGTCACCGGTCGTACGAGCGGCCGGCCGGCAGGGGTCACGGCGTCACGGTGCAGTCGAACGCGTGGAGGTACGGGTTCACGGGACGGACGTCCCCCACGGCCAGACCGGCGGAGGTGAGCAGGGAGACCATGCTGCGGGTGGTGTGCTTGGCGCCGCCGACGTTGAGGAGCAGCAGCAGGTCCATGGCCGTGCTGAACCGCATCGACGGCGTGTCGTCGACCAGGTTCTCGATGACCACGACGCGCGCGCTGGGCCCGCCCGCCTCGATGACGTTGCGCAGGGTGCGGGCGGTGCTGTCCTCGTCCCACTCCAGGATGTTCTTGATGACGTACACGTCCGCCCGGACCGGGACGGCCACGCGGCAGTCCCCGGGCACGATGCGCACCCGCTCCGCCAGCGCGCCGCCGGGGCGCAGACGCGGATCGGCGTTCTCGACCACCCTCGGGAGATCGAGCAGGGTGCCGTGCATGGACGGGTACTTCTCCAGCAGGCTCGCCACCACGAAGCCCTGGCCGCCGCCGATGTCGGCGACCGACGAGCAGTCGGACAGGTCGAGGAACTCGGCGACGTCGTGGGCGGACTGCCGGCTCGACGTCGTCATGGCGCGGTTGAACACGTCGGCCGACTCCGGCGCGTCCTCGTTCAGGTAGCTGAAGAACTCCTTGCCGTACAGGTCCTCGACGACGTTGCGGCCGGTGCGCACCGCCTCGTCGAGGCGCGGCCAGGCGTCCCAGGTCCAGGGCTCCGTGCACCACAGGGCGATGGCGCGCAGGCTGTGCGGGTCGTCCTCGCGCAGCAGCCGGGACATGTCGGTGTGGCCGAACGCCCCGTCGGCGTGCTCGGTGAAGACGCCGTAGCAGGTCAGGGCCCGCAGCAGGCGGCGCAGCGGCTTGGGTTCGGTCTTCACCGCGGCGGCGAGGTCCTCGGCGGGCATGGGGGTGTCGCCGAGGGCGTCGGCGACACCGAGCCGGACCGCCGAGCGGAGGGCGGCGGCGCAGGCCGCCCCGAACACGAGCTCCCGCAGCCGCATGGACGGCGGGGGTGCCGCGCCCGCGGCCGGCTCGGTGGTGCGCGCGGTCGTCGTCATGTGCGGCCTTTCGTCGTGCTGGGTCGTGGGGGGGTCTGGTGCGGGGCCGGAGGGTGCGGGGCCGTGCACGGGTCCGGGTGCGGGGCCGGAGGGGTCAGCACAGGCCCGTGGGCCGGGACGCCGCGCACGCGTTGTCCCGGAAGACGTTGTCGCGGCCGGCGTCGGTGTCGACGAGGTCGGCCGGGGCGTTGCTGCGCAGCGTGTTGCCGGTGATCCGGTTCCGCTCGTTGGTGACGCCGACGAAGCTCTTCAGGAGCACGACGCCGCCGGACAGCGGGGAGGTGCCGACGTTGTCCGTGATCAGGTTCCCGGTGACCTGGGTGTCCTCGGCCCCGGTCAGGACCACGCCGACGCCCTGGAGGAACGGCAGCCGGGCGGTCTTCGGGCAGTACTTGTTGTTCGCCACGACGCGGTTGGCGCGTACGGTCAGGTCGCCGGCCCGCGGGGGCGTCTCGTCGCCGACGACGAAGACCCCGGCGCAGTTGCCGGTGATGTCGTTGCGCTCGACCGTGAGGTTGCGCAGCCGCCGGACCGTCACGCCGATCCGGTTGCCCACCAGCCGGTTGCGGGCGACCAGCGCGCCGCCGGTGTCCGTGGCGCCGCCCTCGGTCTTGACGGTGTTGGCGAGGAAGAGCCCCGCGTCGCCGTTGCCGGTGGCGACGTTGCCCACGAAGACGCCCCGGGTGGAGTGCTCCTGGGCGATGCCCCACTGCCCGTTGTTCTCGGCGGTCACCCCGCGCACGGTCAGCCGGTCCGTCCCGGAGGCCCACAGGCCGTTCTTGGCGAAGCCGGAGAGGACCAGGCCGGTGATCGTGGTGCCGGACACGGGACGCCCGTCGGCTCCCTCGACGCAGATGCCGTTCCCGGCGAGCGCGCAGCTGTCGGCCGCCCGCGCGGCGGCCGTGCCCGCGGGCGGTGCGGCGGCCGGCTTGGCGGGCGGGGTGGCGGCCGGCGGGACCGCCGGTTCGAGCACGGTACGGGGGCCCAGGCCGCGCAGCGTCAGCCCCGACGTGGTCACCCGGACGCTCTCGCGGTAGGTGCCACCGATCAGCAGGACGGTGTCCCCGGGGCGGGCGGCGTCGACCGCGCGCTGGATCGACTCGCCGGGCCGGACGACGTGGACCAGGGGGCCGGAGCTCGGTGGGGCCGCGCCGAGGAGCGAGCCGCAGGCGGCTGCGGTGCATGCCAGGGACAGGATGTGACGGCTCTTCATGTCGACCACGCTAGGCCGCCCGGCCCGCCGGACGGATCGATGGGCCATTGGGGGGCGTGTCATGCCGGGCGCCGGCGGACGACGGCCCTGCGCGACCCTCCACCGGCCCGTCCCGCCGCTCTCCGGGTTCCACCCCGCCGAAGATCGACCGGATCGTCTCGTGGCGACCCGCCCCGATTCACCCGGCCCTGCCGCGTCCGTTGGACAGATCGGGTTAACCGGCGCCGTGCCGTCGGAGCGACCGGCGGTGACCTGGAGATAGTCGTACCTGGCGCCCGGCCGCCTTCCGGGGCGGAGGGCGCGGCCGGAACGATGTCTTCACCGTCTTCGCAGAGGAGTTGGCCATGTCGAAGCCCAGCAGGACCGTCGTCGTCCTGGCGTCCGCGAGCCTCGTGCTCGGTCTCGCCGGCTGGGGCGCGGCCGCCGTGGCCGACGACGGACCGCGCGCCGACCCGGCGCCGAAGGGCCACGTCGCGGGCGACGGGCCGTGGGCCGAACGGCCGGCCGACGACGAGGACTCCGACGGTACGTCCGGGCAGGGGTACCCGGTCGGCCGGGTGCTGGCCCGCGTCGAGCTCAACGTCCGCAGCAAGCCGTTCGTCCGCGCGCCGGTCGTGGGCAGCGTGCGGTCGGGGAGCCGGATCGAGCTCGTGTGCAAGAACTACGGCGACGAGGTCGACGGCAACGACCTCTGGTACCGCCTGGCAGGCTCGACGAGCCGCTGGGTCTCCGCCCGTTACGTGCAGAACCTCGCCCCCGTGAAGCTCTGCCCGCCCCGCTGAGCGGCGGGTCGCTCCACCGCGTCGGGGGCCGCGCCCCCCCCCGGGCCCCCCGCCCGGGCCCGCGGGCCCCCCCCCGGGGCCCCCCGCCCCCCCCGGGGGGGGGGGGGGGCCCCCCCCGGGGGGGGCCCGGCCGCCGCCGCGGGCCCCGACGTCCGTTCCCGGAGTCCGCTCCCGTGGCCCACCGGGAAACCCGTTCGGTCGCGGGCCGGGCGGCGCATAGCATCCTCGGATGCCCAGGACCGTCGAGGACCTCTCCCCCGCCGTCGACCGGATCGACGCCCCCGCCCTGCGCGCGCACGACGCGGAGGCCGTCGTCCGGTGCGCGGCCGACCCGGCGCAGCCGTGGTGGCGGCGCATCGCGTGCGCCACGGCGCTCGCCGGGCGCGTACCGGAGGACCTGGTGCCGGAGCTCCTCGGCCGCGTCCGGGACGGCCGGGACGTGGGGTCCGTACGCATCGCCCTGCTCCGGCTGCTCGGCTCCCGCCCGGAGCTGCTGCCCTGGCTGCGCGGGCCGGAGCGCCGGTCGGAGAGCTCGTACGGCCTGCCCGAGGCGGTGCTCGAAGCGCGGGCGGGTCAAGGGGACCTGGAGGCCGCGGGCGACCTGGCGACGTGCGCCTTCAGCCCGTGGCCCCGGCGCCGGGAGGTCGGCGAGGCCGGGCTCGCTGCGCTGGCCGCCCGCCACGGCGCGGGGGCCGTGCGGGCCCGACTCTCCGAGGAGCGACCGGAGGACCGCGCGTACGCCGTCCGGATGCTCCGCCGCGAGGGCGGGGACGTGACCGGCGCGCTCGCGGATCCGGAGCCGGCGGTGGCGCACCTCGCGCAGTCGCTCCTCACCGACCCCGAGCAGGACGTGCCGCGGCTGCGCGCGTACCTGATGCTGGCTCCCACCCCGTCCGCACGGCTGTGGGCCGCCTACGCACTGCACCGTCTGACCGGCGACTCCGCCGGGACGCGCGCCGTCCACGAGGCGCTCGGCCGGCCGCGGGTCGAGGTGCCCGGGCTGGCCGAGGAGGTGCGGACGGCCCTGGTGCACGCGTACGCGGGCGAGTGCGAGGCGCCGAGCGATCCGCGGTGGCGGATCGAGGCGCTGTGCGCCGGACCGCCGGTCCCGGTGGACGTGGCCGGGCAGTTGCGCCGGGCCACGGCGGCGCTCGCGGCGGCGGGACTGCGGCCGCGGTCGCCCGTCTCGTGCGGCGACGCGCACCGGCAGGGCGGCGGCACGTACCACGTGATCGCGTACGGCGACCCGGTGGGCGCGGACGACGGCGCTCCCGAGTACCCCGAGGTGCACGTCAGCGACCTGGGGCCGTTCGCCGCGGACCACGACGAGGATCCGGCGGTCCGCGGTGCCCTGGAAGCGGCCGGGTTCCGGTGGATCGACACGGCCGCCGGGAACGTCCGGGTCGACGGCCTGTGCGTCTACTCCTTCGGACACCGCCGACCGCTGGACGTCCGGTCGCTGCTCTTCTACTGGCAGGACTGACGCCCGCCGGGACCGCCGGCGGCCCCGCCCTCGGCCAGGGCTCGTTCGCGGGTGGCCAGGATGTGCCGGTGATGGTCTGCCGCCTCCTGGTGGCGACCGAGGTGGTCCAGCGCGTTGGCGAGGTTGCTGCGGCTGAGCAGCGTGTCGGGGTGGTCGGGGTCGAGGATGCGTCCACGGGCGGTGAGGACCTGCTGGTGGAGGTCGGCCGCTTCCCGGTGCCGGCCGAAGAGGTCGAGCGCGGTGGCAAGGTCGTTGCGGCTGTTCAGGGTTTCGGAATGGTCAGGGCCCAATGAGCGGGCAGTGATCTCGTGCGCGACCTGGCGCAGCCGGAGTGCGCTGCCGTAGTCGCCCGCCGCGGTGAGGGAACGGCTGATGTGATCGACGGCGTCGGCCAGGTGGCGGTCGTCCTCGTTGGCGGTGTGCGCCGCGGAGGGCGGCGTCGATCACCCGTGCGCCGCGCGGGGCGACAACCCCGGGGCCGGGACAACCTTTTGACGCTCCGTCCCCTCTTGTCTTCCGTCCGTGGTGAATCCGCCGAAAGCAGGAGCACGTGCCCATCCTCACCCCTCCCCTCGTCCGACGCGGTGCGGCCGTCGCGACCGCGCTCGGCCTGGTCGCGCTGGCCGGACCGCAGGCGGCCGGCGCGGCCCCGGCCGCCGGCGTGCCGGCCGCTGCCACGCGGACCGGCAGCGTGTCCGCTGCGGCCGTCGGCCCCGGGGCCCTTCGCTGGACCGCCTGTCCGGCGGGGTCCGAGGCGCCGCGGGGCACGTACTGCTCCACGCTCGCGGTGCCCCTGGACTACGCCCGGCCCAACGGCCGGCAGATCACGCTGACCCTCTCGATCGCCGGCACCGGAAACGCCCCGCGCACCCTCGTGGTGAACCCCGGCGGGCCGGGCGAGCCCGGCATCGGCACCGAGAAGCTGGTGTGGGGCTCGCTGCCGGCGAACCTGGGCTCCACCTACAACGTCGTCAGCTTCGACCCGCGCGGGGTGGGCGCCAGCACCCCCGTCTCGTGCGGGGACACCCGGAAGCTGATCAAGCACCCGGCGCCGCCGTACGCGCCCGCGGACGCGGCGCAGGAGCGGGCGCGGCGCACCGTGGCGCGGAAGGTCGCCGAGCAGTGCCGGGCCACCTCCGGGGACCTGCTGCCGTACATGACCACCGAGAACGCGGCCCGCGACATGGACCGGATCCGGGCCGCGCTGCACCGCGACAAGCTGGACTACCTCGGGTACTCGTACGGGACGAAGCTCGGCGCCACCTACGCCACGCTCTTCCCCTCGCGCACCGGCCGCATGATCCTGGACAGCGTGGTCGACCCGACCGTCACCACGTACGCCTCGCAGTTCGACCAGAACCCGGCCCTGCAGCACCGGGCCGGGCAGTTCTTCGCCTGGGTCGCGGCGAAGGACGGCACGTACCACCTGGGTGCCACTCCGGCGAAGGTGTCGGCCGCCTGGGACGCCGTCCGAGGCACGTTTGCCGCCCGGCCGGCCGGGGGCCGGGCGGGCTCCGCCGAGCTCGACGACCTGCTCGCGTCCGCCATGTACACGGACCTCACCTGGGGCGACGTGGCGCAGGCCGTCTCCGACTACCGGCGCGGCACGGCGGACGGCCTGCTCGGCGCCACCGACCAGTTGGCCCTCGGCGGGGTGGCCGCGGCGCAGCTCGCGTACAACTGCGTGGACGACGCGTGGCCGCGCGACTGGGCGACCTGGCACCGGGACACCGCGGCCTCGGCGCGCAAGGCGCCGCTGTTCGCCTGGCTGAACACCTGGTACAGCGCGCCGTGCGCCTACTGGAAGGCCCCGACGGCCCGGCCCGTGAAGATCGGCTCGGTGAAGGTGCCGCCGGTCCTGCTGCTCCAGGCGAAGGACGACCCGGCGACCCCGGTCGCGGGGGCGCGCCGCATGCACCGGGCGCTGGGCGCGTCCCGGCTGGTCGTCGCGGGCGGGGGCAACCACGGCCAGTTCCTGTTCGCCGGGAACGACTGCATGGACCGCCACGGCAGCCGCTACCTGCTGACCGGTCGGCTCCCGGCCGCGGACGCGACCTGCCCGGCGACGCCGGCGCCGTAGCCGGCCGCCGGCCGTCGGCGCCCCGCCGACCGGTCCCCCGGGCCGGTCGACGGGGCGCCGCCCCTACCTGAGGTCGCCCCGCCAGTCGAACCGGCCCGGCACCCCCGCCCGCGGGCCGTACGCGGAGCGGCCGCCGGGTCCGAAGCGGCCTATCTCGGTGGCCAGGAGGGCGCCCTCGGCCCGGTCGGCGTCGGTCCATCCCGTGACGTCGAGGAGGAGGCCGTCGAGCGGGCCGCCGACCAGCTCCACGTAGGCGCGTCCTGGGCGCAGGCCGGCTTCCGGGTCGTCGTGGTCCGCCCCGTACACCCGTCCGCGCATGATCCGCTCGTCCATGGGGCCAGCCTGCCATCCGGCACCGACAACACCCCGTGGCGGAAGGGTCGGCCGCGGCCCGGGGCGGGGGTCCCGCGCAGGAGGCCGCGCCAGCGGTCCGGCTCCGTCCACAGGCAGGCGGTGGCCGGCGCCGTCACGACGAGGGCAACCCCGTGGGGGTGTTGTCGGTGGCGTCTGGCACAGTGCGCCGCATGAACGAGAACATGCACGGCGCGGCGTTGGTCGACCGGGTGATCGAGCGGGTCAAGGAGCAGGGCTGGCCCACGCTGGACGCGCCCGACGTCACCGAACCGGTACCGCTCGCGCCCGAGGTGATAGACCGGCTCAGGCTGCCCGGCGGGCGGCCGCTGCCGCCGAGCCTGCGGCGGTGGTTGGCGTTCGACAGCTCCTGGTTCTCGTCCGTCGGCTGGTACGAGGACCCGCACGCGCCGGTGTTCGGGGACCGGGGGCTGGGCGCGACGGCGGAGTGGATGTACGGCGGGGGCGGCCCCATGGTCGACTCGTTCACCGAGTTCGAGAGGCTGTTGCCCGCGGTGTGCCTGCCGCTCGTCGGCGGCAGCGACTCGCGCCGGCTCCTCTACCTGGGCTCGCCGGACTCCACGGGCGAGTACCCGGTGCTGGTCACCGACATCGACGACCTGCCGTACGTCGCCGTGATGTACCCCGGTCTGGACGTGTACCTCGCCGACCTGGCGGAAGTCATCGATCTGGACTTCGACACGTACACCTCGCTCGCCGAGGACCCGGAGTACGGCCCGCGGATGCGCGAGCACGCGGAGAACACCGAACTGGGCGCCGACGGGCTGGAGCTGCAGGACCTGTACGAGCTCGAGCTCGGGGACGGGGACGGGGACGGGGACGAGTAGGGCCGGGACGGTCCCGGGCCACGGGGGTGGCGGGGCCGGCCCGGCGTGCGTTCGCTAGTGGTCGTCGAAGTCGTCCTCGTCCCAGAGGTCGTCGTCCGTCCCCTCGTACGGCACCGGGTCGGTGACCCAGCCGGCGGCGAGGACGAGGCGCGAGGTGCGGTGCACGGCGAGGAAGCCGAACGGGCGGTCGAAGGAGACCTCGATCCGGCGGATCCGGTACGGCGGCGGGGACGCGGCGGCGCCGACGGCCATGCCCATCGCGGTGACGGCGGCCGCCTCGAAGCCTTCCGCGTGGAACCGGGCGACCGCGGCCTGGCCGGCCGAGCCGACGGCCAGCGGGCTGTCGCTGATGCCGGGGAAGTGCCCGGAGCCGGTGTCGGACGCCGTCTCCAGGCCGAACAGGCCGCGACGTCGCATCAGATCGTGGTCGGCGTCGACCGAGAAGGCCACCGTCTCGATGTCGAGCCGGGGCTCGGGCCGGTACGAGAACCGGGTGCCGACCGTGAGGCCGGGGCCGGGTGACCCCTCGGGCAGCGCGAAACCGTCGACCGACCCGACGGCCCGGGTGACGGCGGCGACCGCGCCGTCGAGCACCTCTCCCGGCCCGGCGCCGGGCGCGCCCAGGGCCAGGTGCACGTCGACGCCCCCGTCCCCGACGACCTCCAGCAGGGTGACCGGGCCGCAGGGGGCCTCGGCGACCCGTACCCGGTGCAGGAGCGAGGTACTGCGCAGGAGCTTCACGACCTCCCGCCCGGCCCAGGGGCCCTCGTGGAGCTCGTCCCCGGCGGCCACGAACGGTCGGATCCAGCGCAGTCGCAGCGCGAGGGCCGTGGCCAGCACCATGGGCGGTGCCGCGTCGAGCGGCACGGGCACGCGGTCGACGAGCCCGCCGGTCCGGTCCGCGGCCCAGCCGTCCAGCGCCGTGCGGTCGGCCTCGACGTCACCGGTGAGGGTGCCCCGGGTCCCGCGGGGAAGCCGGGCCGTCCAGCTCGGGTCCAGCGGCAGGGCCGCGCTCGTCCAGACCCCGGTCGCCGCCGCCAGGCCGGGTACGCGGCCCAGCCCGGCCAGGAGTTCACCGGCCGCGCCGGCCGCCCGGTCCGCCGGCAGGCCGAGCGCCTCCGCCAACTCCTCGCGGGCCGGGCCCGCCGCGCCGTCGGCGAGCAGGGCGAGCAGCGGCCAGAGGCCGGCTGCCGTCAGGACCGTGCCCCGCTCCCCGTCGACCGCGGCCCGCGCCCATCGGGTGGTGAGCCGGTTGACCGCGCGTACCGTCGTGATCCTCATGCCGGGAGGGTAAGCGCTCGGGGCCGAACGGCCATCCGGTTTTGTCGGGTGGTGCCCCGGTGACGTCGCTGGTCAGGGCGGGACGAGCCGCTGTCAGTGGTGTGCGTCACAGTGGAGGGGACTGCTTCCGCCGTCCGCGAGGAACGGGGTGATCCCATGACGTACGCGATCCGGGCCGAGGGCCTGGCCAAGCGGTTCAAGGAGACCCGCGCGCTGGCCGGGGTGGACCTCGAGGTCCCGGCCGGGACCGTGCTGGGGCTGCTCGGGCCGAACGGCGCGGGGAAGACGACCGCGGTCCGCATCTTCGCGACGCTGCTGACCCCGGACGAGGGGCGTGCCGAGGTGGGCGGGCACGACGTCGTGCGGGAGGCGCGGCTGGTCCGGTCGCTGATCGGCCTGACCGGGCAGTACGCGGCGGTGGACGAGAACATGACGGGTACCGAGAACCTGGTCATGATCGGCCGGCTGCTGGGCATGTCGCGGGCCGGCGCGCGGGCCCGCTCGGGCGAGCTGCTCGAGCGGTTCCACCTGTCCGACGCGGCGGGCCGGGCCGCCAAGACGTACTCCGGCGGCATGCGGCGCCGGCTGGACCTGGCGGCCAGCCTGGTCGGGCGGCCGCGGATCCTGTTCCTGGACGAGCCGACCACCGGACTCGACCCGCACAGCCGCGGCGAGGTGTGGGACATGCTGCGCGGTCTGGTCGCGGAGGGCATGACCACGCTGCTGACCACCCAGTACCTGGACGAGGCCGACCGATTGGCGGACGGCATCGTCGTGATCGACAAGGGGCGGGTGATCGCCCACGGCACCCCTGACGCGTTGAAGTCCCAGGTGGGCGGGCAGGTCCTGCAGCTGCGGCCGGTCCGCCCGGCCGATCTCCCGCAGGCCCACGCGCTGGTGGCGCAGGAGGCCGGACCGCAGGCCGCGATCGAGGGCGACGGGATCATCGCTCCGGTCAACGATCCGGCGATCATGCCCGGCGTGGTGCGGCGACTGGACCAGGCCGGCATCGCGGTCGGCGAGCTCACGCTGCGCCGCTCGTCCCTGGACGAGGTCTTCATGGCGCTGACCGGCCACCGCGCGCGGCCCACGGGCGAGGAGCCGGACGGCGGCGAACCGGATGCCGGCGACGACGACCGGTACGCGACGGCGGGGAGGGCGTCATGACGGCCACGGCCCTCCCGTACTCCGCGGGCCGCGGTGGCCGGGTGGGGGTGCTGGCGGCGCTGCGCCAGACCGCCACGCTGGCCTGGCGCAGCCTCGTCTCGGTGAAGCACAACCCGCTGGAGCTGGTGGACTACAGCATCACGCCCATCATGTTCGTGTTCCTGTTCACGTACGTCTTCGGCGGGCAGATGGCGGGCTCCCCGCAGGACTACCTGCAGTACGCGCTCGCGGGGATCATCGTCCAGAACACCCTGTTCATGAGCATGTACACCGCCATGGCGCTGAACACGGACCTGACGAAAGGCGTGTTCGACCGGCTGCGCAGCCTGCCGATCGCCCGCTCCGCCCCGCTGTTCGGGCGGATAGCCGCCGACCTCGCCAAGCAGCTGTGGGCGATGCTGCTGATGGTCGGGCTGGGCACCCTGCTGGGCTTCCGGGTCACCGGCGGCGTGACCGGCCTCCTCGGCGCGGCCCTGCTGCTGATGGTGTTCGCCGCCGCCATGGCGTGGACGGCCGTCCTGATCGGGATGCTGGCCGGGGACGCCGAGAAGGTGCAGGTCTTCGCGTTCACCTTCATCTTCCCGATCACGTTCACGAGCAGCGCGTTCGTCCGGGTGGACACCATGCCCGGGTGGCTGCAGGCGTGGGTGAACATCAACCCGGTCACGCACCTGTCGGACGGCGTCCGGGCCCTGCTGCTCGGCACCCCGCCGGGCGGGGCGATCATGTGGTCCCTGGTATGGGCGGCGGGCATCGCCGCGGTCTTCATGCCGCTGGCGATGCGGGCGTACCGGTCCCACACCCGGTGAGGCTCGCCGCCGTACGCGGACGCCGCCGTCAGGTGGCCGCGCGCAGGGACTTGGTGGCCAGGACGCCCGCCACGATGAGGGCGACTCCCAACCACCACAGGCCGTCCTCGAAGATCAGGACGAGGGCCCCGACCGGCACGAGCAGGCCCGCCAGCGGTGCCAGCAGGGCGTTCAGGCCCGGGGGTTCCGGGCCCGGCTGGCCGGCGGCCTTCAGGGCGCGGGCCCGGAGGGCCTCGGGGTACCAGAGGGTGAAGCGCACGGCCGCGATCAGCGCGATGATCGGGATGACCCAGGCGGTCCAGAGGTTGTCGGGATCGTGCAGGACCAGGTCGCCGTAACCGCCCGCGAGGGCTCCGACCAGGAAGGCCAGGCCCCAGGCCCCGGTGATGATCTGGTTGGCGCGCAGGAACTGCGGGCTGTCCCACACGGACGGGTCGGTCTGTTCGCGGGCGTAGGCGAGGGTGAAGGGATGGCGTACCGCCATGGAGCCGAAGGCGATGGCGGCCAGGGCGAGGCTGGAGATCTCACCGGAGTAGGTCTCCAGCCACCGGAGGGTGCCGGCGTCCGCGACGGCACCGACGATGGCGAGCCCGCCGAAGAAGACCAGGTCGGCGAATTCCAGCAGCTTCCATGAGCTGCCCGGGTGCGTCCACCGGCCCGCCACGATCAGGACGACGGTCACCGCCAGGGCGATGCCCACCGCGATCTCGAAGCGGCCTGGGCCGGAGAGGATGCCGAACACGATCCACGGCGCCATGCCGACCACGGGGTTCTCCAGGATACCCGCGAGGCCTTCGCGCCCTGCCCGATGGCTCTGGGAACTCATTCTTCCAGCGTGGGCCCGGACGGCGCGTCGCGCTCGGCGGCGCGGAGGTCGGCGGCGGCCGCCTCGGCGGTCCGGTCGGCCCGGCGCAGCTCCTGTTCGGCCCGGCGGTGCCCGTTCTCCGCCGCGTCGGCGGCCGCCCCGGCCACCGCGAGGCGCGTCCTGAGGGCGTCGAGTTCGCCGCGCAGGGCGGCCGCTTCCGCCCGGGCGGCCCGCCGTGCGTCGGCGGCGTCCGTCAGGGCGGCGCGGGCCCGGCGCAGCTCCTCCTCGGCCTCGTCCCGGGCCCGGCGGGCGGCGGCGACACGCGCGGCTCGCTCGCGGGCCGCGCGCTCGTGGACGGACCGGTCGGGGGCGGACCGGTCAGGGGCGTCCGCCGTCCCGGCGGACCGCTCCGGCGCGGACTCCGCACGGGACGTGCGCCCGGCCGTCGCCCTGGTCCGGCGGGTGGGGCTCCGCTCGGGGGCTGCGGTGGGCGGCGTCCGCTCCGGGGCGGGCGGCGGGAGGGCGCCCGGGTCGGGTTCCAGACCCTCGAAGCCCGTGCGGGGAGCGGGCGCCGCCGTCAGCCGGCGGTCGGTCCAGTCCCGGCCGGCCGCCTCGTCGGCCAGCAGTGCGAGGAGGATCCGCCCGGTGTCCTCCCGCAGGCCGGGCGCGGCCCGCTCGCCGTGCGCCGCCACCAGCCCGGCGGCCTCCGCGGCGAGCTCGGCGACCAGCGCGTGCTGCTCGTGGGAGAGCGCGCGCAGCCGGGCACCGTCCAGCTCGCGGTGCGCGGCCCGCAGCTCGGCCCCGAGCCGCACCAGGTCCCGGGCCCGGTCGGGACGGGCCCGGGCGAGCAGGTTCGCGGCCCACAGGGCCAGGGTCGGCCGGCGCAACCGCCCGAGTGCTCGGGCGGCGTCGGTGTCCCGCTCCCGGCGGGCCCGGGCCACGTACGCGTCCCGCGCGGCGGTGAACTCGGCGGGGCGCAGCCCGTACAGCTCCTGGGTCACCGCGGCCACGTCCACAACCACCACCATCGCTCCGCCGGGCGCAGCCCGCACCGGACTGCGTGGCGACCGGCGCACCCCGCACCGGCCCGTGCGGCGGCCGGCGTGCTCCGCGGGGCCTGGTGGCCGGGCCGTCGGCGGGCGGAGCGGGCCCGTAGGCGGCACAGTGGTGGTCCGGGGCCGCCGTACCGGGCGAAGGAGGCGCGGATGAAGGCCACGGACATCCTGCTGGACGGCTGGAGCCGGATCCGGGAGGTGGTGCACGGCGCCGCCGAAGGTCTCGGGGCCGAGGAGCTCAACGCCCGGGTCGACCCCGGCGCCAACTCCATCACCTGGCTGCTCTGGCACCTCACCCGTATCCAGGACGACCACGTCGCCGACGTCGCCGGGCAGGAACAGGTGTGGACGGCCGACGGCTGGTACGACCGGTTCGGCCTGTCCGTGTCGCGCGGGGCCACCGGGTACGGACAGACCGCGCACCAGGTCGGCCAGGTGCGGGTGGAGTCGGCGGAGCTGCTGCTCGGGTACTACGACGCCGTGCACGACCGGTCGGTCGGGTACCTGCGGTCGTTGACCGCGGCCGACCTCGAGCGGGTGGTGGACACCGCGTGGGACCCGCCCGTGACGCTGGGCGTGCGGCTCGTCAGCGTGCTCTCCGACGACCTGCAGCACGCCGGCCAGGCCGCCTACGTCCGGGGCGTGCTGGGCCGGCGCTGACCGCCCCCAGGACCGGGGCGCACGGCGCACACGGGGCCGGTGGGGCGATGGGGGCCGACAGGGCGAACGAGGCCGGCGGGTCGTATGTGATCGGACGGGGTGGGCGGGGAAGGGGCGTAGGCATGTCCGAACAACCCGCTGTCCTCAGCAAGCTGCTGCGCGCCCGCCGCAATCCGGTGGTGGTGCAGAGCGTCCGCTCGACCGGGGCCGCCGTGGTGTCGTACGTCGTGGCGCTGCAGCTCAGCAACGAGCCGGCCCCGTTGACCGCGCCGCTGACGGCCCTGCTGGTCGTCCAGGTGACCCTGTACGCCACGGTCACCACCAGCGTGCGGCGGGTCAACTCGGTGGTGGCGGGCGTGCTGATCGCCATCGGCTTCAGTGCGCTGGTCGGGCTGACCTGGTGGAGCCTCGGGCTGATCATCCTGGCGTCGTTGCTGGTCGGACACGTGGTGCGGGTGGACGAGTTCGTCCCGGAGGTGGCGATCAGCGCGATGCTGGTGCTGGGGGTGACCCAGGTGGGCGCCACGGCCTGGGACCGGGTACTGGAGACGGTCATCGGGGCGGTGGTCGGCCTGCTGTTCAACCTGCTGGTCGCGCCGCCCGTGTGGGTCGAGCCGGCCAGCCGGGCGATCGACGACCTGGCGGCCCGGATGGCCGCGTTGATGACGGGCATGGTGGAGGAGCTGAGCGGGCGGACCACCGTCGCGGAGGCCGCCTCGCGCCTGCACGAGGCGCGGCGCCTGGACAACGACATCGCCGGCGTGGACGCGGCGCTGCGGCAGGCGGAGGACAGTCTGCGGATGAATCCGCGGGTACGGGAGGGGCTGGTGTTCCGGCTGGTGCTGCGCACCGGACTGGACACCCTGGAGATCTGCGCCGTGGTGCTGCGCGTGTCGGCCCGGGCGCTGACCGACCTGGCGAAGGCCCGTACGGAGGAGGAGCCGCTGTTCTCTCCCCCGGTGACCCGGGCGGTGCAGGACCTCTTCGGCCACATGGCGCTGGCCGTGCACAGCTTCTCGCGGCTGGTCACCGCCCAGGTGAGCCCGAACGCGGAGGAGCAGGAGCGGCGGCTGACGGCCGAGCTGCGGATGGCCCGCCGCAGCCGGGACCTGCTGGCGGACCTGCTGCTGGACCAGGTGCGGGGCGCGCCGGCGCAGTGGCAGTTGCACGGGGCGCTGCTCGCGGACGCGGACCGGGTGCTGGACGAGCTCGACGTGGACAAGCGCTCGCAACGGCTGCTGGAGGAGCTCGACCGGCACTCGCGGCTCCGGTACGAGCGCGGCCGCCGGGTCCGGGAGGCGGTGCGGCGGGTCCGGTCCGGCCGCCCGTCGTGACGCGCGCGTCGTGTGCGGTGCAGTGCAATGCAGTGCCGTGCCGTGCCGTGCCGTGCCGTGCGATCAGCCTCGGGGTCGGACACCGCGTACCGGGCGGGCGTGCCCGGGGCAGCCCGTTCCGGTTCGAGCGCGCGCAGCGGGCGTGCGACGTGGGGCGCGCCTGCAAAGCGGTCACGACAGAACGAGCCGGATCAGAGCGGGTCGCCGAGGGGCCCGTACTCCGCTTCGAGGGCCTCGGCCCAGTGGGCGGCGAAGTCCGGTCGGGCGCCGTCGGCGTCGGTGAAGCCGTATTCCTCGTAGAGGTCCCAGGTGGCCAGCGCACGGCCGGTCTTGGCCATGATCTGCGGGTCGGCGGCCAGGGCGGCGACCGCCCGGCCCAGGTAGGCCGGGGTCTCGGAGTGGGCGAAGTTCGGGTCCTGGGCCGCGCCGTCGCGCCAGTTGTCCTCCGTGACGCCGAAGTGCTCCAGCATCGCCTCCGAGCGCAGGAAACCGGGGGTGATCGCGACGGCCGCGACGCCGTGCGGCTTCAACTCGGCGGCCTGGGCGACGGCCAGCCGGATGACGCTGGACTTCGCCAGGTCGTAGAAGAAGGAGCCGCGGTAGCGGGCGGTGTTGCCGTCGGTGACCTCCACCACGAGGCCGCTCCCGCGGGCGACGAGCAGCGGCAGCGCGTACCGGCTGGTGATCACGTGGGTCTCCACCGCCCGGCGGAGGAGCCGCAGGCCCTTCTCCAGGTCCTGCTGCCAGAGGGGGTTCTCCCAGTCGGTCAGGGCGTCCCCGCCCCACACGGAGTTCACCAGGAGGTCGAGCCGGCCGTCCTGTTCGGCGGCGATCCGGTCGACGAGGGCGCGGACCTCGTCGGGGCGGGCGTGGTCGGTGCGCACCGGGATGCCGAGGCCGCCGGCGGCGGTGATCCGCTCCGCCGTCTCCTCGATGGTCTCCGGGCGGTCCAGGTCGGAACGGCCGGCGGTGCTGGTGCGGCCGGTCACGTACACGGTCGCGCCGGCGGCGCCGAGCTCCACGGCGATGCCGCGGCCGCCACCGCGGGTGCCGCCGGCGACGAGGGCCACCATGCCGGCCAGCGGGCGGCTCGCGTCCCGGGGCGCGGTCACGCTCGCGGCCGCAGTCGCAGCCGCAGTCGCAGTCCCGTTCTCGTTCACGGCGCTCTCGGTCATGTCCTCGGTCACGGTCCCTCCGGGTGGTCGTGGGGTGTGCGGTGGGGGGCGAGCGCGGCGTCGAGCTCCTGGCGGAGCCGCTGGGCGAGGGTGCCCTCGCGCTCGAGGGCCCAGGTCAGGCCCGCGCCGGCGGTGACGGCCTGCACGGTGCGGGCCAGGGCGGTGACGTCCGTGGCGCCGGCGAGTTCCCCGGCGGCCACCGCTCGTGCCAGCAGGTCCCCGACGGCCTGGCGCCGGGCCTCGTGCACGGCCAGGGCGCGGGCGTAGAGCTCCGGGTCGGCCAGGTCCATGCAGAGGAAGGCCAGGTGGTTCGCGAAGCTCTCGGGCGTGGCCAGTTCGGCGGCCGTCGCGGCGGTCAGCGCCGCCAGGGCGTCGAGGGCCGAGTCGTGGTCGCGGCGCACCCGGTCGGCCAGCTCGCCCGCCTCCTGCGCGGACCGGTCGGCGAGGGCCAGCAGCAGGCCGCGCTTGGAACCGAAACGCTGGACCAGGGTGCCGGGCACCAGGCCGACCTCACGGGCCACCGCGGCCAGCGTGAGGCCCGCCGGGCCCTCCCGGCCCATGACCCGGGCCGTCGCCCGGAGGATCACCGCGTCCTCGACGCCGCGGGGTCGCGCCACGGCCGTCACCTCCCGATGAATAAATGAACGTGCATTCATTAAAACCCGCGTGCGGCGGCGCGGCAAGTGGCGACGCCGAGCACCTCGCCAGTTGAACGGCAAGCTCAGGCCCGAGCGGCAACGGCATCGATGCCCGACGCACGCAGCCGCCGGGCCAGGAACTCCATCTCGGGCATCGTGCCCGCGAGGGTTCCCGCCACGGCCTCGCCCAGCACGCACCTGACCTCGGCCAGGCCGATGCCGAGCTCCGCCCGCAGCACACGCATGATCGCCGCGTTCCCCGCCGACGGGTCCACCTGCAGGCGGGCGGGTCCGTGCTCGTGGAGGAGCTGGCCCCGCAACGCGGCAGGCAACTCACCACCGCATGCGGCCACCGCGAACCCGCAGGTCGGGCAGGTGGACTCCGTGTCCCAGCGCAACGAACCGTTCACCAGGGCTTGGACACCCCGGCACGCCAGCTCCGCACCGCAGTCCTGGCACCGGGCCGCGTATCTGGTGGACTCGAAGACCGGCCGCTCCGTCCCCATGCCGTCAGGACGGGAACGCTGCGCGCATGGTCGCGGCGGTCGCGCTCGGGTCGTAGCCCTCAGGGACGCCCTCGACGAGGATGATGTCGCCCGTGATGTGGCGGGAGCGCAGCGGGGCGATCTCCTGGTACGCCGGGGAGTCCCACCAGGCGCGGGCCGCGGCGATGTCCGGGAAGCCGATGAGGACGACGTGTCCGGGCCAGTCGCCCTCCCGGACCTCGTGGGCGGTGTTGTGCACCAGGAAGCGTCCGCCGTACGGGGCCATGGTGGCGCCGATGCGGTCGATGTACTCGGGGACGTCCGGGTGCGGGGTCACGTCGCGCAGGTGGGCTATCGCGTAGGCGGTCATGGGGCAGTCCTCCCGGTCGGTGTCGGTCGCGCCTCCCGGCCGGTGGCCGGCCGGGACGTACTGATCATCACAGGAAGGCGGGCCGGGGGTCGATGACCTCTCGGGTCATCGACCCCCGGCCCGTCCGTCACGGTGCCGTCGGGGTGTCAGCGCCGGCTGTGCGAGGTGACGTAGTACGGCCCCGGGGAGCCGACGCCGGTCACCAGGTCGTAGCCGCGGACCGCGTGCAGGGAGCTGTCCTTGCCGAGGCTGCGCACCGAGGTCGCCAGGCCGCCGCTGGCGTCGACGCCGTTCACGAAGTCGACGCGGGCCACGGCCAGGCCCTGGGCGCCCAGCGGGTGGTCGGTGACGTCGTGGAGCATCGGCCAGCGCGAGTTCACACGGCTGTAGAAGCCCGGGTTGGCGTAGCCGATCGGCTGCTGGAGCGCCTGCTGGGCCAGCGCCTGGATGCCCGCGATGACCGGGGCGGCCAGCGAGGTGCCGCCGATGCGGTACTCGCCGTACGCGAGCTTGCCGCCCGCCCAGGACTGCGTCTGGCCGACCAGGAAGCCGGTGTTGGGGTCGGCGACGGCCGCGACGTCCGGCACGGTGCGCATGCGCTTGGTGCCGTTGGCCTTGGCCAGCGAGTCCGGGACGATGCCGCGCTGGTAGAAGGGCTGGGGAACGGTGGTGCTGGTGCCGCCGCCGGCGCCGCTGGTGAAGGCGCCC
This sequence comes from Streptomyces sp. NPDC093225, assembly GCF_044753805.1. NCBI lineage: Bacteria > Bacillati > Actinomycetota > Actinomycetes > Kitasatosporales > Streptomycetaceae > Streptomyces > Streptomyces sp. NPDC093225. The sequence goes on from NZ_JBIVNX010000014.1 coordinate 158,604, forward strand.
GGGAAGTCCTTCCAGGACTTCCCGTCGGCCGAGAGGGCGGCCTTCTTGGTGCCCCAGCCGGTCTCGAACTGGTACTTGTCGCCCTTGCCGACGGCCAGCGACGTGCCGCCGACCGCGGTCACCCAGGAGGAGTTGGCGGGGGTGTCGACCTGCTTCTTGCCGGTGTTGGCGACCTCGTCGCCGTCGTCGCCGGAGGAGAAGTAGAAGCCGATGCCCTCGGCCGCACCCATCTTGAAGGTGTGGTCGTAGGCGGCCGCGATGCCCGGGGTCTGGTTGGCCTCGACGTCGCCCCAGGAGTTGGAGACGATGTCGGCGAGGTGCTTGTCGACGACCTTGTCGAGGGCGTCGAGCAGGTCGGGGTCGTTGCAGGAGGCGCCCGCGACGTAGACGATCTTCGCCTCCGGCGCGACCGCGTGCACGGCCTCGACGTCGAGGGTCTCCTCGCCGTACCAGCCGGCCGCGTCGCAGTCCTTGACGTGGGTGTACTTCGCCGGGGTGACCTGGCGCAGGCCACCGGTGCGGTACGGGGCGTCGCCGTTGCGGGCGGCGTACGTGCGCGCGTCCTTGGCGATGGTCGGCGAGGCGTACGCGTCGGTGATCGCGACCGTGACGCCCTTGCCGGTGTAGCGGCCGGCGCCGTAGGCGGCGCGCAGCTGGCGGCCGGTGTAGCCCTTGATCGCGTACGGGACCTTCTTGCCGTACGCGGACGGCAGGGAGGTCGCGGTGCGCGAGCCGAAGTAGGTCGAGAACGGGCCGGAGTTGCGGAAGCCCTGGCCCGGGCCGGGCAGGGTGTCCTTGTGCGTGGCGCGGTGCGGCGCGTCGTCGAGGCCGGAGACGGTCAGGACGGCGGCGGCGACCGAGGCCGGGGCGGTGGCGTTGCGGACCGGGGCCCGGTAGGTGCGGCCGTCCTTGCGGAAGCTGTGCAGGGGGGTGGCGAAGGCCTGCTCGGCGGCGGCGACGGTGCCGGTGACCTCGATGTAGTGGTCGTTGGTCGCGGTCACGGTGAGGCCGGCGGAGCGCAGCCAGGCGGCGACGGCGGCCTTCTGCTCGTCGGTGGCGCCGAACCTGTTGCGGGCCTGGTCGGCCGTCAGGAACTTGCCGTGGAGGGGCGAGTGCGGGTCCGAGACGGCGGTCGCGAAGGCCGTCAGGCCCTGCGGGTCGCGGCCGGCGAGGTGTACGCGGGCCGTGACCGTGGCCCGGCGCGCGGCGCTGCCGAGGTCCGCCGGGCCGGTGGCCCACGCGGGCTGGGTGCCCTGCAGTGCGACGCGTCCGCCGGGGGCCGGGTCGGCGGCCTGGGCGGACGGGGCGCCGAAGGTGAGCGCGCCCGCGAGCGCCGGCAGCACCGCGGCGGCGGCGATCAGTGCGCGTGACTGCCCGCTGCGTCGTCTTCTCATGTGTGTCCCTGCCATGACGTGTGTGGGGTTGGCCGCGCACTCCGGGGTGACCGGCGTGCGGGCGGTACCGCGCCATGCTTGTCAGGAACAGTTCACGTCAGGGGCAGGTGTTGATCAAGAGACGCCAAAGTTATGCCCAGGGGCGGGAATTGACGGGGGGACATGTCGGACAGGGACGCACGAAAGCGGTCCGGCTCTGCGTGGGAGGATACGGACGCGTTCGATCGCCCCCGGCGCGCTCCGCGACTGTCGGTCCTCGTCCTTACGATGCACGGCAGCGCTGTCGCGACTGCGGAGGAGGACGGTCATGGCCAGGGTGCTGGCGACCAAGAAGACGGAGCGTGCCGGCGTCGACGAGTTCCGGGCTCTCATGGAGTCCGCGGGTCACATCGTCCAGGAGATCGACGGCGGCAACGACTGCGGTGAGGACTGCTGCCTGAGTTTCACGCCATACGGGGAGCGGACCGGGCGACATCGTGGCCGTCCAGGTGAGAAACGGCACGGCGTACCGCCGGTCGGTGGGCTACGGCATCTCGTGCCGTGACCACGTGGAGGACTCGACCCGGCAAGGAGATCTCGCGGAGGCGGAGGCTCAGGGCCGCCTGTCCGCGCGGGGTGCCGGAGGCCGGGTGAGGCCCCGGTCGCACGGGCCGACAGGACTCGCCCGGACGCACGAAGGACGCCGCGCAGCACGGCGAAGCGGTCCGGTTCCGCACGGGGCGGAGCCGGACCGTCTTCCGTCGGGATCGGTCAGGCCCGGGAGGGGGTGGGCTCCCAGCGGTAGAAGCAGTGGGCCATGGCGTCCTTCGGGCTGCGCCAGGTCTCGGGGTCGTACGGGCTGACGTACGCCTCCAGGCGCTCGCTGATGCCGCGGAACTCGGGGTGTGTGCTCGCCTTGGCGATGGCCGGGCCCAGCGGGTTCTCGGACTCGATGAGGTGCAGGTACACGTCACCGAACTGGAAGAGGCTGCGCCGGCTGACCCCGATGATGCGGGGCAGCTCGCCGCGGTCGGAGTCGGCGAAGACGCCGGCGATGTCGGGGGCCGAACCGGGGGCCATGCGGGCGACGATCAGGGCGTGGTGCATGGGGGTCCTGTCTGGTGGGCGGTGGGCCGGTCAGTTCGGCAGGACGGAGGCGGTGTTCCGCTCGCGGGCCGCCTGCTCGATCTTGTCGCGGATGAGGGCCATCTGGACGCGCGAGTTGCGGTTGATGTTGCCGGTCATCCACGCGTCGTCCACGGGCGCGTCGGGCTTCATCGCGAAGTCCTGCGTCCACTTCATGAGGGTGCCGTCGGGGGTCTCGGCGTACTCCCAGTGGATGTGCATGTGCGCGAACGGGCCGGTCTCGACGCGGTGGGCCCGGACGGTGCGGGCGGCCTCGTCCGTGGTCCGCGCGGAGACCCAGCTCCACACGGTGCCGTTCTCGTCCGGGTGCATCGTCAGCCGGAAGGTGGTGGTGGCGCCCTCGCGGGAGAGGACCTCCACGGAGGCGTACTCGCTGAACAGGTCGGGCCAGTTCTCGATGTCGTTGGTGGTGTCCCAGACGAGGCCGAGGGGGGCGGCGATGACGATCTCGTTCTCGGTGTGTCCGCTCATGTCACGCTCCGGCCGCGAGGGTGCTGTTGACGAGGTCGATGAACTCCCGCGGGGTGCGGCAGCGCTCGGCCTCCGGGGGCATGGCCGTGCCGTGGTTGTTCTCCAGGTCGCTGATGATGCCGAGCAGGCCCAGCGAGTCCAGGCCGAAGGTGTCGAAGCCGGAGTCGGCCGCGGTCTCCAGCGCTTCCGGGTCGACTGCGACGCCGGCGGCGTTCTTCATCAGGGCGGCCAGCTGCTGGACGGTGAGTTCCATCTGGACGGTCATGGGAGGAGCTCCTCCTTCGTGGTTCGGTGTTCGTGGTTCGGTGTTCGGTGTTCGGGACTCGGTGGTCGGGGTTGCCTGGGTACGGGGTCGGTCGGGTGAGGGACCGGCCCCGCGGACGGGCCCGTCAGTCCGGGTCGCCGTCGCCGCGCCGCAGGACCAGCGCCGCGCACGACCCCATGAGGCCCCGGCTGAGCACCAGCGCGGTGCGCAGTCGGGCGGGCCGGGCCCGGGAGGTCACCAGGTCCATGTCGTGGCAGATGTCGTAGACGTTCGGCGTGGGCGGGATCAGGCCGTGCTCCATGGCGAGGACCGCGGCCGCGGTGTCCAGCACGGGCGCACCGCAGTACGCCCGCCCGATGCCGGTCTTCGGTGCCGTGACCGGCACCTGCGACCCGCGCCGGCCCAGGGCGTCGGCCAGGGCCAGCGCCTCGGCCCGGTCCGCGGCGGGGATGCCGAGGGCGTCCGCGAAGACGACGTCGACCTCCTCCGGGGCGCAACCCGCCTCGGCGAGCGCGCCCTCGATGGCCCGGGCGAGGCCGTCCCGGGACTCCGGCCAGCGCGAGGCCCCGGTGAACGTGGCGGCGTGTCCGGCCACGACCGCCCGGACGCGGGCACCGCGGGCCAGGGCCGCCGCCTCGTCCTCGACGACGAGCATGGCCCCGCCCTCGGCCGGCACGAAGCCGCACGCCGAGGCGGAGAACGGCCGGTAGGCCCGGTCGGGATCGGCGAGTGTGCTCAGCTCGGGGTAACCCAGCTGGCAGACCGCCGAGTACGGGGCCAGCGGCGCCTCGGTCGCGCCGACCACGAGGGCCTGCGTGCCGCGGCGGACCGCCCGGGCCGCGTGCGCGATGGCGTCCAGTCCACCGGCCTCGTCGCTCGCGACCACCGAGCACGGGCCCTTGTAGCCGCCGCGGATCGAGATCTGGCCGGTGCTGGCGGCGTAGAACCAGGCGATGGACTGGTACGGGCCGACGTACCGGCTGCCCTTGCCCCACAGCTGCTGGAGCTCGCGCTGACCGAACTCGCCGCCGCCGGAACCGGCCGCGGTCACCACGCCCACCGAGAACGGGGAGTCGAGGTCGACACCGGTCAGTCCGGCGTCCGCGAACGCGAGGTCCGCGGCCGCCATGGCGAAGTGGGTGAACCGGTCGGTCTGGACGAGGTAGCGGTCCTCGGCGTGGGCGGCCGGATCGAAGCCCCGGACCTCGCCGGCGACGCGCAGCGGCAGGTCGCCGAAACCCTCGCGGGTGACGCGGTCCAGGACGGCGATGCCCTCCTGGGTGGACTTCCAGAACGTGTCGACGCTCAGTCCGTTCGGCGCGACCACGCCGATGCCGGTGATGACGGCGCGTCGGGAATGCGGCTGACTCATGGTGCGCTCCCGTCCGGCCTGCCGAGGACGACCGCGGACTGGAAGCCGCCGAAGCCGCTGCCCACCGAGAGCACGTGCCGCAGCCTGCGCGGCCGTGCCTCGCGGGGCACGTAGTCCAGGTCGCACTCGGGGTCGGGGATCTCGTAGTTGGCGGTGGGCGGCACGGTCTGGTGGGCCAGGGCCAGGACGCAGGCGACCAGTTCTATGGAGCCGATCGCACCGAGGGAGTGCCCGACCATGGATTTGATCGAGCTCATCGGCGTGTCGTAGGCGTGGGCGCCGAGGGAGCGTTTGACCGCGGCGGTCTCGTGCCGGTCGTTCTGGCGGGTGCCGGAGCCGTGGGCGTTGACGTAGTCGACGGCCGTGGGGTCCAGCCTCGCCTGGGCGAGGGCGGTGTCGATGGCCCGGGCCATCTCCGTGCCCTCGCTGGTCAGTCCGGTCATGTGGTAGGCGTTGCCGAAGGTGGCGTAGCCGCTGATCTCGCAGTACACGCGCGCGCCGCGGGCCCGGGCGTGGGCGAGGTCCTCCAGGACGAGTACGGCCCCGCCCTCGCCCATGACGAACCCGTCGCGGCGGGCGTCGAAGGGGCGCGAGGCGTGCGCGGGGTCGTCGTTGTTGGGAGAGGTCGCCTTGATGGCGTCGAAGCACGCCATCGTGATCGGGGAGATGGGCGAGTCGGCGGCGCCGGCGAGACAGACGTCCAGCCGGCCCTCCTGGATGGCGTGGAAGGCGTAGCCGACCGCGTCCAGCCCGGAGGTGCAGCCCGTCGACACGCTCTGCACGGGGCCGTGGGCGCCGAACTCCTCGGCGACCGCCGAGGCGAGGGTGCTCGGCGAGAAGGCCCGGTGCAGGTGCGCGCCCGCCGCCCGGTGGTCCACGTCCCAGCGCGCGCCGCGCTCGCTGACCAGGACGTAGTCGTGCTCCAGCCGGGTGGTGCCGCCCACGGCCGTGCCGAGGCTGACGCCCAGCCGCCAGGGATCCACCTGGTCCGCGGCGAGGCCGGCGTCGACCGCCGCCTCGCGTGCGGCCACGAGGGCGAACTGGACGTAGCGGTCGCAGCGCTCGGCCTGCTCCACGGTCAGGCCGTGGTCGAGCGGGTCGAAGTCGCATTCGGCGGCGATGCGCGAGCGCAGCCCCTCCGGGTCGAAGAAGGTGATGCCGCGGGTAGCGGTGCGGCCGGAGGCCAGCAGGTCCCAGAACGCGGGGATGCCGATCCCGCCCGGGGCGACCGCACCTATGCCGGTGACCGCGACGCGCCGGCTCACGACACGGCCTCCGGTTCCGGCGGGCGCATTCCGGCCGCGGTTTCCAGCGTGGCCTCCGGGCCCTCGGTGTCGACGTGGCCCATGCTCGGGTGCGGGGCCAGCGGGCCGAGGTGGAAGACCAGGCGGGCCTCGGTGTCGCCGACGTTGCGGAAGCGGTGGCGCACGTACGCGGGGATCATCAGGCCCTGACCCGGCCGCAGCGCCTGCGGTACGCCGTCCAGGTCCACCTCCAGCTCGCCGGCCACGACGTACACGAACTCCTCGGAGTACGGGTGGTAGTGCTCGCCGATCCGGTCGCCGGGGTCGACGAGGGCCACCCCCATGAACCCGCTCGTGGACCCGACGGTGACGGGGGTGAGCATGGCGCGCAGATCACCTCCGCGCCTTCGGTTGGGCTCGATCTCACCGAGATCCACGACTCGGGGCCGCTGCTTGCTCATGGTTCCTCCAGAGGGGTGGGATCGGCCGCGGCGGCGGCCGTGGACGTCAGGACTGGGGCGCCCGGCGGTCGGTGACCAGGCGCATGTCGGTACTGCGCAGGAGGCGGGCGATGTCGGCGGGTCCGTCGAGACGGCCGTCCGAGCCGAGGGCGGTGTGGTCGAGGAGCCGGGCCAGGACGGCGGCCTTGCGCGGGCCGTGCACGCCGAGGGCGCGGGCCGGGTCGGCCTCCAGGCTGCCCCGTACGTCGACCAGGCGCACGACGACGTCGTCCCGCTGGAAGATCGTTGCCGCGTACACCGGGTTGCCGGGGTCGTGCGCCGCGGCCGCGTCCTGGCGGGCGAGCAGCCGGGCCAGGGCCATGCCGCAGCCGGGCCGCGCCGGGTAGTACAGGGCGTGCCGCCGGACGCCGGGCTCGTCACCGTCGGCGGGCGGGAGCCCGCCCGGCTCCGCGGAGTGGGGGCGCACGTGGTGGACGGCCGGCAGCGCGGCGCGCATGAAGAACATCCGGGCCGACTCGGCGTCGGTGAGGTCGCGGTCCTGCTCGAGGTAGGGGTTGATGGCCTCCTCGACGGCGCGCACCTCCGGCTGACGGGCGACGTGGCGCAGCGCGGACATCAGGTCGCCGCGCACCTCGACGGCGCGCACCACGCGGTTGCCGTGCATGAAGAGGGAGGTGCGGCACAGGCTCGTGGTGTCGTCGACGCGCGCCTGCGGCGACTGGTATCCGGCGAGGATCTCGGCGACCTTCGCCTCGCTGCCCCGGCGGACCGTGAAGGTGAGGGCGTGGCGGACGATGCCGTCGCCGATGCGGGGCGCCGCCTGGAGCCGGAGGCCGACCGGGGCGGGAGCCGCCTCGGGCCCGCTGCCGGTCTCCCGGAGGATGGTGTAGCGCAGCGAATGGGTGTCGCGCACGCAGGCGCTCAGCGGCCGCACCATGTCCACGTGCTCGTCGCTGTTGACCCAGGCGAGGAAGGGCTCGGCGCTCTCCCACTCGCTGGTGATCAGCCACTGCGCCGGGTTCTCGATGGACTGGCACAGCTGGTCGCTGATGTGCCCGGGTACGGCGGCCATCTGCTCGCACACGTGCTCGTACGCCGTCAGGAACTGCTGCTGGATGCCGTCGTGCAGGTCCATCAGCAGGACCACCCGGAGCCGGGAGCCGTCGAAGGCGGACTGGGAGACCCGTTCCGCCAGACGTGAAAGGGACTGTTCCGTGAGTGTCATCCTGCTCGCGTCTCCTTCGGAAGGCAGGAGCGACCGGCGCGGCCGAGGGCCGGTCACCGTCGACCTCGATCCTGTGCCGGTCCCGGCGGGTCCGCGAGTGGTGTGAACCACCTGGGTGACGTGCGGTGTTGTGCACCAGGTGGGTGATTGCCCGTCCGAAACGGCCCGCGGCCGGGCATGGACATCCCGTCCCCGCACGTCCCGGTCCGTCACCGGAGGATCTGAGGAACGGATGAACTGATGAACGAAGAATTCGACCACCGCGTACCGGTTCTCATCGTCGGCGGGTCCCTGGTGGGCCTGTCCACGTCCCTCTTCCTGGGCCGGCTCGGCGTACGCCACACCCTGGTGGAGCGGCACGCGGGCACCTCCATCCACCCGCGCGGCCGGGGCAACAACGTCCGCACCATGGAGCTGTTCCGGGTGGCCGGCGCCGAGGCCCGGATCCGCCAGGCGGCCTCCGTCCTGGCCGACAACCACGGCATCCTCCAGACGCCCAGCCTGGTCGGCGACGCCGGCGAATGGCTGTTCCGCGAGATCGACCCCGGTGGCGGGCTGGCCCGGTTCAGCCCCAGCGGATGGTGCCTGTGCAGCCAGAACGACCTGGAGCCGGTGCTGCTGGACTGCGCCCTCGACCTGGGCGGCGACCTGCGCTTCGGCTCCGAGATGCTGTCGTTCGACCAGGACGCCGACGGGATCACGGCGCTGGTGAAGAACCGCGACACGGGCGACCACACCACGATCCGCGCCGACTACCTGGTGGCCGCCGACGGACCACGCAGCCCGATCCGCGAGCACCTGGCCATCGGCCAGAACGGCCCCGGCGACCTGTTCCACAACGTCAGCATCACGTTCCGCTCGCGCGGGCTGGCCGAGGCGGTGGGCGACCGCCGCTTCATCGTCTGCTACCTCACCCATCCGGAGGGCGACGGCGCCCTGCTGCCGGTCGACAACCGGGAGAACTGGGTGTTCCACGCGCCCTGGCGGCCCGAGCGCGGCGAGACGCTCGAGGACTTCACCGACGAGCGGTGCGCGGTGCACATCCGGCGCGCGGTCGGCGTGCCCGACCTGGACGTCCAGGTCACCGGCCGGGCCCCGTGGCACGCGGCCGAGCGGGTGGCCGAGCGGTACGGCCGCGGGCGGGTGTTCCTGGCCGGCGACTCCGCGCACGAGATGTCGCCGACCGGCGCGTTCGGCTCCAACACCGGCATCCAGGACGCCCACAACCTGGCCTGGAAGCTGGCCGCCGTGCTCGGCGGCTGGGCCGGCCCCGGCCTGCTGGAGTCGTACGACGCCGAACGCCGCCCCGTCGCCGAGGCCACCAGCGCCCGGGCCACGGCCCGTTCGGCCGAGCACAGCCACCCCGGGTACGAGCCCGCGGGCGGCCCCGGCGGCAAGCAGGGCGGCATCCTCAACGTCGCGCTCGCCTACCGCTACCCGCACGGCGCGGTGGTCGGCACCGACCCGGAGCAGCCGGTGGTGCCGGAGGGCGTCCGGCTGACGGGCGAACCGGGCAGCCGGGCCCCGCACCTGTGGCTGCGGCGCGGCTCCGGGAACCGGCTCTCCACCCTCGACCTGTACGAGCGCTCCCTGGTGCTGCTCAGCGACGCGTCCGAGCAGGGCGGCTGGCACGCGGCGGCGGAGCGGGTCGCGCGCGAGCTGTCCGTCCGGCTGGAGGCGTACCGGATCGGTCCGGACGGGGACCTCGTGCCCGAGGGCGACGCGGACTGGGCGCAGGCGCACGGTACGACGGCGGCGGGCGCGGTCCTGGTGCGGCCGGACGGGTTCGTGGCCTGGCGGTCGTCGCGGGCGGACGCGGGCGCGGACCCGGTGGAGGTGCTGCGCGGGGTCGTCCGGTCGGTGCTGGCACTGGCCTGACGCACCGCCACCCTCCCGACCGTCGGCCGCGGGTCCCTCCGGTACCACCGGGGCCGACGGCGCCGGCGCGGTGCGGGGCGCCGACGGCCGGGAATCAGCCGAACGGGTAACCGTCCGTGCGCGAACGGCGGCGCTCTCGCTAGCGTGAGCAGCCGCAACCGCGCGGAGGCACGTATGGACGGGACACCCGGTCTGTCACCGGAGGGGGCCGAGGGAACCGGTCGGGCCCGGGAGGACGCGGGCCGGCCGGAGGAGTTCGGGCCGGCCCTGCGGCGGGTGCGGGGCGAGCGCGGCCTGTCCCTGGCGGCGCTGGCCCGGCTCGTCCACTACAGCAAGGGCTACCTGAGCAAGATCGAGAACGGCGGCAAGCCGCCCACCGCCGACCTGGCCCGCCGCTGCGACACCGCGCTGGGGGCGGCGGGCGCGCTGGCCCGCCTGGTGCCCGACGTGCCGCCGGCCCGCCGCCCCGAGGCGAGGCCGGGGCCGGGGCCGGGGCCGGGTGACTGTCCGTACCGGGGGCTGAGCGCCTTCGGGACCGAGGACGCGGACTGGTTCTTCGGGCGGGAGCGGGCCACCGCCGCCCTGCTGGACCGGCTCGGGACGCGAGCGGGCACCGGCCCGTTGGCGGTGGTGGCCCCGTCGGGTGCGGGCAAGTCCTCGCTGCTGCGGGCCGGACTGGTGCCCGCCCTGCGGCGGGGCGCGGGCGGCGGGGGGCCCGCCGGTACGGGGGCGTGGCGGGTGGCGGTGTGCACGCCGACCGCACACCCGGTGGCGGAACTCCTGCGGACGCTGGGGTCGGTGGGGGTGCCGCCGCCGGGGGTGCCGGAGTCGGGTCCGGGCGGCACGGGTCCGGGCGCGGGTCCGGAAGCGGGCGCCGCCCAGGCGGTGGGCGCAGGTCCGGGGACGGCTGCGAGGACGGCTCCGAGGACGGCTCCGAACACCGTGCCGGCGCCGGCCGGGGTCGTACTCGTGGTCGACCAGTTCGAAGAGGTCTTCACGCTGTGCCGGGACGAGGCGGAGCGGCGCGCCTACCTCGCCGCCCTGACGTCCCTGGCCGGACCGCGCTCCCCCGACGCGGCCCCCGACCGGGCGGGACCGGACGGCGGCGGCCCGGTGCTCGTCGTCCTGGGCTTACGGGCCGACTTCAGCGGGCGGTGCCTGGCGTACCCGGAGCTGGCCGAGGTGTTCACGCACGGTCTGTACGTCCTCGCCCCCATGACGCCGGAGGAGTTGCGCACGGCCGTGACCGGGCCGGCCGAGCGGGCCGGGCTGCTGCTCGAACCCGGCCTGGTGGAGCTGCTGCTGCGCGATGCGGGCACCGAGGACGGGACCGCCGCCGGCGCGGCGTGGGCGCTGCCGCTGCTCTCCCACGCGCTGCTGGTCACCTGGTACGCCCGGGCGGGCCGCACCCTCACGGTCGAGGGGTACGAGACGACCGGCGGGCTGCGCGGCGCGGTGGCCCGGACCGCGGAAGAGGTCTTCACCGGGCTCGACCGGACCGGGCGCGACGCGGCCCGCCGGATGCTGCTGCGCCTGGTCCACGTGGGCGACGGGGACGTGGAGACCCGGCGCCGGACCGCCCCGGACCGGCTGGCCGCGGGCGTCACGGACCCGCGCGCCGCCGCGGCGGCCCTGGACGCCTTCGTCCGCGCCCGGCTGGTGACGGCCGGCGCGTCGGCGGTGCAGATCAGCCACGAGGCGCTGCTGCGAGCCTGGCCCCGGCTGCGCGACTGGATCCACGACGACCGGGCGGACCTGCTGGTGCACCAGCAGCTCACGGACGCGGCGGCCGGCTGGGTACGGGACGGCCGCGACCCGGAACTGCTCTACCGCGGCAACCGGCTCGCCGCCGCCGAGGAATGGGCGGAGCGGCAGGACGGCAGGCACCCGCCGGGGCCCGTGGAAGCGGAGTTCCTGACGGCCAGCGGGGCCGAGGAACGCCGCCGCCGGCAACGGGCTCTGCGGCAGGCCCGCACGCAGCGCCGGCTGCTGGCCGCGCTCGCCGTCCTGCTCGCGGTGGCGCTGGGCGCGGGCGGGCTGGCGTTCCACCAGCGGTCGAGCGCCCTGCGGGAGCGGGCCGTCGCGCAGTCGCAGGCCATGGCCGAGCGGTCGGGGGCGATCGCGGCCGGGCAGCCGGAGGCCTCGATGCTGCTCGCGGCCCGCGCGTACCGGACCTCTCCCACGACCGAGGCCCGGGGGGCTTTGCTCAGCACCCAGGCGCAGGCGTTCGCCGGGCGGCTGACCGGGCACACCGGCGCGGTGAACGCGGTGGCCTTCGCGCCGGACGGGCGCGTGTTGGCGACGGGCAGCAGCGACGGCACCGTACGGCTGTGGGGCGGATCGGGGTTCCGGTCGTCCGTGGCCGTGCTCACGGGGCACGGCGGCTCGGTGCTGGCGGTGGCGTTCGGAGCCGGCGGTCGGCTGCTGGCCGCCGCGAGCACGGACGGCACGGTGCGGCTGTGGCGGCTGCCGGAGCGCCAGGCGGTGGGCACCCTGTACGGGCACAGCGGCGGGGTCCGCTCGGTGGCCTTCTCCCCCGACGGCACGCGGCTCGTGTCGGGCGGACTGGACGGGACGGTACGGCTGTGGGACGTGGCCGGGCGGCGGCTGACGGACACCCTGCGCGGGCACACGGACGGGGTGTACGGGGTGGCGTTCGCCCCCGACGGGCGACGGGTCGCCTCGGGGGCGGCCGACCGGACCGTACGGCTGTGGGACGTGCCCGGCGCCGAAGCCGGCTCCGGGACCGGGACCGGCGGTCGGCTCGCCGCGACGCTGGCGGGGCACTCCGACGTGGTGCTGGGCGTGGCGTTCGCGCCGGACGGGCGGTCGCTGGCATCGGGGAGCGCGGACCGGACGGTGCGCGTCTGGGACGTGGACGGCCGGGACGGTGACGCGCGCGGCGGCAGCCCAGGTGAAGGCCCCGACGGCGGCCCCGCCACCAGCGCGGACGGACCGGGCGAGGCCGCCGACGCGGCGCGTCGGCCGGTGGTCCTCCGGGGCCACAGCGACGACGTCAACTCCGTGGCCTACACGACCGACGGCACGGCGGTGGTGAGCGCGTCGGGCGACGGGACGGCGAAGGTCTGGGACGCGGCCACGCACCGCGTCACGCAGGTGCTGGCCGGGCACGGCGACTACGTGCTCTCCGTGGCCGTCGGGCCCGATCACCTGCTGGCCACCGGCAGCTTCGACCAGTCCGCGGTGCTCTGGGACACCGGCCGCGGGGCCCTGGTCACCCGGCCGTTCGCGGAGTTGTGGCAGTCCGTCTTCGCCCCGGGCGGCCGCCTGCTCGCCTCGGCGGGCGCCGACGGCGGCGTACGGCTGTGGGACCCCGCGCGCCGGCGGCTCCTCGGCACGCTGACGGGCCACCGGGGCTCGGTGTTCGCGGTGGCGTTCTCCCCCGACGGACGGCTGTTGGCCTCCGCCGGCGCGGACCGGACCGTACGGCTGTGGGACGCCCGCCGGCGGACGCCGCTGGCCGCGCTGACGGGACACGGCGGCGCCGTGTACGCCCTCGCCTTCTCCCCCGACGGCCGGACGCTGGCGTCGGCGAGCGCGGACCGGACGGTCAAGCTGTGGGACACCGCACGGCACCGCCAGGTCACGACGCTGAGCGGGCACCAGGACTTCGTGAACGCGGTGGCCTTCGGCCCGGACGGCCGGCTGCTGGCGACCGGCAGCGACGACCTGACCGTACGGCTGTGGGAGCCGGTCGCCGCCCCGCGGCCCGCGGAGCGCCCGGCGGCCGGGCCCGAGGGACCGGAACGCACCGGTGGCTGGGTGGAGCGGGCGGCGCTGCGCGGGCACCGCGGAGCGGTCCGGAGCCTCTCGTTCGCCCCGGACGGCCGGCGGTTGGCCAGCAGTGGCAACGACGGCGCCGTCCGGGTGTGGGACCTCGCCACGCGCCGGACGGCGGCGACGCTGACCGGGCACGTCGGGGCGGTCCGCGCCGTGGTGTTCGGACCCGGCGGGCACAGCCTGGCGAGCGGCGGCGTCGACGGCACCGTACGGCTGTGGAACGCCGACCGCTTCCGCCTGGAGGCGAGCCTGGCCGGGCACGGCGGGGCGGTGTGGGGCGTGGTGTTCGACCCGGTCGACGGGCGGTTGACGAGCACGGGGACGGACGGGACGGTCCGGCTGTGGTCGCTCGGGGCGAGTTCACGGATCGGCGCCGTCTGCGCACTGGTCGGAGCGGGTGCGCGGGCGCACCCGGGCGGGGAGGCGTGCGACGGCTGACGGACCGAAGCCCCGGGCCCACACCCCACGGGAGTGCCGTCCCGTGGTGCGTGGGGGAGGCGCTTGACGGGGGTGGCAGGCTGGTCCGGAGGCAGGCCCGGGCCGGAGGTGGCCGAAGGCCAGGGCGAAGCCCCGAAGCCTCCGGGGTGGGCCTGCCGCAGGGCCTGCAGGCCCTGCCGGGTCAAGCGCCGAGGGGACCCACGCACCACGGGACGGCCCAGCGGGGCGAGCGAGTGGCCGGGCGAGAGAACACCCCCGCGACCGTGCGGGCGGACGAGCCACCAAGCACACCGGCAGCCGCCCCACCAGGTAGCCGTTCACGGGCCCGCCCCGGCCCTCCGCCCCGGCCCCGGCCCCCCGCCCCGAGCCCGTGACGGCCCCTCAGCGGTACGGCGGACACCGGGGTTTCCCCCGGGGGGTTTCCCGTTTCCCGTGCAGGTGGGAGACACGTGGCGCCTCGACACCGGGGGGCGGCGCGGCCCAGTCTCGGAAGGGCCGGCGGATCAGCCGGTGGCCGCCGGACGAGGCCTTCGGGCCGGGCCGGCCGCGTTCACGGGGAAGGGACACGGGGATGGTCGAGCGGATGCGCGGGGCACGGCGGCGGGCGGTCGGTGCCGCCCTGAGCCGGGAGGCGTTGACACGGGCCACGGGGGGCCGGGGCGACACCCCTCCGATGACGCGGGCCACGGACGGCCCGCCGAGCGGCGGGCCGGCGGGCCGGTGGAGCGGCCTGCGGGCGGGGGCCGCGCTGGCGGCGGCCGCGGTGCTCGTGATGGGGGGCACCGCGTTCGCCGCGCCGGCCGGCGGAGCCGTGCGCGCCACGGCCCCGGAGGCCGGGGCGGGGCCGGCCAGGGCCGCCGCGGAGGGCTGCGGGGTGCTCGCCCCCGGCGCTTCCGCCGTGGCGGAGGCCGCCGTTCGGGCCGTGTGCGAGCAGATCGGCGTCTGGTACACGTGGGGCGGCGGGCACGGACCTCAGCCCGGGCCGACGTACGGTCAGGTCGATCCGAGCGACCCGGCCAGCGAGCACGACCCCGAGCGGCAGGGCTTCGACTGCTCGGGGCTGGTGCGGTACGCGTACGCCCGTGCCACCGGGCGGGACGTCCTGCCCGGCAACGCCCGCCACCAGTTCGACTCCCCGGAGGCCGCGGCCCGGTTCGGCGCCGCGGAGGGGACGGGACCGCTCCTGCCGGGCGACCTGCTGGCCTGGGGCTCGGGGGGCGCGATCCACCACATCGCGGTCTACCTCGGGGCCGGGAAGATGGTCGAGGCCCGGCAGTCCGGCACCCGGATCATGGTGAGCGACGTCCGGCTGGGCGGGGACTACGCGGGCGCGGTGCGGATCGACGGCTCGGCCGCGCAGCCCGGTACGTTCCGCACCTGGGGCACGGACGTGTGGACGCACGGCGAGCCCTCCACCACCAGCGCACGGGTGCACAAGTTCGCCGGCCCGACCACCGTGCGCGTGCAGTGCCAGAAGCACGCCGAGACCGTGACCGCGGACGGCTACACCAACGACGCCTGGTCCTACCTGCCCGAGTACGGGGCCTGGATCACCAACATCTACATCCAGGGACCCGCCTGGCTGGACGGCGTACCCACCTGCCCCTGAGGACCACGGCACGGCTACCCCCACCCACGGCCGTCCTCCACCCACGGCCGATGTTCACCGACGGCCGACGTTCGCCGACGGCCGGCCTTCACACCGTCACGCACGCGCGGTGCCTGACGCACACCCACACCGGGCTCCCCAGGAGCCCCCACCAAGGAGGAACCATGTCCGCACGCAGCCACTTCTCCCTCGCCCTCGCCGCGGTCGCACTCACGGCGGGCCTGGCCGCCACCGGCGTCGGGCCGGCCGCCGCGGTGCCCGCCGTCCCGGTCGTCAAGGCCGCGGAGGCCCCCGCGGCCGCCGCCGAGTGCGGGGTCCGCTCCGACCGCCGCCTGTGGTGCGGCAACCGCGTCGGGGCCAAGGGGTACCAGCACCGGTCGTACGGCTCCGAGGTGCGGGGCCCCCTGAACACGGGCTTCAGCTGGTTCCAGTGCTGGGGCCACGGCGACCGCCACGGCGGCGGCAACGACATCTGGTACTGGACCAAGCTGGACAACGGCCAGTGGGGAAACGTGCCGGCCGTCGACGTCTACACCTCGGTCGACCCCGCTCCGGGCCTGGACCAGTGCTGACGCTCCGCCACACCACCTGCCGGCTGCCCTGACCGGGCCCGGCGACGACGGACGGGCCGCCCCTCCCCCACGGTGGGGCGGCCCGTCCGCCGTGCCGCGGCAGCGCCGGGCCGGTCCTCGGGTACGGCCGAAGTACGCTGCCGCCGATGGTGCGAGAGATCGCCGGCGAAAGGAACACCCGTGACCCGCAGCGCACTCCTGGTGGGAGCGACCGGACTGGTGGGCGGCCAGCTGCTCGCCCGGCTCCTCAGGGATCCCCACTACGACCGGCTCACGGTGCTGGCCCGCCGCCCGCTGACCGTCGACCACCCCCGACTGGACGTACGCGTCGTGGACTTCGACGCGCTCAAGCCGGCTGACGTGCCCGCCGTCGACGACGTCTACGGCGCGCTCGGCACCACCATCCGCAAGGCGGGCACGCAGCAGGCCTTCCGCACGGTGGACCAGCACTACACCGTCGAGGTCGCCCGGATGGCGCACGCGACGGGTGCGCGGCGGATCGCGGTGGTCTCGTCGGTCGGCGCGGCCTCCGCGTCGCGGAACTTCTACCTGCGGGTCAAGGGGGACATGGAGGAGGAGGTGGACGCGGTCGGCTACGAGCAGGTGGAGATCTTCCGGCCGTCGTTCATCCTCGGGCCGCGCGAGGAGCGGCGGACGGCCGAGCGGGTGGGCATGGCGATGGCCACCCTGGTGGCTCCGGTGCTGGTCGGCCCGGCGCAGCCCTACCGCCCGCTGCCCGCCGGCCGCCTCGCGGCCGCGATGATCGCCGCGCTCGCCCGCGGCACGGGCGGTACGGCGGTCCGGACGTACGCGGACGTGGTCGCGCTGACCCCGCAGTAGGCCGGGCGCGTGGGCCGGGGTCGGGGCTTGCTCGCTTCGGGACTTGCTCGCTTCGGGGGTGGGTCCCGTGGTGTGTGGGTCCCCTCGGCGGTTGACAGGGGCGGCCTGCAGGCCCTGCGGCAGGCCCACCCCAGGGGCTTTGGGGCTTCGCCCTGGCCTTCGGCC
>NZ_JBIVNX010000015.1:0-173850 GCF_044753805.1 Streptomyces sp. NPDC093225
CCATCGACCGGACCACCTACAAAGCAACCATCCACATCACCATGCTCACGAGCAGCTCTTGACGCCCCGACCCCGCCCTTAACTGAACGGCGTTGCCCCTAGAACTCCACCAGCAGCTCGCGCAGGCCGCGGATCACGTACCCGTCCTGCCACTGCGGTTCGGCGACGAGCCGCAGGGGCGGTACGCCGTCCGCGAGCAGTGCGCCGAAGGAGGCGGCCAGCTCCAGCCGGGCCAGTGGTGCGCCCAGGCAGTAGTGAATGCCCGCCCCGAAGGTGATGTGCGGGTTGTCCGTGCGGACGAGGTCCAGCTCGTCGGGACGGGCGAAGCGGGCCGGGTCCCGGTTGGCCGAACCGAACAGCAGCGCCACCTCCGACCCGCGCGGGATCTTGGTGTCCCCGACCTCGATGTCGTCGAGCACCCAGCGCTCGAACATCTGCAGCGGGGTGTCGAAGCGCATCAGCTCCTCCACAGCTGTGGACAGCATGCCCGCCGGGTCGGCCCGCAGCGCCGCCAGCTGCTCCGGGTGCCGGAACAGGGTCCACCAGCCGTTGGCCGTGGTGTTCACGGTCGCCTCGTGGCCCGCGTTGAGCAGCAGCACGCAGGTGGAGACCATCTCCTGCTCGCTGAGCCGCCCGTCCTCGTCGTGCGCCGCGATCAGTGCCGAGATCAGGTCCGTGTCCGGCTCCCGCCGGCGCTCCTCGATGAGCTCGCGCAGGTACAGGTCGAACTCCACACAGGCCTGCACCGCAGCCCGCGCCGCGTCCTCGGACGGGTTGAGCTCGAACATCCCGCAGATGGCCGACGACCAGGGCCGCAGCAGCCCCCGGTCACTCTCGGGGACCCCGAGCAGCTCGGCGATGACGGCCACCGGCAGCGGCTCCGCCACGGCGGCGACCAGGTCCCCGCCCCCGTCCGCGCGCAGGCCCGCCACCAGCTCGGCGGCCATCCGACGCACGGTCGGCGCCAGCTGCTCGACCATGCGGGGCGTGAACGCCTTCGCCACCAGTCGCCGCACCCGGGCATGGTGCGGGTCCTCCAGGTCCAGCAGCCCGTTGCCGTTGAGCACCGTGAACGCGTCGTGCGCCACGGGCGGCGGCGTCCGCCCGAACTCCTCGTGCGTGAACCGGTGCAGGTACGTCCGCCCCAGCCGCCGGTCGCGCAGCAGCGCGCTCACGTCGTCGTAGTGCGGGATCAGCCACTGCCCGGTCGGCTCGAACCAGTGCGCCCGTCCCTCCCTGCGCAGCCGCGCGTAGGCGGGATAGGGATCGGCCACGAACTCGCGCGACCACGGATCGAACACAGCGCCCTCGCTCATACCCCGACGCTACCCGCTCACCGCACGGAGTTCTCGAGCCCGGCCGTGTCGATCCCGATCCCGCCCTACGACGGCGTGACCAGCCGGGCCTCGTAGGCGAAGACGGCGGCCTGGGTGCGGTCGCGCAGGCCCAGCTTCACGAGGATGCGGCTGACGTGGGTCTTGATCGTGGACTCGGCGATCACCAGACGGTCGGCGATCTCCGCGTTCGACAGGCCCTGCGCGATGAGGACCAGCACCTCCGTCTCCCGCTCGGTCAGGTCGCCCACCGCCGTGCGGTCGGTGGGGCGGGGGGCCTCCGAGAGCTTGGAGAACTCCGAGATCAGGCGCTTGGTCACCGAAGGGGCGAGCAACGCCTCGCCGGAGGCCACCACCCGCACCCCGTCGGCGAGCTGACGGGCCGAGGCGTCCTTGAGGAGGAAGCCCGAAGCACCCGCGCGCAGCGCCTGGTACACGTACTCGTCGAGGTCGAAGGTCGTCAGGACCAGCACCTTCGCGTCCGCGTCCGCCGCCACGATCTCCCGAGTGGCCTCCAGACCGTTGAGCACCGGCATCCGGATGTCCATCAGCACCACGTCCGGCCTCAACGCGGCGACCTGGGCGATCGCCTCGCGTCCGTCGACGGCCTCGCCGACCACCTCGATGTCCGGCATCGCCCCGAGCAGTACCGAGAACCCCTCGCGGACCATGACCTGGTCGTCCACGATGAGGACTTTGATCGTCATGCGCCGTCCTCGTCGGCCCGCTGCCGCACGGGTATGAACACCGCCACCTCGTATCCGCCTTCCGCCGTCGATCCGGCCGTCATCTCGCCCTCCAGCATCGCCACCCGCTCCTGCATGCCGGTGAGGCCGTGCCCCGCCCCGGGCGAGGGCCGGACGTCGCCGGTCGCCGGGCCGTTGACGATCCGCAGGCCCAGACCGCCCAGAACGTAGCTGATCTCCACCGAGGCCGAGGCACCCGGGGCGTGCCGCAGCGCGTTGCTCAGCGCCTCCTGGACGATGCGGTACGCCGACAGCTCCACGCCCTGCGGCAGGTCCCGCACCGCCCCCGTGACGGTCTTCTCCACCGTCAGCCCGGCGTCCCGCACGTTGTCCAGCAGCGTGTCCAGCACGGCCAGCGTCGGCTGGGGGGCCTCCGGGGCCTCGTAGTCCGCGGACCGGACCACGCCCAGCACCCGGCGCAGCTCCGTCAGTGCCGCCACCGCGTTCTCCCGGATGGTGGCGAAGGCCTGCTCCAGCTCCGGCGGCGGGTTCTGCACCCGGTACGGCGCCGCCTCGGCCTGGATCGCCACGACCGACATGTGGTGGGCCACCACGTCGTGCAGCTCCCGCGCGATCGTGGTGCGCTCCTCCAGCAGCGTCCGCTTGTCCCGCTCGACCGCGGTGACCTCCTGCTGGGCGGTGACCTCCTGCTCGGCCTCGCGCCGGATGTGCACCACGGACACCACCAGCATGGCGATGCCGGAGGCCAAGGTCATCTCGCCGGTGTTCCCCACGGTGCCGTAGACGTTCGACACGTAGGACAGCCCGGCGCCGAGACCCATCGTCATCAGCCACATCCAGCCGGCTGCCCGATGGGTGGTGCGCAGGGCCACCACGGTCATCACCGTCAGGTGCGCGAGGAACGAGGACGGGGTCCAGGGCCAGCCCCAGCCGTTGCCGAACACCGCGAGCACCATGGAGACGAGGACGGACAACCACCAGGCGGCCAAGGGCCGGATCAGGGTCGTGGCCACGGCCGCCGCCGGCAGCAGCCCCGTCAGGGCCCAGCCGACGGGGCCCATCGTGTACGAGCCGAAGACGAAGGCGAGCCACAGTATGAACAGGGCTGTCCCCAGGACGGCCGCGTGCGGCGCCCACGCCGAGTACCGGCGCAGACGCTCCGGGAGCAGCTGCGTGAGTGGGCCGCTCTTGGACCTAGGGCTCAACGGTCGGTAGGCGAAGGTGTTCGTGAACATCTCGCGCCGCAGGTTCCCCAGGACGTCCCTGACGACGCGCAGCTCAGGAGGTGGAGTCTGCTGTGTCCGGGTCCCCCCGGCGGCCATGTCGGTCATGGTCGAAACCGTAGGCCGCCGCCCCCTTCGACCGCGTCGGGCCCCAAGGGGATTTCCCCGGGTCCCCCTCAAGTACTACGTCGTCCGCTCAGTAGCCCGTCGGACGGATCAGGCCGGTTTCGTAGGCGTGCACGGCGGCCTGCGTGCGGTCGCGCAGGTTCAACTTCACCAGGATCCGGCTCACGTGCGTCTTCACCGTCTGCTCGGCCACCATCAGCTGCTGGGCGATCTCCGCGTTGGACAGGCCCTGGGCGACCAGGACCAGCACTTCCGTCTCCCGTTCGGTCAGCTCGCCCAGCCGCTCCTTCAGCGGCCCCCTGGGTGCGCCCATCCGGGAGAACTCGGTGATCAGCCGCTTGGTGATGTTGGGGGCGAGCAGTGCCTCACCGGCCGCGATGACCCGCACGGCCTCCGCGAGCTGCTCGGCGGAGGCGTCCTTGAGGAGGAACCCGGACGCGCCGGAGCGGAGCGCCTCGTACACGTACTCGTCGAGGTCGAAGGTGGTCAGCACCAGCACCTTCACCGTGGAGCCCGGGGCGCCCGTGATGCGGGCGGTGGCCTCGATGCCGCCCACGCCCGGCATGCGGATGTCCATCAGCACCACGTCCGGGCCGAGTTCGGCGACCTTCTCGATCGCGTCGGCGCCGTCGACGGCCTGGCCGACCACCTCGATGTCGGGCTGGGCGTTGAGCAGCACGGTGAAGCCCTGCCGGACCATCACCTGGTCGTCGGCGATCATCACGCGGATCGGAGTCGTGGTCATTCCTGGTCCTTGTCGGGCCGTGGGGCGGGCGGGGAAGCGGGCGGGGAAGCGGGCGGGGAAGCGGTGGCGGTCGGGACGGCGGCGCGGACGGGCGCCGCGCCGGACGGGGCGGCGGGGGCGTCGACGGGCAGGACGGCGGTCACCTCGTACCCGCCGCCGGGGCGAGG
Source organism: Streptomyces sp. NPDC093225 (assembly GCF_044753805.1). Taxonomy (NCBI): domain Bacteria; kingdom Bacillati; phylum Actinomycetota; class Actinomycetes; order Kitasatosporales; family Streptomycetaceae; genus Streptomyces; species Streptomyces sp. NPDC093225. The sequence continues at coordinate 4,303 of NZ_JBIVNX010000015.1, forward strand.
TCCGGCGGCCAGTTCACCGCCCAGCATCCCGGCCCGCTCACGCATGCCGAGCAGTCCGTGCCCGGCCCCGGGAGACGGCGGCGCGGCCGTCGTGGGCGCCGTGTTGGCCACGCACACGTGCAGCTCACGGGGCCCGTACGCGATGCCCACCTCGACGTGCGAACCGGGAGCGTGACGAAGGCAGTTGCTCAGCGCCTCCTGGATGATGCGGTACGCGGTGAGCTCGGCGCCCGGGCCGAGCGGACGGGCGATCCCGGCCCGCTCGACGGCCACGTCCAGACCGGCCCCGCGGACGTTGTCCACCAGCGCGTCCAGATCGGCCAGGGTGGGCTGCGGATGGTGCGGGTCGGCCGGGTCCTCGGGGTCCTCCGAGCGCAGCACGCCGAGGACGCGGCGGAGTTCGGTGAGGGCCTCCAGCGCGTTCCCCCGGATCCCCGCCAGGTTCTCCTTCAGCTCGTCGGAGGGGTTCTCCACCAGGTGCGGGGCCACCTGCGCCTGGATGGAGATGACGGACATGTGGTGGGCCACCACGTCGTGCAGCTCGCGCGCGATGCGGCTGCGCTCCTCCAGCAGGGTGCGCCGGGCCCGCTCCTCGGCCGTCAGCGACTCCTGCTCGACCAGCTGGGTGCGCGCCACCCGGCGGGCCCGCAGGGCCGAGCCGAGGACGACGGTCAGCCCGAAGTAGACGACGGCCTGGGACACGGTGTGCCGGTAGCCGACCCCGAAGCCGTTGACCAGGACCGCGAGGTAGCCCCAGCCCACCGAGACCGCCAGCACCTCCACCGCGATCCGGGGCCGGACCCGCAGGGACACCAGGAGCAGTACCAGGCCGTGCAGCGTCAGGTTCGCGTACGTCCAGGGCCACGCGTGATCCCCGACCCGGGTCGCGGCGAGCACCGTGACGGTGGCCGACGCCAGCGACAGCCAGAAGCCGGCGAGCGGCCGGGACATGGCCACCAGGACGCCGAGGCCCTGGGTGACCAGCGCGAGGATGACCAACTCCGGCTGCAGGTGGTACATGTTGAACAGCTGGTCCCCGTACGCGAGCGTCAGGTAGAAGCCGAGGAGGCACACGCCCACGTGGGGCAGCCGGGCCAGCCAGCGCGGCCGGGACATCCGCGGCAGCGGGTCCCGCCCCAGCGTGAACAGGTCCTGCCTCAGGGTGCGAACCACCGTGCGCTCCAGGGCGCGCACGGTCTGACCGGCCCAGTCGAGGGCGGTCCCCATCTCCTCGGGGTCCCGGGGCGGCACCTGCGCGGGCTTCGGGGGCTTCGTCTCCTCGGGGCTCACGCCGTCCAGCCTATGCATGGCTGTCGTCCCGGACGGCCGCCAGGTTCCCGCGAACGATCACGGATCCCCCGCGGCTGCGACGCCGACCGCCCTGCTCGTACGTACGGAACGCGGTCCAGCACACCAGCAGCGCCAGCAAGAACACCGGCAGCCAGGCCAGGCGGGCGGGTATCCACCCCGGGCCGTCGGGCACGGTGTGCAGCCCCGGCAGCCGCGTGCCGAACAGCAGGCCGGTCGCGGTGACGGCCATCATCGCGGTCTGGTGCCAGAGGAACACCGTCATCGCGGACAGGTTCAGCAGCGCCACCCCGGCCCAGGCGGCGGGCCGGCGCATCAGCCGGGCCAGCGGCTCGCGCACCAGCAGCGCCAGGCCGCACTGGGCCAGGCCGAAGCAGACCGCGGCGAGCGTGGGCGGGTTGAGATTGGAGACCTCCGCTCCCGGGACGCCCACCATGGCGGCCGGGTAGCCGCCCCACGCGACCAGCACGGCGGTCGTCGCGGCCCCGCCGGCCAGCAGAAGTGCGGCCGGCCGCCGCCGGGCGAACGCCCCGCGCGCCCAGGCGGCTCCCAGGCAGTAGGGCACCAGCCAACCCGCGGCCACGTTGATCCACCCCAGCCAGGCGGGCCCGCCGAGCGCGAACCGGCCCAGGTCCACCGCCACCACCACGGCCAGCGTCCACACCGGACCGAGCCGGGCCACCAGCGGTGTGGCGGCGGTCAGAGCGGCGAAGACCAGCAGGAACCACAGCGGGGAGAGCACCAGCTGGAGGAGCGTGTGCAAGGTGTCCCGGTCCACACCGGCCGCCAGCATCGAGCCCGCCGCCACCGTCCATACGACGAGCACGGCGACCACCGGCCGGAACAGCCGGCCGAGCCGGCTCCCGGCCCATGTCCCGTACGACACCCCGCGGGCGCGCGCCGACGCGTACCCCTTGGCGGCCACGTGCCCGCCGACCATGAAGAACACGGCCAGGGTCTGGAACACCCAGGACACCGGGGCCAGCCACGGCATGTGCGCCAGCGGACTGGTGCCGCGCAGCGCACCGTCGGCCGTGGTCAACGCCGTCACCAGCCAGTGCCCGAGCACCACGCCGAGGATGGCGAAGGCCCGCAGCGCGTCGACCGACCGGTCGCGGTCGACGGGCGTGACGGCGTCTATCCGGTGTACGAGGTCGTGCAGCGAGCGCATGGGAGCCTCCGGGTGGATGGGTGGATGGGTGGATGGGTGGATGGGGGATGGATGGCCGGATGTGGGTCAGTCGTGGGCCGGGGAGCGGCCCGCGGCTATGCGGGTGAGCTGGTCCAGCGCGAAGCTGCCGGGCTTGAGGTAGTCGCTGTGGCCGCCCGAGCCGGCCGGGAACACCCGCGCCCCGAAAGCCGGATCCACGGGATCCGTGCCGAACCCCACCGCCGTACCCGGCAGTTCGAGGAGGAGGTGCGGCACGTTCGCGATCCAGTCGTCGGCGCCCCGTCCGGCCCAGACGCGGGCCGAGGTGGGCAGCTGAGCGGCCCGGTCGACGCCCGTGCCCGGGCTCCCGAACAGCGCCACGTCGGTGACCGACGCCGGCGTCGCCGTCCGCGCGCAGACCACCGAGCCGTACGAATGGCACAGCAGCGCCACACGGGTGCCGTGCGGCGTGAGCCGCCCGAGCTCGTCCAGGAACGGCTCCAGCGCACCGGCCGCGTCGTCCGCCCGCCCGCTGGTGAGCACGCTCGGGCTGACCGTCCCCGGGGTCTCGTACCCGAGCCAGGCCACCACCGCGACCCGCCCCTGCCCCTGGGCCCGCAGCCGCTCGGACAGTGCGCGCGCTCCCTCCCGGAAGCGCCGGTAGGTGTCGAGCGTGGTGTCGGAGCCCGGCACCAGCACCGCGACCCGCTCGGCGCGGGACAGGTCGCCGAACACCTCGACGACCCGCCCCTCGCCGCGCCCGTCGAAGGAGAGGAGGTTCCCGCCGGCGAGCTCGAGCAGCTTCACGGCCCGGCTGCCGCGCCCGTCCTCCTCGGCCATCCGCGCGGCGGCGATGACGTTGGCCCGGTTCGCCGCGTACCGCGCCGCGGGCGGCGCCGCATCCGCGAACCGCACGGGGGCGGGCGCGGGCGCACTGGGCAGTGCGGCCGCGGACACGGGAGCGGCGACGGCGCCCGCGACGAGTGCGGCCGACAGCGCGCGGCGCAGGCGGCCGAGTCGAACGGTGCGGGGCGTCATGGCAGTCCTCCGGATCCGGGCCCGGGTCGCCCAATGCGCCCCGTGGAAACCGAAGTTACGAACCACCCCTGCTCGTTCGCGTCACACTGCGGAGCCGCCTTTCCGCGTAGCTCTCAGGTATGACGTGGGTGACCCGCACCCTCGCCGAGGTCACCCGTGCCGGCCCGGCCGGCAGCCGGCGCGAGCGGCGGACCGGCGGCGGAACCGGCGGCGGTCCGCGCCCCCCGCCGGATTGTGTCGATGTCAATAAGCGTGCAAGCAAAGCCTGTTGTGCCCGAACGCGCTTGTGCATGCTGCCGCTCATGGAGCCGTTGAGCGTCGTACAGGAGCTGTGGGAACGGATCGGGGCGCAGGACTGGGCGCGGGTCGCCGAGCTGATCGCGCAGGACGCGGTCATCGAATGGCCGGTGAGCGGGGAGCGGATCGTCGGGCGGGCCAACTTCGTGGCCGTGAACAGGGAGCACCTCGACAGCCGGGTGGTCGACGAGTGGGCGGTCCGGGTGCTGCGCATCGTCGCGCAGGGCGAGGCGGTGGTCTCCGAGGTCGAGGTCCCGCAGGACCACGTCGTCTACCGGGGCGTCTCGCTGTGGACGGTCCGCGACGGCGAGATCGTCGCCGGTCGCGAGTACTGGACCAGCCCGGGGCAGGACCCCGCGGCCCCGTGGCGCGCCGGGTACGTGGAGCGGTTGGACCTGCCGCGGGAGGGCGCCGCGGCCGGGGACCGGGACGGCGGCCGACCCGTCGCGGGCGAGCGGGCGGCCTGACCGCCCGTCCTGGACCGCCCGCCCTGCCCGCCCGTCCTGGACCGCCCGTCCTGGACCGCCCGTCCTCCACCGCCCGTCCGCGACCGTCTCTCCTGGACCGCCCCTCCTCGACCTCCTTCGTGGTCCGCCTTCGGCAAACCACCCTTCTGGCCTGCCGGGCACCACTACCGTGTTCCGCCTGCGAGTTGTGAGTCCCGGGGGGATGCCATGATCGTGCGACTCGACCTGCCCGGCGACGAGGCCGGCGACGAACTGCGGCAGCTGCAGGGATGGCTGCGCGCCGACGAGGACCTCGCCGGCATCACCGTCACCGGCCGCCAGGCCCCGGCCCGGGACGGCGAGATGGGTCCCGCCCTGGAGGCCCTCCACCTGGTGCTGGAGCCCCAGGGCCTGCTCACCGCCGTCGCCGCGTCCGTCGGCACGTGGGCCAGCACCCGCCGCCGGGCCGTGCGCATCCGCGTCCGCAGCGGCGAGAAGGAGGTGGAGATCGACGCGCCCCGCCTCGCGGACCCGGACGAGGTGGCCCGACGCATCCTCCGCGAACTGGAGGGGCGGTGAGCCCGTTCCACGGAGCCGCCGTCCTGCGCACGCTCCCGTCCTTCACCTCCGCCCGTGCCGTGCTGGTCGGCACCGGTACGTACGTACCCGGCCGCCTCGCACCCATCCCGCACTCGCTGCGCAACATCCACGGCCTGGCCGACGTCCTCACCGACGGCGTGCGGGGCGGCTTCGCCCGGCACCACGTGGCGCTCGTGCCCGACCCCGACCGGCCCGAGGAGATCATGCGGCCGGTCCAGGAGGCCGCGGAGCAGGCGCAGGAGGCCCTGCTGGTCTACTACAGCGGGCACGGCCTCCTGGAGAACGACAGCCAGGACCTGCACCTCAGCCTCACGACCAGCGAGCCCGGCAAGGCGTGGACGAGCCTGCCGTTCGGGTACCTGGCGGAGGCCCTCAAGGAGTCCCGGGCCACCGTCAAGATCGTCATCCTCGACTGCTGCTTCAGCGGCCGCGCGCACGCGGGCCTCATGGGCGACGAATCCCGGCTGATCATGGACCAGTTGGCGCACCGCGGCCTCTACTGCCTGACCTCCGCCCCGGAGACCAAGCGTTCCCTCGCGCCCGCGGGGGAGACGTACAGCGCCTTCACCGGCTGCCTGCTGACCACCATGGAGAACGGCGTCGCCGACGCCGGACCCGTCCTGCGGATGGGCGACCTGTGGGCGGAGGTGTACCGCCGCATGCGCGCCACCAGGTACCCGCTCCCGGAGCAGAGCAGCAAGAAGAACGCCGCCGACTTCCCGCTCGTCGCCAACAAGGCGTACGTCCCCCCGCCGCCACCCCCGCCCACCCCGGTCGAAGCCACCCCGGCCTCCCGTCCCGCGCCCACCCCGCGCCCGCGTGCGACGACCCCCACGGGACGGCTCGCCTTCGACACCGTCTCCGGTGGCGGCTACGACATCGAGAAGGTGCACGCCGAGATCGACGGCATCCTGGCCGGGGTCTCGCACCCCGACCACTGGCGCCGGGTCAGACCGCCGTACTTCCCGAGGGTGTCCGGCAAGGGCCGCCACGGCTTCGACTCCCAGCAGGTGGACGCCTACGTCGAGCAGCACCGCCGCGAACCCACCACCTTCGTCGACGCACTGCGCGTGGTGCTGATCCGCCAGGACATGGCGCTCGTGTCGGACGGGGAGGCGGGCGGCCGCAAGATCGCCAAACTGGGCAGGAAGTGCGGTCTCGCCGCCGACGAGCGCCTGATCGGCTACGTCAAGTCCTCCTGGTACGACTCGCACTCGACCGAGTTCGCCTGCTCCGACCGCTGCCTGTGCCTGGCGGACCTCGCGCGCGGCCTCGTGCGCGTCCCGTACGCCGAGCTGCCCGCGGTCGGCGTGTCCAGCGCGACCAGGACGGAGACCTGGTCGGGCAGCACGGACCAGGGAGGCTTCGGCGGCGAGTCGACGATCGTGACCACGACGGTGAGGTACGGCGGCGGACGCGTCGAGTTCCGCGAAGGCCTCGGGACGCCGCTCCTCCATGCCCTCCAGGGGGTCCGGCGGGGCATGGCGGACCTCGCCCTGCGCCACCCGGAGTGGTTCGGCGGGCCGGGCCCGTCCGGGCCCCACGTCCCGGTGTCCCGCTAGGGCTCCTTCGTGTAGACCAGCGGCGCCTTCCCGCTGCCGACCAACTCCCGCTCCAGACTCCCGTCCGCCCGCAGCGTCAGCCGGCTCCACGGACCGGGCCCGCAGGTCACCGGGTCACCGGCGGTCACGGTCGACGGGTCGAGCTCGACCGGCGGTCCGGCCGAGCGCAGGGGCGCGGTCCAGGTGCACGTGTACGCCGGGTCCGTCTTGGCCAGGGTCATCACCGGCGCCCCGACCCCGCCCGCGCGCAGCGTCAGCCGCCAGGTTCCGGCGGAGGAGCGCCAACTGCCCAGGTAGGAGGCCGGGATCCCGCTGTCCGGAGCGGCTCCGGCAGCGCTGCCGGCCGCCGTCCCGCCGGTCCCCGAGGCCGCCCCGGCCGCCCCGGCGGCCCCCTCCGGCGACGACGGGTCGACCGTGGGCGTCGTACCGGAGGGGGATCCCGTACGCCCGAGCGGGCCCGGCGCGGCGGAGTCGCCGTGCCCGTGCCATCCGCCGCTCACGAACCCGTACACCGTGCCACCCGCAAGTACCGCGACCACCAGCGCCACCCCCACCAGGAACACCGTCGAGCCGGTCCGCCGGGGTGCGGGCCCCGCGGCCGGCGGGCCCGCGGGCAGGGTGCCGAAGCCCCGGTACGCCCCGTAGCCCCCGTAATCCCCCTGACCCGCGGCCGGCGGCCCGAAGCCCCCCGGTACCGTCCCCGAGACCGCCCCCGACGCGGACCCCGCGACCGCCCCCGCCCCACCCACGCCGACGCCCCACCCCGCCGACCCCGCCGCAGCGGTCGGACCGTACGGCGGAGCCGGCCGGTGCGGGGCGGGCGGGTACGGCGCCGGGGCCTCGGCCACGGGCATCGTGTCCTCCCGTACCGGCATCGTGTCCTCCCGTACGGGCCCCGCGTCCTCCCGTTCCAGCAGCCGGACCGCGTGCCGCCCCAGTTGCGCCACCAACGCCCCCGGCAGCCACGGCTCCAGCGCCCGCCCGTCGGCCACCGTGTCCCCGGCCCCGACCCGCGCCAGGACGTCGGCCGGGCTGGGCCGCGCCGCAGGGTCCTTGTGCAGGCAGTCCCGCACCAGCCCCCGCAGCGACTCCGGTACGCCGCCCAGGTCGGGCTCCCGCTCCGCGATCCGCAGCAGCAGCGCGGCCAGCCCGCCGGGGCCGCCCGTGGCCTCCCCGAAGGGCAGCGCCCCGGACACCGCGTAGGCGAGCACGGACCCGAGGCAGAAGACGTCGCAGGCGGGCGTCACCGGCTCGCCCCGCACCTGTTCCGGCGCCATGAAACCCGGCGAACCCACGATCTCCCCGGTCCTGGTCAGCCCCGCGTCCGCGGTGGCGTCCCCGGTCAGGGCCCGGGCGATGCCGAAGTCGATGACCCGGGGCCCGTCGATGGTCACGAGCACGTTCGAGGGCTTCAGGTCGCGGTGGATCAGCCCGGCGGCGTGGATGTCCTGGAGGGCGTGGGCCAGCCCGGCCGCCAGGATGCGCGCGGAGCGTTCCGGCAGGGGGCCGTGGTCGCGGTCGACCACCGTGCGCAGGCTGGGCCCGGCGACGTACCCGGTGGCCAGCCACGGCACCGGTGCCTCCGTGTCCGCGTCGAGCACGGGGGCGGTCCACCGGCCGCCCACCCGGCGCGCGGCCGCCACTTCCTGGCGGAACCGTTCGCGGAACTCCGGCCGCCGGGCGAGCTCCTGGTGGACGAGCTTCACGGCGACGGTGCGGCCGCGCGGCGACCGGGCCAGGTAGACCCGGCCCATGCCGCCCTCGCCGAGCCGGGCCAGCAGCCGGTGGCCGCCGATCTGTTGAGGGTCCCCGAAAGCGAGCTGGTCCATGGCCGTGCGGTCCTTCCCCCTGAGGACGTGCCGACCGGGCCGACGGTACTCCGGACCCCGTCCGGCCGCAGCTGCCCGGGCAGTACGGATGACGCGGTAGGAAGGACGCACGGCACGGGCCGTCCAGTTGCGCGTGCCGTCGGCGAGCCGGTGGACGCCGATCCGACGGCACCCTCGGCGACCACCTGTACGGCCGCCCGAACCAGACGGCCCCGAAGCACCTGCACGGCTGACCCGAGCGGCGGACCGCGGCCGGCCCCGGCCGCCACCGCCGCACGGACTCCGGACACGGGGGTCCGGAAACCGGGGGCCGTCCCGGCAGACACACTGCCGAGGCGGCCCCCCTCCCGGCCGACAGGACGCCGATACCGCGTCCCACCTGTGCACTTTTAGCCTGGAGGGCATGACCCCTCAGCCCGACCCGCAGACCGGCGCGGCCGTCAAGGCCGCCGACCGCGCGCACGTCTTCCACTCCTGGTCCGCCCAGGCCCTGATCGACCCACTTGCCGTGGCCGGCGCCGAGGGGTCGTACTTCTGGGACTACGACGGCAACCGCTACCTCGACTTCGCCTCCCAGCTGGTCAACACCAACATCGGCCACCAGCACCCCAAGGTCGTCGCCGCCATCCAGGAGCAGGCCGCGAAGCTCTGCACCCTGGCCCCCGGCTTCGCCGTCGAGTCCCGGTCCGAGGCCGCCCGGCTGATCGCCGAGCGCACCCCCGGCGACCTCGACAAGATCTTCTTCACCAACGGCGGCGCCGAGGCCGTGGAGAACGCCATCCGCATGGCGCGCCTGCACACCGGCCGCCACAAGGTGCTGAGCACCTACCGCTCGTACCACGGCGCCACCGCGACCGCGATCAACCTCACCGGCGACCCGCGCCGCTGGGCCTCCGACACGGGTGCGGCCGGCGTGGTGCACTTCTGGGGACCGTTCCTGTACCGGTCGCCGTTCCACGCCACCACCGAGGCGGAGGAGTGCGAGCGCGCCCTGCGCCACCTCGAGGACCTGGTCGCCTTCGAGGGCCCGGCGTCGATCGCCGCGATCATCCTGGAGACCGTGCCCGGCACCGCCGGCATCATGGTCCCGCCGGCCGGCTACCTCGCGGGCGTGCGCGAGATCTGCGACCGCTACGGCATCGTCTTCGTCCTCGACGAGGTCATGGCGGGCTTCGGCCGCACCGGCAAGTGGTTCGCCGCCGAGCACTGGGACGTCACCCCGGACCTGCTCACCTTCGCCAAGGGCGTCAACTCGGGCTACGTCCCGCTGGGCGGCGTCGCCATCTCGGCGGCCGTCGCCGAGACCTTCGCGACCCGGGCCTACCCGGGCGGTCTGACGTACTCCGGGCACCCGCTGGCCTGCGGCGCGGCCGTCGCGACGATCAACACCATGGCGGAGGAGGGCACCGTCGAGAACGCGGCCCGGCTTGGCGAGGACGTCATCGGCCCCGGCCTGCGCGAGCTGGCCGAGCGCCACCCGTCGGTGGGCGAGGTGCGCGGTCTCGGCGCCTTCTGGGCGCTGGAGCTGGTCAAGGACCGGGAGACCCGCGAGCCGCTGGTCCCGTACAACGCGGCGGGCGCGGACAACGCGCCGATGGCCGAGTTCACGGCGGCCTGCAAGAAGTCGGGCCTGTGGCCCTTCGTGAACATGAACCGCACCCACGTCGTCCCCGCCTGCAACATCTCCGACGCGGAGGCGAAGGAGGGCCTGGCGCTCCTCGACGAGGCCCTGACGGTCGCCGACCGGCACACCACCTCGGGCTGATCACCCGGTGCCGCGCTCCGCTGCCCTGGCCTAAGGTGTCCGAAGCCTTACAAAGGAGACGGACCCCATGGCCGGCAGCGGAGCTGTCACCCGCAACACACTTCGCCAGCAGATCGCGGACGCGCTGCGGGACGAGGTGCTCGCGGGGCGCCTGCCCCCCGGCACCGAGTTCACGGTCAAGCAGATCGCCGAGCAGTACGAGGTGTCCGCGACCCCCGTGCGCGAGGCCCTGGTCGACCTCTCCGCGCAGGGGCTGCTCGAATCCGTGCAGCACCGCGGGTTCCGGGTACGGGTGATCACGCTCGCGGACTTCCGCGGCATGGTCGAGGCCCGCACCCTGATCGTGGACGGCATCTTCCGCCGCCTCGCCGAGCGCGGCTCCGGCCCGGGCTCGAGCGAGGCCCTGGTGTCGGTGCGCCGCCGGGCCGACGAGGCCCGCCGGGCCGCCGCCAGCGGGTCGCTGGAGGTGCTGATCGGGTACGACCTGCGGTTCTGGCGGGAGCTGAGCGGGCTGGTCGGCAACACGTACATCACGGAGTTCCTGCACCGGATCCGGGTCCAGTGCTGGGTCTTCGCCGTCCCGCACCTGCTGCGCGACGCCAGGGCCCGCCAGGACCTGTGGTGCCGGCACGGCGAGCTGGTCGACGCCGTGACCCGTGGGGACGCGGAGGAGGTCCGGCACCTCGTGCACGACTACAACCAGCACGGTCTGGACTGGGCCGCCGGACTGGAAGCGGCGGCGGACTCGTGAGCGCCGACGCCCGGCCCGTGCCCGCCGCCCCCGCCTCCTGGCTCGGCGCCGTCGACCTCAGCGTGGTCGTCCCCGCGTACAACGAGGAAGACCGCATCGGCCCCACCCTGGAGGCCCTGCGCGCCCACCTCGACGCCCACGTCGGTACCGGTGCCGGGGCCTGGGAGCTGATCGTCGCCGACGACGGCTCCACCGACCGCACCGCCGAGCTGGTCACCGCCGCCGCGGCCGCCGAGCCGCGCATCCGCCTGGTCTCCGCCGAGCGCAACAGGGGCAAGGGCGACGCGCTGCGCCGCGGGGTGCTGGCCTCGGGCGGCCGCCGCGTCCTGCTGACGGACGCCGACCTGGCCACCCCCATCGAGGAGCTCGACCACCTCGAGAAGGCCCTCACGGAGCCGCACGTCGCCGCCGCGATCGGCTCGCGCGCCCACCCCGACTCCCGCATCGAGCACCACCAGAGCCGGCTGCGCGAGCTGCTCGGGCGGGCCGGCAACCGCCTGATACGAGCGGTCGCCGTGCCCGGCATCCGCGACACCCAGTGCGGCTTCAAGCTCCTCGACGGCGACCGGGCCCGGGCCGCGTTCGCCGCCTCCCGCCTGGACGGCTGGGGCATCGACGTCGAGATCCTCCAGTACTTCCGGCGCCAGGGCTGGCCCGTGGCCGAGGTGCCGGTGCGCTGGTCGCACCAGGAGGGCTCGAAGGTCCGCCCCGGCGACTACCTGAAGGTGCTCGGCGAGCTGGCCCGCCTCAAGGCCGGCGCGCTGGCCGTGGCGGGGCTGTACCTGCTCGGCTCGCTGCTGCTCTACAAGGGGCTGTGGGCGGACCTCGGCACGAGCTACCTCGCCGACGCCGGCCAGGACCAGAACCAGTGGGAGTGGTTCTTCGCGGTCACCGCGGACAACGTCTCTCACCTGCGCAATCCGCTCTTCAGCGACCTCCAGGGCATGCCCGACGGGGTCAACCTGATGGCGAACACGGTGATGCTCGGCCTGTCCGTGCCGCTCACCCCGGTCACCCTCGCCCTCGGCCCCGCCGTGACCTGGGCGCTGGTGCTGACCCTGGGCCTGGCGGGGACGGCCCTGGCCTGGTTCTGGCTGATCCGCCGCTGGCTCGTCGGCGGCCGGTGGCCGGCCGCCCTCGGCGGGGCGCTGGCGGCCTTCGCGCCGCCGATGGTCTCGCACGCCAACGCCCACCCGAACTTCTGCGTGCTGTTCATGATCCCGCTGATCGTGGACCGCGCGCTGCGGCTGTGCGCCCCCGGCCACGCCCGCCGGCCGGTCCGGGACGGGGTGCTGCTGGGGCTGTTCTCGGCGTACCAGGTCTTCCTGGGGGAGGAACCGTTCCTCCTGGCCGCCGTCGGCATGCTGCTCTTCGCGGTCTCGTACGCCGTCGTCGCCCCGGCCGCCGCCCGCGCCGCCGTGCGGCCCCTGGCCAAGGGCCTGGGCATCGCCGCGCTGGTCGCGGTGCCGATCGTCGCGTTCCCCCTGTGGTGGCAGTTCTTCGGCCCGCAGAGCTACCACTCGGTGCTGCACGGCGACGCGGCCGGCAACAGTCCGCGCGCCTTCGTCGAGTACGCCCAGCGCTCCTTCTTCGGCGACGAGGCGCAGGCCGACAAGCTGGCCCTGAACCGCACCGAGCAGAACGCGTTCTACGGCTGGCCGCTCCTCGCGCTCTGCGCCGGCATCGCGTTCTGGCAGTGGCGGCGCCCGGCCGTGAAGGCCCTGAGCGTCACCGCCGCCGTGGCCGCCTGGCTCTCGCTGGGGCAGCGCATCGGCATCCCCGGCACGGACCTCGTGGTGCCGGGGCCCTGGCGGCTGCTCGCCCACCAGCCGCTGTTCGAGTCCGTGATCGAGGGCCGGGTGGGCATGGTCTGCGCCGCGCCGCTCGCGATGCTCGTCGCCGTCGGGGCGGACCGGATCCGGAGCTTCCCGGTGGCGCGGGAGCGCACCCTCGCGCTGCTCGTGGTGGCCGCCGCGCTGCTGCCGATCGTGCCCACCCCGTTCCCCGTGCGCGACCGGGCGCCGGTTCCGCAGTTCATCGCCGACGGCACCTGGCGCCGGTACCTCCCGGCGGACCGCACCCTGGTCCCGATCCCGGTGCCGGACCCCGGCGCCGCGGACGCGCTGCACTGGCAGGTCGAGGCGGGCATGGGCTTCAAGATGCCCGGCGGGTACTTCAACGGCCCGTGGGGCCCCGAGCGCATGGGCATCTACGGCGCCACCCCGCGCTGGACCTCGAACCTCCTCTCCGACGTCCGGGGCGGCAAGGAACCCCCGACCATCGGCCAGGAGTGGCGGGACCAGGCCCGGCGGGACCTGCGCTGGTGGAAGGCGGGCCTGCTGGTGCTGCCGCAGGACCAGGAGCGCGCGCAGGTGCTGCGCGACACCGTCACCAAGCTGGTCGGCCGGCCGCCGGAGCGGGTCACCGACGTATGGATCTGGAAGGGCCCGTTCCGCTAGGCCGTCCCCCTCGACCGGGGACGGCCGGCCCGGCCCGGTCCTCCGTACGGGCCACCCGCCCGCGGGGCGGCACCGTGCGGACCGGCACCGGGGCCGGTTCCGGTCTCCACCGACCCCTTCGCGCAGGGTGCGTGGCGCACTACCCTGAGGCGACCGGCGGACGAAAGATGGGAGCCCGTGTGGCCTGTGACCTGTGGTTGGTCCCCCTTGTCGACGTGCTGTGCCACAGCCCCGACAACCCCTTCGCGGAAGAGATCGCCGCCTACGACAACGCGCTGGGCGAGGCCGGCCTGCCACCGGTGCCCGTGTTCGCGTACATGCCCGGCCTGTCCGGGGACGTGGCCCCCGTCGCCGGCTTCGACTACGACGCCCTGCACTTCCTGCGCCGGGCGTACCTGCTGCAGGTCTGCGGACTGCCGGTGACGCCGGTGGACGAGCTGGGCGGCGACTACGAGCAGCTGCTGGAGATGTTCGAGCCCACCGCGCAGCAGTCGCACCTGGTCTGGCACTACGACCACGCCGGCGCGTACGTGCCGGTGGACTTCCCGGTGCCGCTGGCGAACGAGGAGCTGCTCGCGGGCGGCGGCCCGCTGGGCTCCGCGCACGGTCTGCTGCGCGAGCTGCAGTTCGTCGCGCCGGCCATCGGCATCGACCCGGCCAACCCGCCGGCGCCGCCCGCGCCCCCGGGCCGCCCCACGTCCCTCGAGGAGCCGGCGGGGCCCATTCCGTACGACGAGAGCCCGTTCGCGCGGGAGCGGCACGTGTGGCTGGGCCTGCACGCGGCCGCCACCAGGAGCCTGGGTCAGGGCTCGATGATCATCTTCAGCTGAGCGGCTGCGGCCGGGGTGGTGCGGACGGCGCCCGCCCCGGCCGTCAGCGCGGCTGCTCGGGCGGGCGCTGGCGCGGCATGTTCGGCCGGGTCCCCGGCGGCAGCGGGAAGCGGGCCGGCTGCGGGCCGCCCTCCGGCCGTGCCGAGACCGCGCCGATCGACTGCGTCACCAGCGGAGCCGGACCGGAGCGGAACTCCACCATCCAGTCCGCCGTCTCGGAGCGCACCAGCTCCGTCACGTCCTCGGAGAACCGCCGCAGCACGGTCAGGCAGCGCTCCGCCGCCTCGCTCGCCGTGCCCTCCGTCGGCCCGAGGACCTCGCGCACGTTCTCCGAGGCCCAGTCGAACTGGAGCGTCTGCAGGCGCCGCTGCACCGCCTGCGCGGTGGCCACGTCCCGCATCCATCCCGAGGTGAGGCCGAAGAACCGGTCGCAGGCCAGTGCCGCCGCGGCCAGCAGCAGGGCGAGGTAGCCGTACGAGGCCCCGTCGGCCAGCAGCCCGGTCAGCTCCGTCAGCGGCAGCATCGCCCCCGTCACCGCGCCCGCCGCGGCCGCTCCGCGCAGTACCCGGGCCCCGCGCCGCTTCCAGGCGCGGTCCGCCAGGTACCACTCGGCGGTGCGCAGGGCATCGGCCTCGACCCACCGGTAGAGCTCGTCCAGGCGTTCCGCGGGCTCGCCCCAGTCGCCCAGCGGGAACGGGCGGCCGGTGAGGTCCTCGGGCTTCGGGCCGCCCTCCTCCCGCGGGTCCCGGGGCGGCCCCTCGGGCTGCATTTCCGGCTGGCTCACCCGGCACTCCCTCTGCCTGCGCTGACGTGACGGTGGTGCGTGTGACCGCGGTGCGCGCAAGCGCGTGCCGGCACGGCGGCGCACGCCTCGCGTGGTGCGTGGTGCGCGTGACCGGGCCTGGACGGTCGCGGGACGGTCCGAACGCAACGATCGGCCGTGACCGCAATGATGCGACAGCCCTTCCTACCGTCGAACGGCGGGGTATGGGCAACGAATCACGGGAATTCCGCCCGCAAGGAGGTGTCGATCGGGCACGGGGACGGCCCGACCTTCACTCGAAAGAGTTGGTCCTCACGGCGTAGGGCGCGCCGCGCGGGGAGCACGTAGGCTCGGTTTGACCGCAAGAGACAGGAGCGAGTGACCGTGATTCCCGGTGGTGGGCAGCCCAACATGCAGCAGCTGCTCAAGCAGGCCCAGAAGATGCAGCAGGACCTCGCCAAGGCCCAGGAGGCGCTGGCCGCCACCGAGGTCGAGGGTCAGGCCGGCGGCGGCCTCGTCACCGCCACGGTGACGGGCTCCGGCGAGCTGCGGGCCCTCGTGATCGACCCCAAGGCGGTGGACCCGGAGGACACCGAGACCCTCGCCGACCTGGTCGTCGCGGCGGTGCAGGCGGCGAACGAGAACGCCCAGGCGCTGCAGCAGGAGAAGCTCGGGCCGCTGGCCCAGGGCCTCGGCGGCGGCTCGGGCATCCCGGGTCTGCCGTTCTGACCCTTTCCGGCACTACCGTCGTACCCCTGAAGCAGCACCGAAAGAAGGCAGAGTCCGTTGTACGAAGGCGTGGTCCAGGACCTGATCGACGAACTGGGCAGGCTGCCCGGTGTCGGGCCCAAGAGCGCCCAGCGGATCGCCTTCCACGTGCTGCAGGCCGAGCCCGCGGACGTGCGCCGGCTGGCGCACGCGCTGCTGGAGGTCAAGGAGAAGGTCCGCTTCTGCGCGGTGTGCGGGAACGTCGCGCAGGAGGAGCAGTGCGGCATCTGCCGCGACCCGCGCCGGGACCTGTCGGTGATCTGCGTGGTGGAGGAGCCCAAGGACGTGGTCGCCATCGAGCGGACCCGTGAGTTCCGGGGCAAGTACCACGTCCTGGGCGGGGCCATCAGCCCCATCGAGGGCGTCGGCCCGGACGACCTGCGCATCCGCGAGCTCCTCGCGCGGCTGGCCGACGGCGCGGTCACGGAGCTGATCCTGGCCACGGACCCGAACCTGGAGGGCGAGGCCACCGCCACCTACCTCGCCCGGATGATCAAGCCGATGGGCCTCAAGGTCACCCGCCTGGCCAGCGGACTCCCCGTCGGGGGAGATCTGGAGTACGCGGACGAGGTCACGCTCGGGCGGGCCTTTGAAGGAAGGCGACTACTCGATGTCTGACGCAACCCTGCACGCCGTGGGCCAGGATCCGGGCGACTTCGCCGTCCAGATCGCCGATTCCGTCGAGTCCTTCATCGTCGCGGTCACCGAGGTGGCCAAGGGCGAGGACCCCGACAGCGCGGTGCCCTTCCTGCTGCTGGAGGTCTCCCAGCTGCTGCTGGCCGGCGGGCGGCTGGGTGCGCACGAGGACGTCCTGCCCGACGAGCGGTACGAGCCGGACCTCGGGCCCGAGGCCGACGTGGACGACCTGCGCGAGCGGTACGCGGTCCTGCTGGACCCGGTGGACGTCTACTCCGAGGTCTTCGACCCGTACGAGCCGCGCAAGGCGCCGGTCGCGCACCGGCTGTCCGACGACATGGCGGACATCGTGAGCGACCTGCGGCACGGGCTGGCCCACTACCGGTCGGGCCGGGTCACCGAGGCGCTGTGGTGGTGGCAGTTCTCGTACTTCACCAACTGGGGACCGACGGCCTCGGCCGCCCTGCGCGCGCTGCAGTCGGTCGTGGCGCACGTACGGCTGGACCAGCCGCTGGAGGACCTGCACGGACTGGACACCGACGAGGACCTGGCCGAGGACGACCTCGTGGAGCAGGCCGGCCGGGTCATGGCGGAGGAGATCGCCGGTCCGCTCGGGGTGAAGGGCCGCTGAACGCGCCCGGAGCCCCCGACGCCCACTTGGTGAAGATCGGATCTCATGATGTGACACGCCCGGATCGCCATCCGGTCCCTCGTTAGACTGGTCCGGACCGTCGAGGGCGGTCGTACCGCAGTAATGGACCGAGCGAGGAGCGCACGTGGGCCTTGTCGTGCAGAAGTACGGAGGCTCCTCCGTAGCCGATGCCGAGGGCATCAAGCGCGTCGCCAAGCGGATCGTGGACGCCAAGAAGAACGGCCACCAAGTGGTCGTCGTGGTGTCGGCGATGGGCGACACGACGGACGAGCTGATCGAACTCGCCGAGCAGGTATCTCCGATGCCGACCGGGCGTGAATTCGACATGCTGCTGACCGCCGGAGAGCGGATCTCCATGGCCCTGCTGGCCATGGCGATCAAAAACCTGGGCCACGAGGCCCAGTCGTTCACCGGTAGCCAGGCAGGTGTGATCACCGACTCGGTCCACAACAAAGCCCGCATCATCGACGTCACGCCCGGCCGCATCCGCACCGCGCTGGACGAGGGCAACATCGCCATCGTCGCCGGATTCCAGGGCGTGTCGGCGGACTCGAAGGACATCACCACCCTCGGCCGCGGCGGCTCGGACACCACGGCCGTCGCGCTGGCCGCGGCGCTGGACGCCGAAGTGTGCGAGATCTACACCGACGTGGACGGCGTGTTCACCGCCGACCCGCGCGTGGTGAAGAAGGCCCGGAAGATCGACTGGATCTCCTCCGAGGACATGCTGGAGCTGGCGGCCTCCGGCTCCAAGGTGCTGCTGCACCGCTGCGTCGAGTACGCGCGCCGCTACAACATCCCGATCCACGTCCGCTCGTCCTTCTCCGGACTGCGCGGCACCTGGGTCAGCAACGAGAAGCCCGCAGAACTGCAAGGGGACGAGCAGGTGGAGCACGCCATCATCTCCGGAGTCGCCCACGACGTCTCCGAGGCCAAGGTCACGGTCGTCGGCGTCCCGGACAAGCCGGGCGAGGCCGCGGCGATCTTCCAGGCGATCGCCGACGCCGAGATCAACATCGACATGATCGTGCAGAACGTGTCGGCCGCGTCGACCGGTCTGACC
Source organism: Streptomyces sp. NPDC093225 (assembly GCF_044753805.1). Lineage (NCBI taxonomy): Bacteria > Bacillati > Actinomycetota > Actinomycetes > Kitasatosporales > Streptomycetaceae > Streptomyces > Streptomyces sp. NPDC093225. Next base: position 22,220 of record NZ_JBIVNX010000015.1, read on the forward strand.
GACATCTCCTTCACCCTCCCCAAGACCGAGGGCTCCAAGGCCATCGACGCCCTGGAGAAGGCCAAGGAGGCCATCGGCTTCGAGTCCCTGCGCTACGACGACCAGATCGGCAAGATCTCCCTCGTCGGTGCGGGCATGAAGACCAACCCGGGCGTCACCGCCTCCTTCTTCACCGCGCTGTCCGACGCGGGCGTGAACATCGAGCTGATCTCCACCTCGGAGATCCGGATCTCGGTCGTCACCCGCCAGGACGACGTCAACGAGGCCGTCCGCGCGGTGCACACCGCGTTCGGCCTGGACTCCGACAGCGACGAGGCCGTCGTCTACGGAGGCACCGGGCGATGACCCCCACCCGGTCCGCCCCGGCGCTCGCCGTCGTCGGGGCGACCGGAGCGGTCGGTTCCGTCCTGCTCCAGATCCTGTCCCAGCGCGCGGACGTCTGGGGCGGCATCCGCCTGATCGCCTCGTCCCGATCGGCCGGCCGCCGGCTGGCCGTCCGGGGCGAGGAGACCGAGGTGCTCGCGCTCACCGAGGACGCCTTCGACGGACTCGGGCCGGGCGACGTGGTGGTCTTCGTGACCCCTGACGAGGTCTCCGCCCGCTGGGCCCCGCTCGTCGCCGCGCGCGGGGCGTGTGCGGTCGACCAGTCCGGGGCCTTCCGCACGGACCCCGACGTCCCCCTGGTGGTCCCCGAGCTCAACCCGTCCGCCGCGCACTACCGGCCCCGCGGCATCGTGTCCGGGCCCGGCTGCGCCACCCTCGCCCTCGCCGTCGCGGTGGCCCCCCTCCACGCCGAACTGGGCCTGACGGGCCTGACGGCGTCCTCGTACCAGGCGGTGAGCGCCGCCGGCCGCGCCGGGGTGGCCGCGCTGCGCCGGCAGCTCGCGGTGGTCGCCCGTACCGACGGCCTGGGCGAGCAGTCCGGGGACGTGCGCCGGGCCGTCGGCGACGACCTGGGCCCGTTCGCGGCACCGCTGGCGCTCAACGTCGTGCCCTGGTCCGGGACTCCGGCCGGTGACGGCTGGTCGTCCGAGGAGATGGCCGTACGCGCCGAGACGCGCAAGGTGCTCGGGCTCGACGCGCTGCCGGTGTCCGTCACCTGCGTCCGCGTCCCCGTCGTGACCGGCCACTCCCTGTCCGTACGGGCCGTCTTCGAGGCCGAGGTGGACGTGGCCCGGGCGCACGAGATCCTCGCGGCCGCGCCGGGCGTGGTGCTGGTCGACGATCCCGAGACGGGGGAGTTCCCGACACCCGCGGACGCGGTGGGTACGGATCCGGCCTGGGTGGGGCGGGTGCGCCGGTCGCTGGACGATCCGCACGGACTGGAATTCTTCGTTTCCATGGACAATCTGCGCAAGGGGGCCGCCCTGAACGCGGCCCACATCGCGGAACTGCTCGCCGCCGAAAGCGCGTCCGCATAAAGGACGGCCTGGCCGAGGCGCGATCCTGTGCTCCTTTGTAGGATCTGTGTGATCCCTGATCAAGGTGCCGGCCCGACTGCCGCCGGATAAATGGGGCAATTGGGAAGAGTGGTTGCGCATGAGGGTTTTCGACCCGCCGTCAAATATGGCGCCCGATGCGTACAACCCTGACGGGGGAATGCGTGTCCAACTGGCGTGGCAGAGGTCCTCGATATCGCATACGCACCGGTACGCAGCACGATCGTGGCGCCGCTCAGGCGACCCCGAATGCCCGGCGGGATGCCCGTGATGGCACCTGTGCCCTCCACCCGGTCGGGCCTCGTGCCGGCACCGCGTGAGAGCGCCGAGGGCACCACGAACGCGGATGCCGTGACGGCCGGCACCACCGTCGACCACCTCACCGAGACCTACCGCGCGCACTACCGCTCGCTGCTCGGCCTCGCCGCCCTCCTCCTGGACGACACCGCCTCCTGCGAGGACGTGGTGCAGGAGGCGTTCATCCGGGTGCACTCGGCGCGCAGCCGGGTCCGCGACCCCGAGAAGACCCTGGCGTACCTCAGACAGACCGTGGTCAACCTGTCCCGCTCGGCGCTGCGCCGGCGCATCCTCGGCCTCAAGCTCCTGTCGAAGCCGATGCCCGACATGGCCAGCGCCGAGGAGGGCGCGTACGACCAGCTGGAGCGGGACGCGCTGATCCGCGCCATGAAGGGCCTGCAGCGCCGCCAGCGCGAGGTGCTGGTGCTGCGCTACTTCGCGGACATGACGGAGGCGCAGGTCGCCGAGACCCTCGGGATATCCCTGGGGTCGGTCAAGGCCTACGGGTCCCGCGGCATCGCGGCCCTGCGCGTGTCGATGGAGGCCACGTCATGAGCCGGACCGGCCCCCCGGCCCTTCCGCCGTCCCCGGAACCGACTCCCGGCGGACCGACTCCCGGCGAACCGAACCCCAGCGAACCGAACCCGAGCGAGAGCGGCACCGTGAACGCGAGCAACAGCCCCGGTCCCGGCCCCGAGAGCGAGCTGGACCTGCGCGGCCTGCTGCAAGGTGCCGTGGCGGACCTGGAACCCGCCGACGGTGCGCTGGACCGGCTGCGGGTCGCGGTCCCCAGGCGCCGGGCCCGCAAGCGGCAGGCCCTCGTCGGAGCCGCGGCCGCACTGCTCGTGGGCGCGGCGCTGCCGGCCTTCTTCCGCGTCGCGCAGACCCCCGACGACTCCGGTGTCGACCACTCCGCCATGGCGGGCCACGGCGAGAAGACCCGGACCGGCCCCGGCGGCACGACCGATCCCGACCTGACCGGACCCGGTGTCCACGGGCCCTCGACGTGGCCCACCACCCGCGTGTCGAACGGCAAGGGCAAGGGCTCCAAGCACCACACCGGCAAGGGGCGCGGGACCGGCCCGGGTACCTCCGGCGGCTCCGACGGCGGTTCCGGCGACGGCGGCACGGGCTCGGGAGGCCTCGGCGTGGACCCGAACCGTCCCGCCTCCGTTCCGCCCGGGACCCCGGCCTGCCAGGCGGACCAGCTCGGCGTCGCGGTGGAGGACGCCCGGACGCCCGACGCCGACGGCAAGGTCTACGGCACCTTCCGCATCACGAACGTCTCGCAGAACAAGTGCGTGGTCGGCGGCGGGTCCGTGAGCGCGCTCGGTGCCGGCCAGAAGGCCGTCACCGTCCTCGACCACACCGCGGGCGACGCGGCCCCCGGCCTGCCGGACCCGTCCCAGGAGATCGCGCAGCTGATGCTGCGGCCCAACGACGGGTACGAGGTGCGGTTCGCCTGGGTGCCTGCGCAGGCCTGCCCCACCCCGGACCCGACCCCCGGTGCCTCCCCCTCGGGCGGTACGACGGACGGCGGTACCGACGGGTCCACGGATCCCGACCCGCTGGAGGACGGCGCCACGCCGTCGGACGGGGACGTGGACGCGGCCCCGGACACGACCACCGCGGAGCCGGGCTCGGTGCAGGTCACGCACGTCGCGGAGCCGGGTGCCCCGGTGGCCTCGGCCACGATCCCGAACGCCTGCTCCGGCACGGTCTACCGCACCGGCATCCTCCCGGCCCCGCCCGCGTTCGAGTGACCCGCGACGCCCGCCGGGCGCCGCGGGTCAGCCCACCGGCTGCTGCGCCGGCTCGGCCAGCAGGCCCGCCTCGGCGTCGCGCCGGGCCTCCACCTCGCGGCGGTAGAGCCGGAACCACATGAACAGCACGAAGGCCGCGAAGACGAACCACTCCCCGGTGTAGCCGAGGTTCTGGAAGGCCTTCAGGTCCAGGCCGGTGTCGGCCGGCGCCACCGCCGGTACGGGCGTGAGCCCCGCCGAGGCCGTCGGCACCGTCAGCCACGCGTTGTACAGCTCGTACGGCACGAGGTTCACCAGCGAGGCCGCCGCGATCACGCCCAGCTGCCCGGCCGGCAGGCCGCCCTCCGCGTGCACGCCCGGCGAGGTGGAGGTCTCCGACGCCTGGAGCGCGCCCGTCACCGTCACCCGGCCCGCCGGAGCCGCGGGGCCCGTGCCCTGCGCGGGGCCGGGACGCCAGCCGCGCACGACCGGGACCGCCCTGCCGCCGGCCGTCTTCAGGAGCGTCAGCACGTAGTGCCCGGTGCGCCCGTCGAGCGTCCGGTCCGGTACCAGGAACTGGTCGGCGTACGTACCCGTGACGCTCGCCAGCCGGCCCGAGGTCCTCTTGTCCACCGGCAGCAGCGTGTCCAGCGGCTCGGCCGTCTGCTCGGTGACCGGCCGGGCGGACGCGGCCTCGCGGTGGCTGTCGACGCGGTCCTCGAACCGGCCGAGCTGCCAGGAGCCCATGAACAGGCAGAAGGGGACGGCCAGCACGACGAAGAGGTTGATCCCCCACCAACGCGGGGTCAGCAGAAACCGGTGCACCCCTCCACGGTACGGGGGGCGCACCGGCTCACCGGCGCCGGGTCTGCGGCGCCCACCCGGTGCGCGGACCGTCACCGGACGGGTGTTTCACGTGAAACACCCGTCCGGTGGCGGAGCGTCACCGCGGGCCGGGCGTGGCGGTCACCGCGGCAGGTGCGCGAGCGCGAACTCGATCTCCATCCGCAGCTGCTTGATGCGCTCCTCGACGACCAGCGAACCGTGCCCGGCGTCGTAGCGGTACACCTCGTGCACCGCCCCGCGCGCGGCCAGCCGGTCCACGTAGTTGTCGATCTGCCGGATCGGGCAGCGCGGGTCGTTCACGCCGGCCGCGATGTAGACGGGAGCGCGGACGGCGTCGACGTACGTCAGCGGGGACGAGGCCGTGAAACGGTCGGGGACCTCCTCGGGGGTGCCGCCGAACAGGGTCCGGTCCAGCGCCTTCAGCGCCTCCATCTCGTCGTGGTACGCCGTCACGTAGTCCGCCACCGGTACCGCCGCCAGCCCGACCGCCCAGGCCTCCGGCTGCGTACCGAGGCCGAGCAGCGTCAGGTAGCCGCCCCAGGAACCGCCCGAGAGCACCAGCCGGCGCGGGTCCGCCAGCCCCGCCGCCACCGCCCACTCCCGTACGGCGTCGATGTCCTCCAGCTCGATCAGGCCGACCCGGTGCTTGAGGGCGTCGGTCCACTCCCGCCCGTAGCCGGTGGACCCGCGGTAGTTGACGCGGACCACGGCGAACCCGTGGTCGAGCCAGGCCGCCGGACCCGCCCCGAAGGCATCGCTGTCGTGCCAGGTCGGGCCGCCGTGGATCTCGAAGACCGTCGGGAACGGGCCCTCGCCGTCCACCGGGCGCTGCACGAGCGCGTGGATGCGGCCGCCCGGGCCGTCGACCCACGCGTCCTCCACCGGCCGCGAGCCGGGGGCCTTCATGCCGGGCGCCTCCAGGACGACGCCGCCGGTGGTCGACCGTACCGAGGACGGCTGCGCGGCCGAGGACCACAGGTACTCGACGGTGCCGTCCGGGCGGGCCGTGGCGCCCGAGACCGTGCCCGCGGGGGTGTCCACGCGGGCCAGCCCGCCGTCGGCGAGCTCGTAGCGCCACAGTTCGCTGCGTGCCTCGAAGCTGTGCTCGATCAGCAGGGCGGAGCCGTCCGGATACCACTCGGCGCTCAGGTCGCCTGGCAGACCGAGGACCAGGTCGGTCTGGTCGCCGGTGGCCACGTCCCAGACCATCGGCTCCCAGCGGCCGCGCCGCTGGTGGCCGATCAGCAGTCGGGTGTCGCCGGCGACGGGGGCGAAGCCCAGCACCTCCAGGCCCAGTTCCTCGGTGCCGCCGGCGGTGTCGTCGAGCTCGGCCACGGTCGACCCGTCGAGGCGCAGCACGCGCAGCGCGGAGTGCATGGCGTCGCCGTGCTCGGTGTGCTCGACGGCGAGCAGGGTGCCGTCGCGGGAGAGGTCGCCGACGCCCGCGGACTCGCGGTGCCGGTAGATCTCCACCGGCGCCCGGTCCGGGCGCCAGACGTGGATCGTCGAGCCGTCCTCGTCGGTGGAGCGGCCCACCACCGCGCTGCCGTCACGGCCGATCGCCAGGCCGGCGGGGAAGGAGGGCGCGAGGCCGGGGGTGGCGGGCTCGTCGGGGCCGCCCCCGAAGGGCTGGCGCAGCCAGACGCCGAACTCGTCGCCGTCGGTGTCCGAGAACCACCAGATCCACTCGCCGTCGGGGGAGAGGGTGCCGTCGGTCGTGCCGTTGGGGCGGTCCGTGGCCCGGCGTCGGGCGCCGGTGGCCCGGTCCCAGGCGTAGAGCTCGAACGTGCCCGTGGCGTTGGAGACGAAGAGGGAGCGGTCGGGAGCGTCCTCGGCCCACTCCGGGAGGCCGACGCGCGGGGCGCGGAAGCGCTTCTCCCAGTCCGGCATGGTCGTGTCATCGGTGGTCATGGGCCCATTGTGTCCGCTGCGGACGGGCGGGCCGGGCCGACCGGAGGGCCCGGACTTACTCCCAGGCGGTGGTGGACTGGGAGGCGGAGACCGCGGCGGCCCGGACGAGGTGGGTGCGAAGCATGGTGTGGTCCTTTTCGGGAGTCGGAACGTGCTGGACGCCTTCCGGAGCCACGTCCCGCGGTGACGCTTCCTCCGGTGTCCCGGCCGGGCCGCTGTCGCTGGCCCCTTCCGGTGTTCACTAGCTTCGTCGCAGGTCAGGACGGTCGGAAGGGCTTCCGGCTGGACGGAAACGGTCCTGGACGATTCCGTCCAGCGGGGCTGGGGCCGGGGCCGGGGCCGGGGCCGGCGGGGACGGTCTCCAGCAGCCGCTCGTAGTACGGCGCGACCAGCGGGGCACCGACCCGCCCCACCGCCCAGCCGCGCAGCGCCGGCAGCTCCCGCAGGGCGCGCCGGCACAGCGCCGCCGTACGGTCCTCCGCCTCGCGCAGGCTGCCGGCCAGCACGTAGACCCCGAGCACCGGGTCCGGCCGGGCGTCGGGGTGGGCGCTCACGTGCTCCACCGGGGTGTCGGACCGCGCCAGTGCGCGCACCGCGTCGGCGCAGTCGGAGGGGAGTCGGTCGGCCGCCGAGGGGGCGCGGAGAGCGGCGTGGATGAGGTACATGCACGCACTGTGCCCAAGCCCGGCTCGCGTGCACATAGTGGCAAGCTGGACACTTCGGGCCCCGGCCGGAACCGTCCACACCGCTGGTCCCGCCGCGGGACGCGTGCGACGATGCGTACGACCTTGATCAATTAACGCTCGCAGGAACGAACCGCAGGGCTCACACGGGGGGAACCGCTGTGCTCGCCACTCTTGGCCTCGACGCGACGGCAGAGGCCGTCTACCGCACCATGCTGGCCCATCCGGACGAGGGGGTACTGGCCCTCGCCGACCGGCTGGGCGCCTCCGAGGACGCCGTCCGGCGCAGCCTGGACACCCTGAGCGAACTGGCCCTGGTCCGGCCGTCGTACGAACGCCAGGGGCAGCTGCGCGCGGTGTCGCCGGACATCGGCATGGAACTCCTCATGGCCCGCCAGCAGGCCGAGCTGGCGGCCCAGCAGCAGCGCATCGAGGCCTCGCGGGCCGCCGCGACCCAGCTCATCGCCGAGTTCGCGGACCTCTCGCCGACCTCGGCCAGCCCCGGGGTGGAACAGCTCGTGGGCCTCGACGCGATCCGCGACCGGATCTCGACCCTGGCCCGCGAGGTCCGCGGCGAGCTCATGACCTTCGCGCCCGGCGGCGGCCACCGCCCCGAGAGCCTGGAGGCCTCGAAGCCGAACGACCTCGCGCTGCTCGACCGCGGCGTGCGGATGCGCTCGCTCTTCCTCGACAGCGTCCGCAACAGCCAGGGCACCGTGGCCTACGCGACCTGGCTCACCGAGCTCGGCGGCGAGGTCCGCACCGCGCCGGAGCTGGCCACCCGGCTGATCATCTTCGACCGGTCCACCGCCGTCATCCCCGTCAGCAGCGACGACAGCGCCGCCGGCGCGGTGGTCCTGACGGGCCAGGGCACGCTCACCGCGCTGTGCGCCCTCTTCGACACGGTCTGGTCCGCGGCCACCCCGCTCGGCGTCCCCTCCGCCCCGAAGGACGAGGGCACCCTGACGGCCCAGGAGAACACCGTCATCCGACTGCTCTCCCAGGGCCTGACGGACGAGGCCATCGCCAAGCGGCTCGGCGTCTCCCCGCGCACCGCCCGACGGTTCGCGAACGACCTGATGGACCGTCTGAACGCTCGCAGTCGCTTCGAGTTCGGCGTCCGCGCCGTCCAGCGCGGCTGGCTCCCCCACGCGGAGTAGCCCCCCGGCCCGGCGCTGTCGTACGCCCCGCCGAGATCGCCGGGCGGGTCGTCCCCGCCCGGCGCCGGCGCAACGGCCGACGGGGCGGGGCCGGGCGGCGCGGGAGGAGGGAAGGAGGCGTGGTCGTGCAGGTGACCCCGCCCGGCCCGCCCCACCCGAAGGCCGTCGGAAATGCAGGAAGGGCCTGATCCACTCAGTGGATCAGGCCCTTCCTGGTCTTACTCTGTCGGGGTGGCGGGATTTGAACCCACGACCTCTTCGTCCCGAACGAAGCGCGCTGCCAAGCTGCGCTACACCCCGATCGCCGCCTTGCGACCTCTCGGCCCTGGCGACATCGATTACTTTAGCGGACCCTCGCGCTGAGACGAAATCCGGTTTTCGGCGGGCCCGCGGCGGGGGCTACGAGGCGGGCGTGAGGGTGAGCAGGGTGGCCTCGGGCGGGCAGGCGAAGCGGACCGGGGTGAAGCGGTTCGTGCCGCAGCCGGCCGAGACGTGGAGGTACGACCGGTTGCCCGCGAGCTCGTGGGTCGACAGGCCCTTCACCCGGTCCGTGTCGAGGTCGCAGTTGGTGACGAGCGCCCCGTAGAAGGGGATGCACAGCTGCCCGCCGTGGGTGTGCCCGGCCAGGACCAGGGGGTACCCGTCGGCCGTGAAGGCGTCGAGGGTGCGCAGGTACGGGGCGTGCACCACGGCCATCGAGAAGTCGGCGTCCGCCTCCGGACCGCCGGCCACGCGCTCGTACCGGTCCCGCTTGATGTGGGGGTCGTCCAGGCCGGTGAAGGCCAGCTCGAGGTCGGGCAGCTTCAGCCGGCCGCGCGCGTTGGTGAGGTTCACCCAGCCGGCCGCGTCGAAGGCGTCCCGGATGTCCTCCCACGGGTTGTGGACGGCGCCCACGACCGGCGGGTTGCCGTTCAGGCCGTGCTTGCCCTGGGCCTTCTCCAGCAGGTAGCGGGCGGGGTTGCGCAGCCGGGGCCCGTAGTAGTCGTTCGAGCCGAAGACGTAGACGCCGGGGAAGTCCATCAGCGGCCCGAGCGCGTCGAGCAGCTCCGGCACGCCCTCGGTGTCGGAGAGGTTGTCGCCGGTGTTCACGACGAAGTCGGGGCGCAGCCCGGCCAGGGACTGCAGCCAGGCGCGCTTCTTGCGCTGCCCGGCGACCATGTGGATGTCGGAGACCTGGAGGATCCGGATCGGGCGCATGCCGCGCGGCAGGACCGGGACGGTGACCCGGCGGAGCCGGAACGACCTGGCCTCGAAGCCGGCGGCGTACGCCACGCCGACCGCCCCCGCGGCTGCGATTCCGGCGGTGACCTTCAGGGGGAGTCCGTAACGCGCGCGCATGGGGACATCGTCGCAGACCCCGCGCGGTGCGACGGACGGCCCGGCGCCACGGGGCGGCCGGGCCTCCTCCGTCCTGCCCCCGGCCGCGCCTCCCTCGGCGCGGCCGGGGGGAAACAGGTAGGCGCCGACCGGGCCCGACCTGGCAGACTCGACCCATGACCAGCCTCAAGTCCAAGCTGCAGGAAGACCTCACGACCGCCATCAAGGCGCGTGACGAGCTCCGCTCGGCCACGCTCCGCCTCACCCTCACCGCGATCACGAAGGAGGAGGTCGCGGGCAAGGAGCCGCGCGAGCTCTCCGACGACGAGATCCTCAAGGTGATCGCGAAGGAGGCGAAGAAGCGCCGCGAGGCCGCCGACGCCTTCGCCCAGGGCGGCCGTCCCCAGCAGGCCGAGCGCGAGCTGGCCGAGGGCGAGGTCCTGGCGGACTACCTGCCCAAGCAGCTCAGCGACGACGAGCTCACCGCGATCGTGGCCCAGGCCGTCGAGGAGGCCAAGGCCGCCGGCGCCGAGGGGCCGCGGGCCATGGGTGCCGTCATGAAGATCGTGAACCCGAAGGTGCAGGGCCTGGCCGAGGGCGGCCGGGTGGCCGCCGTCGTGAAGCAGCTGCTCGCGGGCTGAGACGGAGAAGAGCGGAAAAGGGAGGGGCGCCCCGGCCGGCAGGCCGGAGCGCCCCTCCCTTCGTCGTGTCCCCGCGTCCTACGGGGTCCCGCCGATCAGGCCCGGGTCGGTGGGGAGGTCGGGGAAGGTGATCCCGCCGTCCCCGCCGCCGTCGGCGCCACCGGAGTCGGTGCCGCCGGTGTCGCCACCGGTTCCGCCGCGACCGGGCTTGTCGTCGCCGCGGCCGGGCTTGTGCTTCTTGCCCTTGTTCTTGCCCTTGCCCTTGCTGCCGCCCGCCGGGTCCGGGGACTCCGGCAGCGGGACGGTCACGAACTGCATGACCTCGCGCCCGGCCAGTGCGCCCGAGACCGCGTCACGCCAGATGGGGCCGGGGACGCCACCGCCGTAGACCTTCTCGTAGTACTGGCCGCCGATGTAGATGTTCTCCATCGAGATCTGCTTGGCGCCGCCCGAGCCGACCCAGGTCGCGCCCGCCATGTTCGGCGTGTAGCCCACGAACCAGGCGTTGTAGCGGGAGTCGGTGGTACCCGTCTTGCCCGCGCTGTCGCGGTCGCTCAGGCCCGCCTGCGCACCCGTGCCGGAGTCGACCACGCCGCGCAGCAGCGTGTTGATCGTGTCGGCGGTCTTCTCGGACATGACCCGGTCGCAGCGCGACTTCGGCACCGCGATGGCCTTGCCGTGCGGGTCGGTGATCGACTCTATGGCGACGGGGGTGCAGTACGTGCCGCGGTTGGCGAAGGTCGCGTACGCGTTGGCCATGGTCAGCGGGGACATGCCCTCGGTGCCCAGCGCGATGGAGGGCACCTCCTTCAGCTTCTCGCCGTTGGCGGGGATGACGCCGAGCTTCTTCGCCATGGTCGTCACCGGGCAGAGGCCGATGTCGCTGATCATCTCGACGAAGTAGGTGTTGACCGACTTGGCCATCGCCTCGCGCAGCGCGTACGGGCCGACCTCGGACTCCGACTCGTTCTCGACCTGGTCGCCGGTGTTGATCCAGGGCGTGTCGCTGCAGCTCTGCACCGGGCTCGGGTACGGCATGTCGTGCGGCGACGCGTACACCTTGCCGGGCGAGACGCCCTGCTCGATGGCGGCGGCCGCCACGAAGGGCTTGAACGTCGAACCGGTCGGGAAACCGAAGCTCGATCCGCCCATGCGCTTGTCGACGGAGAAGTTGATCTGCGTCTCGTTCGTGCCGAAGCCGTACGGCTTCGACTGGCCCATGGCGAGGATCCGGCCGGTGCCCGGCTGGACGAGGGTCACCGCGGTGGCGACCTTGTCGTCCTGGTTGACGTGGTCCTTGATGGAGGCGTTGACCGACTCCTGGGACTGCGGGTCCAGGGTGGTGCGGACGGTCAGGCCGCCGCGGTTCCAGACCTTGGCCCGCTCCTCGCGCGTCTTGCCGAAGACGGGGTTGGAGAGGAACACCGCGCGCACGTAGTCGCAGAAGAAGCCGGCGCCGCTGACGGCCGTGATGCAGCCGTTCTTGGGCTTGGTCACCTTCAGCTTGATGGGCGTGGCCTTGGCCGCGTCGGCCTCGGCCTGCGAGATGTCCTTCACCTCCGCCATGCGCTGGAGCACCGTGTTGCGGCGCTTGGTGGCTTCCTCGGTGTCGTTGACGGGGTCGTACCGGCTCGGCGACTGGACGAGTCCGGCCAGCAGGGCGGACTCCGCCAGGGTCAGGTCGCGGGCGGGCTTGCTGAAGTAGCGCTGGGAGGCGGACTCGATGCCGTACGCCTGCTGCCCGAAGAAGGTGATGTTGAGGTAGTTCTCGAGGATCTTCTTCTTCCCGAGCTCCTCCTCGACCTGGATCGCGTACTTCAGCTCGCGCACCTTGCGGCCCAGGCTCTTCTGCTGCGCCTCGGCGACCTTGGTCGGGTCGTCGCCGGCCTCCTCGACGAAGACGTTCTTCACGTACTGCTGCGTGAGTGTCGAGGCGCCCTGCGCGGCGCCGCCCTCCTGCGCGTTGCGGTTGACCGCGCGCAGGATGCCCTTGACGTCGATCGCCCCGTGCTCGAAGAAGCGCGAGTCCTCGATCGCGACGATCGCCTTCTGCATGTACGGCGAGATGGCCGTGAGCGGTACGACCTTCCGGTCCCGCGAGTAGACGGTCGCGATGAGACCGCCCTCGGCGTCGAGGATGTTCGTGCGCTGACTCAGCGGCGGGGTCTTCATGTTGGCGGGAATCTCGTCGAACCCGTCGACCGTGCCCTTGGCCGCGAGACCGAGCACGCCCGCACCGGGAATCGCGATGCCGGCGAGCACGACGCCGGCCAGCGCGGACACCCCGAGGAACTTGGCGGCCTGCTGGGTCCCGGTGAGACCTCCGCCCGAGCGCTTCTTTGGCATGGGGGAAGCCTACGTTCTCATTCCCCGGACACGCGTGCATGCCTTGGCCTAAGCTGCTCCCAACTGTCACAGCAGTGCGGGGGGAGATCAACCCTTCGGCATGACATTCACCCTTTCCGAAGCGGGTGGACATATGTCCGAATGCCCCGCATCCGTCGCGCGGTGCCCCTTGTGAGTCGACCGGCTTGTCCCGAATCGCCGGAATGGCCCGTCATGTCGCCGCGTCACTCCGTCGGGTGATCTGCCGCTTACGCATAGTCCGTTCGGACCATTCAAGATTGGGCCCGTCGGGGGTGTTGCGCTGTGCCCGCCTTCCGTAACGTCCTCAACTGGCAGCGGTGAATATGCCGCTACCGCCGTGGGGGAGCCTCGATTCGGGAGAGGACGGCGCCGTAATGGGCTGGGTTACCGACTGGAGTGCGCAGGCAGCCTGCCGCACTACCGATCCGGATGAGTTGTTCGTACAGGGTGCAGCGCAGAACAGGGCCAAGGCGGTGTGCACCGGTTGCCCGGTGCGGACCGAGTGCCTCGCGGACGCGCTCGACAACCGCGTCGAGTTCGGTGTCTGGGGCGGCATGACCGAGCGGGAGCGGCGCGCACTGCTGCGCAGGCGCCCGACCGTGACCTCCTGGCGGCGACTGCTGGAGACCGCTCGTACGGAGTACGAGCGCAGCACCGGCATCCTCGGCATGGATGCCGACGAGGAGGCGGACGTCGCCTACGAGACGTACGCGGCGGCCGGGTAGACCGGCACCGGTACCTCTTCGCGGGCGGACGCGTTCCACCGCGGACGGACCGGTCCCTCCGGGCATCCCCGGAGCTCCTCCCACGCTCGGGTCCGATCAGCCCCGCTGACCGGTCGTGAGCCGCTCACCGATGGCCCGAAGCCCGGCGAGGTCGTGCACATCGCCGGGCAGGGCGGCCACCTCGGCCACCGGCACCTCAGGGTGCAGTGACGTGAAGCGGTCGCGCGTCTGCTGCTCGCGCGCGATCACCTGCATGCGTTCGGCGTGCAGGCGCAGCAGCCCGGCGGCGATCAGGTCGGCGTCCGAGGCGCCGCTCGTGCCGGCCGATCCGTTCGTGGGGTCACCGCCGCCATGCGGGGGAGCGTCCGAGGCGGTGGAGTCACGAAGTCCAGCTTTCCCGGACTCCTGATCGACAATGCCGCCTTCTTCAAGATTCTCCGCGGCCGCCAGGGCCCGCTCCGCCGAGAGCCCGTCGGCGCCACTGCCGTGCACCCGGTTCAACACCAGCCCGGCCAGCGGCATGTCGTCCGCGGCCAGCCGCTCCACGAAGTACGCCGCCTCGCGCAGCGCGTCCGGCTCCGGCGCCGCGACCACGAGGAAGGCCGTCCCCGGCGCCTGCAGCAGCCGGTACGTGGCGTCCGCGCGGGTGCGGAAGCCCCCGAACATGGTGTCCATCGCCGCCACGAAGGTCTGCACGTCCTTCAGCAGCTGGCCCCCCATCAGCTTGCTCAGGGTGCCGGTCATCATCGACATGCCGACGTTGAGGAACTTCATCCCGGCCCGGCCGCCCACCTTCGCCGGTGCCATCAGCACCCGGATGAACTTCCCGTCCAGGAACGACCCCAGCCGCTTCGGCGCGTCCAGGAAGTCCAGCGCGGACCGGCTCGGCGGGGTGTCCACCACGATCAGGTCCCAGTCCTCGCGCGCCCGCAGCTGGCCCAGCTTCTCCATGGCCATGTACTCCTGCGTGCCGGCGAAACCGGCCGACAGGGACTGGTAGAAGGGGTTCTCCAGGATCGCCCGGGCCCGGTCGGGGTCCGCGTGGGACTCGACGATCTCGTCGAAGGTCCGCTTCATGTCGAGCATCATGGCGTGCAGCGCGCCACCGGCCGCACCCGCGTCCGCCACCGGCCGCGGGGTGTTGTCCAGCACGTCGATCCCCATCGACTGGGCCAGCCGCCGCGCCGGGTCGATGGTCAGCACCACTACCTTGCGCCCCCGCTCGGCCGCCCGTACGCCCAGGGCCGCCGCGGTCGTGGTCTTGCCCACCCCGCCCGCGCCGCAGCACACCACGATCCGGGTCTCCGGGTCGTCCAGCAGCGCGTCCACGTCCAGCAACGGGGGAGTCCTCAGCGCGCTGCTCACGCGGCGCTCACCTGCTTCCGCAGCTCCGCCGCCAGGTCGTACAGCCCGGCGAGCTCCATCCCGCCGCCCAACAGCGGCAGTTCGTACGCCTCCACGCCCAGCCCCGCCAGTACGGCACGCTGCTCGCGCTCCAGCTCCACCCGCTCGGCGTGCTCCGCGGCCTGCTCCAGCAGCGGGTCCACCAGGCGCTCGGCCGGCCCGCCGCGGCGCGCCGCGCCCAGCCCCGCCCTGGACAGCGCCCGCGCCACCTCGACGCGCCGCTCGCCCGAGGCGGCCCGCAGGGCCTCCTCGTCCAGATGGTGCGGCCGCACCATGTTGACCACGACCCGGCCCACCGGCAGGCCCGCGGCCCGCAGCTCGTCGATGCCGTCCGAGGTCTCCTGCACCGGCATCTCCTCCAGCAGGGTGACCAGGTGCACGGCCGTGTCGGGGGACTTCAGGACCTTCATCACCGACTGGGCCTGGTTGTGGATGGGGCCGAAGCGCGCGAGCCCGGCCACCTCGTCGTTGACGTTCAGGAAGCGGGTGATGCGGCCGGTCGGCGGCGCGTCCATCACCACGTGGTCGTACACGAAGCGGCCCGCCTTGTCCTTGCGCTTGACCGCCTCGCAGGCCTTGCCGGTCAGCAGGACGTCCCGCAGACCGGGGGCGATGGTGGTGGCGAAGTCGATGGCGCCGAGCTTCTTCAGCGCCCGTCCGGCCGAACCGAGCTTGTAGAACATCTGGAGGTAGTCGAGCAGCGCCCGTTCGGCGTCGATGGCCAGGGCGTGCACCTCCCCGCCGCCCGGCGCCACCGCGATCTTCCGCTCCTCGTACGGGAGCGCCTCCGTGCCGAAGAGCTGCGCGATCCCCTGCCTGCCCTCGACTTCCACGAGAAGTGTCCGCTTGCCCTCGGTCGCGAGGGCGAGCGCGAGTGCTGCGGCGACCGTGGTCTTACCGGTGCCGCCCTTGCCGCTGACCACCTGGAGCCTGCTCACGCGTCGAGCCTAACCACTCGCCTTTCGCGCTGCGCATGAGCCCTCGTCCAGGTATTACGCTCCCCTGCTATGAAGAAGTTTGAATACGCGACGGTCCCGCTGCTGGTCCACGCCACGAAGCAGATCCTCGACACGTGGGGCGAGGACGGCTGGGAGCTCGTCCAGGTCGTGCCCGGGCCGAACAACCCCGAGCAGCTGGTCGCCTACCTGAAGCGGGAGAAGCAGGCATGAGCGCTGTCGAGGCCAAGCTCGCCGAGCTCGGACTGACGCTCCCCGAGGTCGTGCCCCCGCTGGCCGCCTACCAGCCGGCCGTCCGCTCCGGCGCGTACGTCTACACCGCGGGCCAGCTCCCGATGGTGGAGGGCAAGCTCCCGCTGACCGGCAAGGTCGGCGGCGAGGTCTCCGCCGAGGAGGCCAAGGCGCTCGCCGCGACCTGCGCCCTGAACGCGCTGGCCGCCGTGAAGTCCGTCATCGGCGACCTGGACAAGATCGTGCGGGTCGTGAAGGTCGTCGGCTTCGTGGCCTCGGCCCCCGACTTCACCGCCCAGCCCGGCGTCATCAACGGCGCCAGCGAGCTGCTCGGCGAGGTCCTCGGCGAGAAGGGCGTGCACGCCCGCAGCGCCGTCGGCGTCGCTGTCCTGCCGCTGGACGCGCCCGTCGAGGTCGAGTTCCAGGTGGAGGTCGCGGACTGACCCCGCTGCCGCCGCCGAGGGGGTCCCGGG
Source organism: Streptomyces sp. NPDC093225 (assembly GCF_044753805.1). Lineage (NCBI taxonomy): Bacteria > Bacillati > Actinomycetota > Actinomycetes > Kitasatosporales > Streptomycetaceae > Streptomyces > Streptomyces sp. NPDC093225. The sequence continues at coordinate 38,412 of NZ_JBIVNX010000015.1, forward strand.
GACGCGTCCCCGGGACCCCCTCGAACATCCCGCCGGATCGCCGTAGGCTCCGCCCATGTCGAACGGTGAGACGAACGGGCAGCGCGGCCCGCACGGCGAGCAGGACCAGCAGACACCCGGCACCGCCCCCGCCGGCGGCCAGTGGTACCCGCCGGAGTGGCCCGACCGCATCCGCGCCCTCGCGGACGGCAGCCTGACGCCGGTGGCCCCCAAGCGCGCGGCCACCGTCATGCTGCTGCGCGACGCCGCCGACGGCCCTGACGTCCACATGCTGCGCCGCCGCGCCTCCATGGCCTTCGCCGGCGGCGCGTACGCCTACCCCGGCGGCGGCGTCGACCCGCGCGACGACGACCACCTCGTCGGCTGGGCCGGACCCGCCCTCGACCACTGGGCGAAGCGCCTGGGCACCGAGCCCGCCACCGCCCAGGCCATCGTGTGCGCCGCGGTCAGGGAGACGTACGAGGAGGCGGGCGTCCTGCTCGCCGGCCCGACGGCCGACACCGTGGTCGGCGACACCACCGGGGACGACTGGGAGGCCGACCGGCAGGCCCTGGTGGCCCGCGAGCTGTCCTTCGCCGACTTCCTCGACCGCCGCGGCCTGCTGCTGCGCTCCGACCTCCTGGGCGCGTGGGCGCGCTGGATCACCCCCGAGTTCGAGCCGCGCCGCTACGACACCTGGTTCTTCGTGGCCGCCCTCCCCGAGGGCCAGCGCACCCGCAACGCCTCCACCGAGGCCGACCGGACCGTTTGGATCCGCCCGTCCGAGGCAGCCGCGGGGTACGACCGGGGCGAACTGCTGATGATGCCGCCCACCATTTCGACCCTGCGCTCCCTGGAGCCGTACGGGAGCGCCGCCGACGCCCTCGCGGCCGCCGAAGGCCAGGACCTGACACCGGTGCTGGCGCAGGCCAGGCTGGAAGGGGGCGAGCTGGTGCTCAGCTGGCCGGGCCACGACGAGTTCACCAAGCGGGTGGGGACGACGGGAGGTGCGTCATGACGGACGCCGCCGCGCTGCCGGGCCAGCCCCGCGGAGCCGTGGTCTCGGGGCCGGCGACGGCTCGGGCGGTCAACGTCCTGGCGCCGAACGCCTCCGCCATGACCCTGGACGGCACCAACACGTGGATCGTCTCCGAGCCGGACTCGGAGCTGGCCGTGGTGATCGACCCGGGCCCGCTGGACGAGGCGCACCTGCAAGCGGTGGTCGCGGCCGCCGAGGCGGCCGGCAAGCGGGTCGCCCTCACGCTGCTGACCCACGGGCACCCCGACCACGCCGAGGGAGCCGGCCGGTTCGCGGAGCTCACCCGGACGAAGGTGCGGGCCCTCGACCCGGCCCTGCGGCTGGGCGACGAGGGCCTCGCGCCCGGCCAGGCCGTCCGGGTCGGCGGGCTGGAGATGCGCGTGGTCCCCACGCCCGGGCACACCGCCGACTCGCTCTGCTTCCACCTGCCCGCCGACGGGGCCGTCCTGACCGGGGACACGATCCTCGGGCGCGGGACGACGGTGGTGGCGCACCCCGACGGGCGGCTGGGCGACTACCTCGACTCGCTGCGGCGGCTGCGCTCGCTGACCGTCGACGACGGCGTGCACACGGTGCTGCCGGGGCACGGGCCGGTGCTGGACGACGCCCAGGGCGCCGTCGAGTTCTACCTCGCGCACCGGGCGCACCGGCTGGCACAGGTCGAGACGGCGGTGGAGGACGGCTTCACCACGGCCCCGGAGGTCGTGGCGCACGTGTACGCGGACGTGGACCGCACGCTGTGGCCGGCGGCCGAGTGGTCGGTGCGGGCGCAGCTGGAGTACCTGCGCGAGCACGGTCTGATCCCGGGTCCGCCCGGCTACTGACCCTGTCCGGGCTATCGACCCTGTCCGGGCTACCGGCCGGTCACTTAGGCTCCCTGCATGATCTTCGCCGTCATCGCCCTCGTCCTCGCCGTGAACTGGATAACGGCCCACGTCAACCAGAAGGTCCGGGAGGTGGCCCGGAAGACCGCCCGGGTCGAGTACAAGCTCGACCTGATCATGGCCCACCTCGGCATCGAGGAGCCGGAGCCGGCGGGCCTGGACGTGGTCCGGGACCTGCTGCGCAAGAACAAGGAGATCGAGGCCATCAAGGAGTACCGGCGGATCACGGGAGCGGGCCTGAAGGAGGCCAAGGACGCCGTCGAGGCGCTCGACTACTGAGCTCGACGCTCCGCTCCGAGCCCGTCGACCGGCTCCGGTCGACTTCGACCGGCTTCGGCCGACCTCGACCGCCCGGCCCGCCCCGCACGGCGACCGGTCGGCTCGACCGCCGCCCGGCCCGACCCCCGGGCTGCGGGGCCCTCACCCCGCGGGCCGCGGGGGCTTCACCCCGATCACGGCGGCGTACTCCGCCGCCAGCCACGGTCCGAGGTCCTCGGCGTACGTGCGCAGCACCGCGGGGTCGGCCGTCGGCTCCAGGGCCAGGCGGGCCGCCTCGCGCAGCTGTCCGGCGCGCTCGGGGTAGTACTCCGCGAAGGCCTCCGCCTGCCGCCCCAGATCGCTGGTCCAGCCGCCCCACCGGGGCATGACCAGCGTGAAGGCGGTCCGCACCAGCTGCCGGGACCAGCCGCGCACCAGTCGACGGTACGCCGTGTCGCCCGCACCCCCGGCTCCGCTCCCGCTCCCGCCCGTGGCCGTACTCCCGCCCTCGCCGCCGGCCTCCGCCATCCGCTGCCGCAGCTTCGGCAGCAGCGCCGCCAGGTCGCCGTTGGTCTCGCGGGCCAGCAGCGCGTCCGGCCGGTACCGGGGCAGGTGCTCGGCGAGGTCCGCCCCGAGCAGCGGGGTGCACAGGCAGGCCACGAACCAGCCCAGGTCGTACCGCTCCGCCTCGCTGAGCAGTCGCTCCTTGCCGAACAGCAGGATGCCCACGCCGTCGACGACGGGGTGGGCGGCGTCGAGGTCGGCGGCCAGGCCGGCGGTGGCCTCCCGGTCCGTCGCCGTGGGCTCCTCGTGCAGGGCCAGCAGCAGGTCGAGGTCGGAGCGCCCGGGGCGGGCGGTGCCGCGCGGCAGCGACCCGTACAGGTAGGCGCTGTGCAGCCGCCGGCCGTACGTCTTCACGACGCGGTCGCGCGCGTCGGCGACGAGGCCCTGGAACTCGGCCCCGATGCGGGCGAGCGAGCCCTCGCGCTCGATGAACCCCTGCCCGTCCAGTCCCCTGTGCTCCACGCGCCCCATTGTGTCCATGGGCCCCACTGTGCCGCGCGGCCTTTTCGCGGCCCTCGAACCACGCGCGAGCACGCCGAAGGCCCCGCCCGAGTGGGCGGGGCCTTCGTGTCACGGCGGGGTGCGGGACCCGGTCAGCGGGACCGCTTCGCCAGGCGCTCGACGTCCAGCAGGATCACGGCGCGGGCCTCCAGGCGCAGCCAGCCGCGCTGGGCGAAGTCGGCCAGGGCCTTGTTCACGGTCTCGCGGGAGGCGCCGACCAGCTGGGCCAGCTCTTCCTGCGTGAGGTCGTGGACGACGTGGATGCCCTCTTCCGACTGCACGCCGAAGCGGCGCGAGAGGTCGAGCAGCGCGCGGGCGACACGTCCCGGCACGTCGGAGAAGACCAGGTCGGACATCTGGTCGTTGGTCTTGCGCAGGCGCCGGGCCACGGCGCGCAGCAGGGCGGTGGCGACCTCGGGGCGGGCGTTGAGCCACGGCTGGAGGTCGCCGTGGCCGAGGCCGAGCAGCTTGACCTCGGTCAGCGCCGTCGCGGTGGCGGTACGCGGGCCCGGGTCAAAGAGCGAAAGTTCACCGATCAGCTCGCCGGGGCCGAGGACGGCGAGCATGTTCTCGCGCCCGTCCGGGGAGGTGCGGTGCAGCTTGACCTTGCCCTCGGTGACCACGTACAGCCGGTCACCCGGGTCGCCCTCGTGGAAGAGGGCGTCGCCGCGGGCGAGGGTCACTTCGCTCATGGAGGCGCGGAGCTCCGCGGCCTGCTCGTCATCGAGCGCCGCGAAGAGCGGGGCGCGCCGCAGAACGTCGTCCACGAGTCTCTCTCCTATGTCGACCTGCATCAGGGGACCGTGCTCCCCATTTTGCCGGACGCTTCAAACAGTGCGATCAATCACAGGATGCCGGACGAACCGGGTGTGCTGTGCCGCCGGGGGCGAATCGATGGGCTGTTCGGGCCACCGTGGAGGGGGGCGAGGGCGGGTGCCGGGGGCCAAGAGGCCGCCGGGCGTGGGCGGAAGGGCCTGCGGGCGCCATCATGCCAGGCGATTCCGCTCTGGGCGAACAGTGGGGCCGGAGTGATTTCGGGAGCCGTCCGGGGCGTTCGGAACCACCCCTCCTCCGCGGCGGTGCCACTTTGCGGACACGGCCCGGTCCTGTCGGCAGCCGGGCGTAGCCTTCGTCACATGGCAGCAGCGAAGAAGGCCGTACCGGCCCCTGCGACGGCGAAGGCCACGACGACGACGGCGACGAAGACCAACACCACGGTGACGAAGACGGCGACGAGGACGGCGGCCGGGCGGACGGCGGCCACCAGGACGACGAAGAAGACGGCGGCCGCGCCGGCGCCGACGGCAGGAGCGGCCAAGGCGGAGTCCCGCCTCGCCATGGTCCGGCGCGCCCGCCGGATCAACCGCGAGCTGGCCGAGGTCTACCCGTACGCCCACCCCGAGCTGGACTTCCGCAACCCCTTCGAGCTGCTGGTCGCCACCGTGCTGTCGGCGCAGACCACCGACCTGCGGGTGAACCAGACCACCCCGGCCCTCTTCGCGAAGTACCCGACGCCCGAGGACATGGCCGCGGCCGTGCCCGAGGAGCTGGAGGAGATCATCCGGCCCACCGGCTTCTTCCGGGCCAAGGCGCGCTCGCTGCTGGGCCTTTCCGCGGCCCTGCGGGACGACTTCGGCGGCACCGTGCCGGGCCGTCTGGAGGACCTCGTGACCCTTCCGGGCGTCGGCCGCAAGACCGCCCACGTCGTGTTGGGCAACGCCTTCGGCCGGCCCGGCATCACCGTGGACACCCACTTCGGCCGTCTGGTGCGGCGCTGGAAGTGGACCACGCAGGAGGACCCGGAGAAGGTCGAGGCGGAGATCTGCGCGATCTTCCCCAAGAGCGAGTGGACGATGCTCTCGCACCGCGTGATCTTCCACGGCCGGCGGATCTGCCACGCCCGCAAACCGGCCTGCGGCGCCTGCCCGATCGCCCCGCTCTGTCCGGCGTACGGGGAGGGCGAGACCGACCCGGAGAAGGCGAAGAAACTGCTCAAGTACGAGATGGGGGGCCAGCCCGGCCAGCGGCTGAGCCCGCCCCCGGACTACCCGGGCCGGCCGGCCGCCCCGCTGGGCGCCGCCGCGGCCGACTGACCCGGTCCGCACCGGGGGAGGAACGAATCGAGCCGCCGGCGGCGTTGAGGCCGTCAGGGGCAGTACAGCGAACGGGGAGCCGATGACAGGGGCGACACGGGCCGGCGGGTCCGGATCCACCGAATCCACGCGGACGGCGCTGTCCACCGCCGGGTTGCCGTCGTGGCTGGACCCGGTGGTCGAGGCGGCGCGCACGGTCCGGCCGACCCAGCTGAGCCGGTTCCTGCCGCCCGCCGGCGACGACGTCCGCGAGTCCGCCGTCCTGATCCTCTTCGGCGACGGAGCCCAGGGCCCCGAGCTGCTGCTCATGGAACGCTCGGGCACGCTCCGCTCGCACGCCGGACAGCCCTCGTTCCCCGGCGGCGCCCTCGACCCGGAGGACGGCGACCCGGAGGACGGCGCCCCGCTGCGCGCGGCGCTGCGCGAGGCCGAGGAGGAGACCGGCCTGGACCCGGCCGGGGTGCAGCTCTTCGGCGTGCTGCCGAAGCTCTACATCCCGGTGAGCCGGTTCGCGGTCACCCCGGTGCTCGGCTGGTGGCGCGAGCCCAGCCCGGTGGGGGTGGTGGACCCGGCCGAGACGGCCCGGGTCTTCACAGTGCCCGTGGCGGATCTCACGGAGCCGGCCAACCGCGCCACGGTCGTGCACCCGAGCGGCTTCCAGGGCCCCGCATTCCTGGTCGAATCGGCTCTGGTCTGGGGTTTCACCGCCGGACTGATCGACCGGATCCTGCACTACGCCGGCTGGGAGCGGCCCTGGGACCGCACCCGGGAGGTCCCGCTCGACCGGCTCTCGTGAGACGGTGGCCCACGTGAACGTGCTCGACCAGCTGAACGTGCTGGACATCCTCCTGCTGGTCGCCGCCGTGTGGTTCGCGATCATCGGCTACCGCCAGGGGTTCGTCGTCGGCATCCTGTCCGTGATCGGCTTCCTCGGCGGCGGCCTCATCGCGGTGTCCGTGCTGCCGCTGATCTGGAACCAGGTCACGGACGAGGCCGCGGTGACCACGACGGCCGCCATCGTCGCGGTGGTCGTGGTGATCATCTGCGCCTCGATCGGCCAGGCCTTCACCACCCACCTGGGCAACAAGCTCAGGCGGCACATCACCTGGTCGCCCGCCCGTGCGCTGGACGCCACGGGCGGCGCGCTGGTCAACGTGGTCGCCATGCTGATGGTGGCGTGGCTCATCGGATCCGCGCTGGCGGGCAACCCGACCAACAGCCTCGGCAAGCAGGCCAACAAGTCGCAGGTGCTGTACGGGGTCTCCCAGCTGATGCCGCAACAGGCGGGCACGCTGTTCTCGGACTTCAGCTCCGTCCTCGCGCAGAACGGCTTCCCACAGGTCTTCAGCCCGTTCGCCAACGAGCCCATCACCGAGGTGAGGGCGCCCGACCCGGCCCTCGCCCAGAGCCCCGTCGCGCAGCGCGCCAAGCGCTCCATCGTCAAGGTCGTGGGCACCGCGCCGAGCTGCAGCAAGGTGCTGGAGGGCACCGGCTTCGTCTTCGCCCGGCACCGGGTCATGACCAACGCCCACGTCGTCGGCGGGGTCTCGGAGCCCACCGTGCAGATAGGCGGTGAGGGGCGGCTGTACGAGGCGAAGGTCGTGCTCTACGACTGGCGTCGCGACATCGCCGTCCTCGACGTGCCGAAGCTCAAGGCGCCCCCGCTGGAGTTCACCGAGCCCGACGCGCGCAGCGGCAGCGGCGCGATCGTGGCCGGCTTCCCCGAGAACGGCTCGTACGACGTGCGCGCCGCCCGGGTGCGCGGCCGGATCAACGCCAACGGCCCGGACATCTACCACCGGGGCACGGTCCGCCGCGACGTCTACTCGCTGTACGCGACGGTGCGCCAGGGCAACTCCGGCGGCCCGCTCCTGACCCCCGAGGGCCAGGTGTACGGCGTGGTCTTCGCGAAGTCCCTGGACGACCCGAACACGGGGTACGCCCTGACGGCCGACGAGATCCGGGACGACATCCAGGACGGCCAGCTGGCCACCCGCCGCGTCACGAGCGAGGGCTGCGCCCTCTGAGGCGCGTCCCGGAGCCGGGCCGGTCCTGCGCCCTAGCTGCGGGTATGCCGCAGCCGGGCCGAGACCCAGCGGGCCCGGCGGCGCAGGATGCGCGGGATGTCGAGACGTGGGTCGGGGCCCTCAGCGGGGCCGCCGACCCTCTCGCGGGAGCCCAGCGGCGCTGCTGAGCGGCGGTTGCGTGCGGAGTCACCGTAGTCGTGCGTCCAGCCCATACTTCGACGTCTGCCCGGGCCTCATGGTCGGTAACCGTGCGGGGGAGGGCCAATTGGCCTATGCGCGGGGCATGTGAACGTTCGGCGTACGCGTGTTCAACACGGGGTCCGACGGATCCCCGTCGGACCGTCAGCGGTCGGGCTCGGGGTCCTTCAGCCAGTTGACGAGCTCCGTCGAGAAGGCCACCGGGTCCTCCTCGTGCGGGAAGTGCCCGAGGCCGTCGAACAGCCGCCAGCGGTACGGCGCTTCGACGTACTCGCCGGAGCCCGCGGCGCTGCGGGTGCGCATCACCGGATCCAGCGACCCGTGCAGGTGCAGCGTGGGCACCCGCACCGGACGCTTCATCCGGCGGTAGAACTGCACGCCGTCGGGGCGGGCCATCGAGCGGACCAGCCACCGGTACGGCTCGATCGAGCAGTGCGCGGTGGAGGGGATGCACATGGCGCGCTGGTAGACCCGTACGTCCTCGTCCTCGGGCAGCCGCGGGCCGGACCAGTCCCGGATCAGGTCGCCCACCAGGGCGCCGCCGTCCGCGACCAGCCGCCGCTCGGGCAGCCAGGGCCGCTGGAAGCCCCAGATGTGCGACCCGGCCCGGCTCTGCGCGTAGTCGGCCAGCATCGCCGAGCGCCAGCGCCGCGGGTGCGGCATCGAGGAGACCACCAGGCGGCGCACCAGCTTGGGGCGCATCACGGCCGCGGTCCAGGCGAGGTAGCCGCCCAGGTCGTGGCCGACGAGGGCGGCGTCGGGCTCGCCGAGGGACCGTACGACCCCGGTGATGTCCAGCGCGAGGTTGGCGGGGTCGTAGCCGCGCGGGGTGCGGTCGCTGCCGCCCACCCCGCGCAGGTCCATCGCCACGGCCCGGTAGCCCGCGTCGGCCAGCGCGGTCAGCTGGTGGCGCCAGGTCCACCAGAACTGCGGGAAGCCGTGCAGGAGCAGGACGAGCGGCCCGTCGCCGAGCTCGGCGACGTGGAAGCGCGCGCCGTTGGCCGCCACGTCGCGGTGCAGCACCTTCCTCCCGTCAGGGAGGTCGAGCCGGACCGCCGTGGCGGCGGTGGGCGGGGTGCCGGGGTCGGGTGTCGGGGCCGTCATGAGGACGAGCGTGCCACACCCACGGCCTCGGCACTGACCGGCCGCGGGTGCGGCTTGACGGTGCTGACGACCGCCGCGGTCTCCTTGATGGAGGCGATCGACTTCTCGGGCGGGCTGATCTTCTTGAGCTTGGACACGGCGAACAGCGCGAGCACGCCCGCGATCAGCAGGAACGCGGCGCCGACGATCAGGAAGGACCAGGCCAGGCCGAGGCCGAGGTTGTGGATCCCGTACGCCGCGGCGAAGCTCAGCACCGGCACCGCGAACAGCGCCAGCGTGCCGGCGACACCGATGGCGCCGCCGCCGATGCCCACGCGCTTGACGTCCTCGCGGATCTCGGCCTTGGCGAGGGCGATCTCGTCGTGCACGAGGGCCGACATCTCGGCGGTGGCGACGGCGACCAGCTGGCCGAGACTGCGCTCCACCTCTTGCGGCTCCTGGCCCACTGCGCTCATCGCTGTCTCCCTCACTCGTCCCGGCTCGTCCGAACAGTCTGCTGTCAGATCATGCCGGACTGTCGCCGTCGGCGCTGGACGTGGTCGCCGATCCGGCCGTGGGTCCCGTGTTCGGGGCCGGGGCGCCGTCCTGCGCGGTGGCCGCCCGCGCGGCGGCCAGCTCCGCCCTGCGGCGGTGCTCGGCGGCCTTGGCCTCGTGGATCGCGGCCATCCTCAGGTGGTAGGCCGGGTTCTCCTGCTCGTAGACGTCCGGGATGCCGTCCCCGTCCTCGTCGAGCTCTTCGGCCGCGGTCAGGGCGCGGTACTTCCGGTCGCGCAGCTTGAGCAGGATGCCCGCGAGCACGGCGGCGATCAGGGAACCCACGAGCACGGCGGCCTTGACCTCGTCGGCCAGGACCAGATCCTCGGAGAACGCCAGCTCGTCGATGAGCAGTGACACGGTGAAGCCGATGCCGGCCAGGGCGGCCACCGCGAAGACGTCGGGCCAGCGCAGGTCGGGATTGAGCGACGCCCGGGTGAAGCGGGCCGACAGCCATGTGCCGCCGAAGATGCCGATGGCCTTGCCGACGACGAGGCCGAGGACCACACCCAGTGCCTCGGGGCGGGTGAAGACCGCGGCGAGTGCCCCGCCGGAGAGGGCCACACCGGCGGAGAACAGGGCGAAGAGCGGGACCGCGAAGCCGGCCGACAACGGCCGCACCAGGTGCTCGATGTGCTCGCCGGGGGAGTGCTCCTCGCCCTCGACGCGCGTGCAGCGCAGCATCAGGCCCATGGCCACGCCGGCGATGGTGGCGTGGACACCGCTGTTGTACATCAGGCCCCAGATGACCAGCGCGAGCGGGACGTACACGTACCAGCCGCGCACCCCCTTGCGCAGCAGGAACCAGAACAGGGCCAGGCCCAGGAACGCGCCGATGAGCTGCGGGAAGCGGATCTCGCTGGTGAAGAAGATCGCGATGATCAGAATCGCGAAGAGGTCGTCCACCACGGCCAGGGTCAGCAGGAAGGCGCGGAGCGCGGAGGGCAGCCAGGTGCCGATGACGGCGAGGACGCCGAGCGCGAAGGCGATGTCGGTGGCGGTGGGTACGGCCCAGCCGTCCAGCGAGCCGCCGCCGACCGTGTTGACCAGGGTGTAGACCAGGGCGGGTACGGCCATGCCGCAGACGGCCGCGATGACCGGGAGGGCGGCGGCCTTGGGGTCGCGCAGGTCGCCCGCGACGAGCTCGCGTTTGAGCTCGATGCCGGCCACGAAGAAGAAGATCGCGAGCAGGCCGTCGGCGGCCCAGTGCTGGACGGAGAGGTCCAGCCCGAGGGCGGCCGGCCCGAAGTGGAAGTCGCTGACGGTGGCGTAGCTGTCGGCGAGGGCCGGGACGTTCGCCCACAGCAGGGCGGCGACCGCGGCCGCCAGGAGGATCACGCCGCCGACGGTCTCGGTGCGCAGCGCGTCGGCGACGTACCGGCGCTCGGGCAGGGAGAGGCGGCCGAGGAAGCGGCGGCCGGAGGGCTGGCCCGGAGGCGGGTCGGTGGGGGCGCCGGCGGGGGCGGGCGGCGGCGAGGGCGAGGGCACGGTGGGGCACCTCCGGTGGTCGACGGCATGGCAACGGCAGTTGCCGACCAGACTTCCCGGCTCACCCTGATACTTCAGCGCCTTGAACGTTGACGCTTCCTTGATTTTACAGGGCGCGCTCTCGCGAGGTCATATCGGACGATCTTCACCCTAAATGCCGGGAGGGCATCCGGCGCGTGGTGCGCCGGACGCCCTCCGTGGCGGTGTGCCGGGATCAGTCCTCGCTGGCGGCGCTCGGCAGCTTGTCCTGGATCAGGGACATCACCGAGGAGTCGGTCAGGGTGGTGACGTCGCCCAGCTCGCGGTTCTCGGCCACGTCGCGCAGCAGGCGGCGCATGATCTTGCCGGAGCGGGTCTTGGGCAGCTCGGCCACCGGCAGGATCCGCTTCGGTTTGGCGATCGGGCCGAGGGTGGTGCCCACGTGGTTGCGCAGCTCCGCGACCAGGCCCTCGTCCTCGCTGGCGGTGCCACGCAGGATCACGAAGGCGACGATGGCCTGGCCGGTGGTCTCGTCGGCGGCGCCGACGACGGCCGCCTCGGCGACCGCCGGGTGCGAGACCAGCGCGGACTCGACCTCGGTGGTCGAGATGTTGTGGCCGGACACGAGCATCACGTCGTCGACGCGGCCGAGCAGCCAGATGTCGCCGTCGTCGTCCTTCTTCGCGCCGTCGCCGGCGAAGTACTTGCCCTCGAAGCGGGACCAGTAGGTGTCGATGAACCGCTGGTCGTCGCCCCAGATGGTGCGCAGCATCGACGGCCACGGCTCGGTCAGCACGAGGTAGCCGCCGCCCCCGTTCGGGACCTCGCGGGCCTCGTCGTCCACGACGGTGGCGGAGATGCCGGGCAGCGGGCGCTGGGCCGAGCCGGGCTTGGTCTCGGTGACGCCCGGCAGCGGGGAGATCATCATGGCGCCGGTCTCGGTCTGCCACCAGGTGTCCACGATCGGGCAGCGGCCGCCGCCGATGTGCTCCCGGTACCAGATCCACGCCTCGGGGTTGATCGGCTCGCCGACCGAGCCCAGGATGCGCAGGCTCGACAGGTCGAACTTGGCGGGGATGTCGTCTCCCCACTTCATGAACGTGCGGATGGCCGTCGGCGCGGTGTAGAGGATGGTGACGCCGTACTTCTGCACGACCTCCCAGAACCGGCCCTGGTGCGGGGTGTCCGGGGTGCCCTCGTACATGACCTGGGTCGCGCCGTTGGCCAGCGGGCCGTAGACGATGTACGAGTGGCCCGTCACCCAGCCGATGTCGGCGGTGCACCAGTAGACGTCGGTCTCCGGCTTGAGGTCGAAGACCGCGTGGTGGGTGTAGGCCGCCTGGGTGAGGTAGCCGCCGGAGGTGTGCAGGATGCCCTTGGGCTTACCCGTCGTACCCGAGGTGTAGAGGACGAACAGCGGGTGCTCGGCGTCGAAGGCCTGCGGGGCGTGCTCGGTGGACTGGCGGCCGACCAGCTCGTGCCACCAGACGTCGCGGCCCTCGGTGAAGGCGGTGTCCTGGCCGGTGCGGCGCACCACCAGCACGTTGCGGACCTGCGGGCACTTGCCCAGGGCCTCGTCGATGGCGGGCTTGAGGGCGCTCGGCTTGCCGCGGCGGTAACCGCCGTCGGCGGTGATGACGAGCTTGGCGTCGGCGTCCTGGATGCGGGAGGCGACGGCGTCGGCGGAGAAGCCTCCGAAGACCACCGAGTGCGCGGCGCCGACGCGGGCGCAGGCGAGCATCGCGACGACGGCCTCGGGGATCATCGGGAGGTAGACCGCGACCCGGTCGCCGGCCTCGACGCCCAGCTCGGTCAGGGCGTTGGCGGCCCGGGAGACCTCGTCCTTGAGCTCGGCGTAGGTGATGCTGCGGCTGTCGCCGGGCTCGCCCTCGAAGTGGATGGCGACGCGGTCGCCGTGGCCGGCCTCCACGTGGCGGTCCACGCAGTTGTACGCCACGTTGAGCTTGCCGTCGGCGAACCACTTCGCGAAGGGCGGGTTGCTCCAGTCGAGCGTCTCGTTCGGCTCGGTGGCCCAGGTCAGCCGCCGGGCCTGGGTGGCCCAGAAGCCCAGCCGGTCCGCCGCGGCGTCCTCGTACGCCTGCGCCGTGACGTTGGCGTGGGCGGCCAGACCGGCGGGCGGTGCGAACCGCCGCTCCTCCTTGAGCAGGTTGGCCAGGCTTTCGTTGCTCACCGACATCTCCCTTTCCCAGGGTGTCCGTTGTGTCCCGGGTCATAGCTCATCAGGCACGGGCCCGGGTGACAAGGGGTAACCGGAAATTGGTTTAGACCTGTAGCCGGACGATGGACGTGCGCAGCGGAAGGCCCTCCCCGCTGCAGGGTGCGGGGAGGGCCATACGGTCTCACGTGCGACGGGGTGTTCCGGTTCAGGCGGTGGCCTGTTCAAGTGCCGAGTCCCGCTCGATCGGCCGGATCGCTTCGGTCCGGCCCGCACCGGCGCGGGCCGCGGCCGGGTTGCCGGCAGGGGCCGCATGGGGGTTCCCGGGCAGGTCGGAGGCGGTGTCGTGCGGATCCACGCTGGTGAACACATGCGGCTCGAAAAAGCCGTCGGCCTCCGCCAGCAGGTACGCCTGGGCCTCGCCCACGTGGAAGTACATCCCGTGCAGTTCGAGGGTGCCCTCGGCGAGCCGGCGCCGGACCGACTCGTGCGCACGCAAGTGCTCCAGTTGCTGGACGACGTTGGTCAGGCACAGCTGCTCCACCGCGTCCGCCGGGAGCCGGCCGGAGATCCGGGCCCAGCGGTGGTGGCGGCTCGACATCCGCTCCAGGCTGGGGGCGCCGTGCCGCAGCCAGCGGCGCAGCGGGGTCGCGGGGAGGTCCGGCGGCGTGGTGAGCAGGGCCTGCATCGCCCCGCAGCCGGAGTGGCCGCAGACCGTGATGCTCTCCACCTGCAGCACGTCCACCGCGTACTCGATGGCCGCGGCCACGGAGTCGTCCCCGGACTCGGACCCGGGGAGCGGCACCAGGTTCCCCACGTTGCGCACGGTGAACAGGTCGCCGGGGCCGCTGGCGGTGATCATGCTGGTGACCAGGCGGGAGTCGGCGCAGGTCAGGAAGAGCTGGGAGGGCTGCTGGCCCTCGCGCGCCAGCCGTGCCAGCTCGCCGCGCACCAGCGGGGCCGTGTCGCGCTGGAACGCGCTGATGCCGGTGGCCAGTTGGCCCGCGCGGTGGCGCGGCGCCGCGGCGGGGGCTCTGCGGTGCTCGCAGTGGTTCTGCACCGCGTGCCACGGCGTCCACGGACGGCAGCAGTGGTGCGGGCCCTTGGCGCTGTGCGCGCCCCTGCCGGCCGGGGCCCCGCCGGCCGCCGCCGGCTCGGCGACTCCGGCGGCGGGGTGGGGGGTGCGGCCGGTGACCGTGACCCGGCCCCCGTGGGCGAGTTGTGCGTCCTCCCAGTCCTGGAGGGTCTCGTATGCCGCGTGGTCCATGAAGGATCCGTCCAGTTCGAGTACGACGTCGGCGTCCTGCGGGATCTGGCCCAGCACCCGGCTCAGCCGGGGCACCGCCAGGAAGGTCAGCTGGCCGCGGGCGCGCACCCGGTGGACCCCTTCGTGGGCCTCCAGGGTGATGCGGGTGCGGGCGAGCCGGTTCAGGGCCACCGCGATCGCCACGCCGATGCCGATGGCGACGCCGGTGAGCACGCCGGCGAGGACCACGGCCACCGTCGTCACCGCGTACACCAGGGCCTCGCGGTGGCGCGTGACGTTGCGGATGTGGGTGATGTTCACCATCTGTACGCCCACCGCCAGGACCAGCGCGGCGAGGGCGGCCAGTGGGATCAGGTCCAGTACGGGCACCAGCACGGCCGCCGCCAGCAGCACCCACACGCCGTGCCATATGGTCGAACGCCGGCTCGTGGCGCCCGACTTGACGTTGGTGATGCTCCGGACGGCGCCACCCGACACCGGCAGCCCGCCCAGCGCGCCGGAGGCCATGTTGGCCAGGCCCTGGCCGCGCAGCTCGCGGTCGAGCGAGGCGCGCCGGGGCCGGTCGGTCGTGGCCCGCTCGGCGGCGATGAGCTTGTCGACGGCCACGGCGGACAGCAGGGACTCGACGCTGCCCACCAGGGTCACGGCGACCACGGCGGCGAGGATGCCCAGCACGGGGCCGTCGGGGAGCTCCGGCAGGGCGTGGCTGCGCCAGGACGGCAGGTCGACGCGCGGCAGGCCGAGCCCGGCCGCGGCGGCCGCCGCCGTGGCCAGGGCCACGGCGGCCAGGGGGGCGGGTGCCTTGCGCAGCAGCCGTCCGGCGCGCCCGGGCAGCCGGGGCCAGGCCAGCAGCACGGTGATCGTGAGCGCGCTGACGGCGAGCGCTCCCGGGTGGAGGTCGGCCAGCTGGGCGGGCAGCTCCCGCACGTTGGCGATCGCGGAGCTCTGGGGCGTTCCCCCCAGCACGATGTGGAGCTGGGCCACCACGATCGTGACGCCGATGCCGGCGAGCATGCCGTGCACGATGGCGGGACTGACCACCAGCGCGGAGCGGGCGGTGCGCAGCAGGGCAAGACCCAGCTGCGCCGCGCCGGCCAGCACGGTGACGGCGCAGGTGGTGCGCCAGCCGTAGCGGTGGATCAGCTCGGCGGTGACCACGGTGAGGCCGGCCGAGGCGCCGCTGACCTGCAGCGGCGCGCCACCGAACCGGCCGGCCACGATGCCGCCCGCCGCTGCGGCGACCAGCCCGGCCTGGAGCGGGGCTCCGGTGGCCAGGGCGATGCCCAGCGAGAGCGGCAGGGCGATCAGGAAGACCGCGATCGACGCGGAGAGATCAGACGGGCGATCAGGCACGGGTGCACGGCTCCTCCCAAGCAAAGCTCAACAGTCGGTAAATGAACCGTAATGGAGAGTAAAGAACCTAGTGGGATATAAGCCGCAAATGGATGAAGAGTTCCCCCTCTCGGGTGATTAAGCATTTTGTCCGGCTTGTCATATCTTCGTTTGGCTTCCTTGCGTGGGACGTTGCGGACGCGCGCCGAGACGGCGCCACCCCAACGCGGAACACGGCAAGGAAGAGGGTGGGCGGATGATGGCCGCCTCGAAGAAGATCGCCGGCGGCCTGGTGGCCACGGCGCTGGCGCTGGGCGTCGCGGGTTGCAGCAGTTCGGAACCCGCCAAGCGCCCGGCCGCCGGGCATCCGGGCGCGGGCGCCGGGGGCAGACCCGGCGCGCCCGCCGCGCCCGCACCGGGCAGCGTCCTCAGGCTGCTCGGCGACGGCTCGACCTCGTACACCGGCGGGCAGCCCAACGTGGCGCTGCCGGAGAAGCTGAAGCCCGGTGAGAAGCCGCCGCAGTTCGTGGTCTTCTCGTGGGACGGTGCCGGCGAGGACAGCCAGAAGCTCTTCTCGCACTTCCGCGAGGTCGGGAAGAAGTACCACGCCCGCATGACGTACTTCCTCAGCGGCGTCTACATGCTGCCCGAGGAGAAGCGGGACCTGTACACCGCCCCGCAGCACGACCCCGGGCGCTCCGACATCGGCTTCGGCGACCTCCAGGGCATCAAGGACACCGCGGAGCAGCTGCGCGGCGCCTGGCTGGAGGGCAACGAGGTCGGCACCCACTTCAACGGGCACTTCTGCGGCCCGGACGGCGGCGTGGGCACCTGGTCGGTCGAGGAGTGGAAGAGCGAGATCAACCAGGCCAAGTCCTTCGTCAAGAGCTGGAAGACCAACTCCGGCCTGAAGGAGGAGAAGGCCCTGCCCTTCGACTACGACAAGGAGCTGATCGGCGCCCGCACCCCCTGCCTCGAGGGACAGAAGAACTTCATGCTGGCCGCGAAGACGATGGGCTTCCGCTACGACTCCAGCGGCATCAGCAAGCAGGTCTGGCCGAAGAAGACCGAGGGCCTGTGGGACGTGCCCCTCCAGCTGGTCCCCATGCCCGGCCGGGCCTTCGAGACGCTCTCGATGGACTACAACTACCTGGTCAACCAGTCCGGCACGACCACCCAGGGCGACCCCTCGCAGCACGAGTACTGGGGCGACCAGATGCGCGACGGCCTGCTGAAGGCCTTCGACCGGACCTACCGGGGCAACCGGGCGCCGCTGATCATCGGCAACCACTTCGAGTCGTGGAACGGCGGCACGTACATGCGTGCCGTCGAGGAGACCATCAAGAGCGTCTGCACCCAGCCCGACGTGCGCTGCGTGCCCTTCAAGGAACTCGTCGACTGGCTCGACGTGCAGGACCCGAAGGCCCTGGAGCGGCTGCGCACGCTGGACGTGGGCGAGGCGCCGAAGGACGGCTGGCCGACGTTCATGACCAAGGGCCCGGCCGCCGCGCCGGCCGCGCCCGGAGCCCCCGCCGTCAGCCGGCAGGAACAGGAAGAGGGCTGACCGCCGCGCCGGCGAGGCCGTCGGCGCCCTCCTCCGCGAGCCGCTCGTGAAGGACGAAGCCGGGGTCGACCTGCGCCGCCAGGTCGACCCCGGTCTTCGCGTTGCCCCAGCTCTCGGCGTTGCGCAGATGGAAATGGACCATCTGCTCGGTGTACCGCGCCCAGTCCCGCCGCTCGTACGAGCCGTCCGCCGCCTCCCGCAGGGCGGCCAGCGCGTCCCGGTTGGCGGCCTCCAGCAGCGCGAACCGCGGCGGGCGCCCCTTCTCCATCGCGCGCACCCAGTCCGAGTGCCCGACCGTCACCAACAGGTCGTCCCCGACCTCTGCGCGCAGGAAGTCCACGTCGTCCGGGCCCTGCACCTTGTTGCCGACGACCTTCAGCGCCACGCCGAAGTCCCGCGCGTACTCCTTGTACTGGCGGTAGACCGACACGCCCTTGCGGGTGGGCTCGGCGACCAGGAAGGTCATGTCGAACCGGGTGAACATCCCCGACGCGAAGGAGTCGGAGCCCGCCGTCATGTCGACGACCAGGTACTCGCCGCGGCCGTCCACCAGGTGGTTCAGGCACAGCTCCACCGCCCCGACCTTCGAGTGGTAGCAGGCCACGCCCAGGTCGGCCTCGGTGAAGGGGCCCGTGGCCATCAGTCGGACCGGGCCGCCGTCGAGGCGCAGCGTGCGGGCACAGGCCTCGTACACCGGGTTGTCCTCGCGGATCCGCAGCAGGCGCGAGCCGGTCCCGGGAGGGGTCGTCTTGATCATCGAGTCGGCCGTGGCGATCCGCGGGTTCGCGCCCCGCAGGTACTCCTTGATCAGCGGCAGCCGCGCGCCCATGGCGGGCAGTGCGGCGGCCTCCTCGTCCGAGAGGCCGAGGGCGGCGCCCAGGTGCTGGTTGATGTCGGCGTCCACCGCCACGACGGGGGCGCCCGTCGCCGCGAGGTGGCGGACGAAGAGGGAGGACAGCGTGGTCTTGCCGCTGCCGCCCTTTCCTACGAAAGCGATCTTCATGTTCACAAAGGGTAGCGACTCGATCGCTCGGCGTGGTCGAACCGAGTGAAGAAGGCCACTCGGGGCCGGGCGCGGTGCTATGGGTGCGTAGGCTCCCTACTTATGAGTACGTCAGCCGATCCGCTCGCCGCCCTGGCCCAGCTGCCCGGCGTCGCCGAGTCCGTGGAATCCATGCGCAAGGCCGTCGACCGGGTCTACGGGCACCGCGTGATGCGGCGGCGCAGCGCGGAGATCACCGCCGAGGCCGCGCTGCGCGGCGCGCGGGGCAACGCCGCGCTGTCCGGGGCGGACTGGGCCCTGGAGGAGGTGCGGCGGCGCACCGACTTCGGCGGCGACGACGAGGCGCGCACCGTGGGCGCCGCGCTGCGGCTGGCGGCCGAGGCGGGCCAACTGCTCACCATCTGGCGGCAGTCCCCGCTGCGCGTGCTGGCACGGCTGCACCTGGTGGCGGCCGGCGGCGCGGGCACCGGGGCGGACGACGGCGTCATCGGCCGGCCGCGACTGGCGGGGGAGCCCGTCGTCGAGCCGCTGGTGGACCTGCCGCTGCCCGCGGCCGACGAGGTGGCCGGGCGACTGGACGGGCTCTCGGGCCTGGTCATGGCGGGGAGTTCGGCGCCGGCGCTGGTGACCGCCGCCGTGGTGCACGGCGAGCTGCTCGCGCTGCGGCCGTTCGGTTCGCACAACGGACTGGTGGCGCGGACCGCCGAGCGCATCGTGCTGATCAACAGCGGTCTGGACCCGAAGGCCGTCTGCCCGGCCGAGGTCGGGCACGCGGAGCTGGGCGCGGCCGCCTACCGCGCGGCGCTGGAGGGGTACGTCTCCGGGACCCCGGAGGGCATGGCCGCCTGGATCGCGCACTGCGGGCGGGCGGTCGAGCTCGGGATGCGCGAGTCGACGGCGGTCTGCGAAGCGCTGCAGCGCGGCGCGGCGTAAGCGGGCCCGCACAGGGTTGCGGCGACACCCGTACTGCTCTGGTGTCGCCGCTGGCATTCACGCCCAGTTACCAAGCGTCCTCGATACGTGCCCATCAGGCCGGGATGCTTTGCCCTTGCCTGGTGCGGGCGGCCCTTAATCGAAGGGTCGACGTCGCGTGGGTGCTCGGCGTTCATGCAATCGGTCCGTGGGGCCTTCCTGCGTTCTAAAGATGATCCTCTCGGATGTTCTTCGGTCTCGCGGGCCGTGAATCCTTTGTACCTCTGCCGGGAGTGAAGCGGAACCCCTAGCCCCGTTTTCTTTACTTTTCCGGACGGTCGGCGTGAATCGGACAGTCGGTGTCCGCGCAGGTCAGACCTGAAGACGCGGGGCGCCCGAAGGGGGGCACCCGTTCTCAGGAAGTCGCCGCGGCCAGCGCGTTTGCGCGGCGCCGGCTCGCGTACCAGACCAGGCCGGCCGTGGCCGCGGCCGCACCGACGGCCGCCGCCGCGACCAGTGCGGGGCGGGTCGGCATCGACAGGCCGGGCAGTCGCTGCTTGAGGCGCACCGGTCGGTTGAAGACCAGCACCGGCCACTCGCGGGACAGGGCCTCGCGGCGCAGGGCCCGGTCCGGGTTGACCGCGTGCGGATGGCCGACGGACTCCAGCATCGGGACGTCCGTGATCGAGTCGCTGTACGCGTAGCAGCGGGCCAGGTCGTAGCCCTCGGACTCGGCGAGCTGGCGCACCGCCTCGGCCTTGGTCGGCCCGTAGGCGTAGTACTCGATCTCGCCCGTGAAGCAGCCGTCGTCGCCCACGACCATGCGGGTGGCGACCACGCGGTCGGCGCCGAGCATCTCGCCGATCGGCTCGACCACTTCGGCACCGGACGTCGAGACGATCACGACGTCGCGGCCCGCGGTGTGGTGCTCCTCGATGAGGGAGGCGGCCTCGTCGTAGATGATCGGGTCGATGAGATCGTGCAGCGTCTCCGCGACGATCTCCTTGACCTGCTGGACGTTCCAGCCCTTGCAGAGGGCGGACAGGTACTCCCGCATCCGCTCCATCTGGTCGTGGTCGGCGCCGCCGGCCAGGAACACGAACTGCGAGTAGGCGGTCCGCAGCACGGCGCGACGGTTGATGAGGCCGCCCTGGTAGAAGGACTTGCTGAAGGTCAGCGTGCTGGACTTCGCAATGACCGTCTTGTCCAGGTCGAAGAAGGCGGCGGTGCGGGGCAAGGAGTGGTTTTCCACGCCCCGAGCATATGCGCCCACCATTCGGCGTAAGGTGGGGCGCGTGGGTTTGCTTGAGAAGGCTCTCGGGTACACCATGGAAGTCACGGATCGTTCGCGACCGTGCTAACCCGGTCCGACTCCTCCCCCCCCGAGTCGGCCGTGGGGACGACCCCCGCTCTCCCCCCCGGCGGGGGTCGTCGCATGTCCGGACGCATTTTCGTCCGTTCCCTCGATCCGGTGCGATCGATTTCAACTCCCCTCTGCCGCTCGGGCTACCTCGCGGCCACGCTCTTCACCCCTCTGGACCCGTGACGGTCCGTAGTGGTTCCACCGCGCAGTGGAACGCACCCGGAATGGGTGAACGAGTTATTCACAGGCGCGGAGTTGTCCACAGTTTTCGAGCAAGATCCACATCTTTTTCCGGATCGCTGCACGGTGATTCCGACCGCGAAGTCCGCGGTTGTGGGATTTGCAGCGAGAAGGGGGCGGAGATCGTGGCCGGAACGAAGTCGCGCGAGTCGCGGGAGCGACGTGAGGGGCGGTCGGCGGGCGGGGCCCGCGCGGGCGTGTCGATCAAGGAGGGTGTCCGGGGCCGCGTCGGGCCGGTGCAGAACCGGGCGGACGGCGGGTTCCGGGCGTACGCCCCCGACCGCGGCGGCGCACCCCTGATCATCACCGAGGACCCGGACCTCCTCGACGACCTGCTGCGGCTGTGTGCGGCCGCGGGCGCCGAACCCCGCGTGCACCACTCGGTGCCGGAGCAAAGCGGAGGGCCGCCGGGCCCCGCAGCGGCGGACCGGACCGCCTGGGAGACGGCCCCGCTGGTTCTGGTCGGGGACGACGCGGCCGGGCGGGTGCGGGGCGCTCCGCGCCGTGCCGGGGTCTTCCTGGTCGGCCGGGAGCAGGACGACCCGTGGGTGTGGCAGGCCGGGGTGGAGATCGGTGCCGAGCAGGTACTGCGCCTGCCCGACGCCGAGGCCTGGCTCGTCGACCGGATCGCGGACCTGGCGGAGGGCGCCGGCCGGCAGGCCCTGGCCGTGGGCGTCATCGGCGGCCGGGGCGGGGCCGGGGCGTCCACGCTGGCCTGCGCGCTGGCGGTGGGAGCCGCCCGGGCGGGCGAGCGGACGATGCTGATCGACGGGGACCCGATGGGCGGCGGCCTCGACGTCCTGCTCGGCGGCGAGCACGCCGAGGGCCTGCGCTGGCCGGACCTCGCGGGCTCGCGCGGCCGGGTCGCAGCCGGGGCCCTGGAGGAGTCCCTGCCGGAGCTGCACGCCCTGAGGGTGCTCAGCTGGGACCGCGGGGACCGGGTGGTGGTGCCGCCCACGGCCGTGCGCTCGGTGCTGGCCGCGGCGCGCCGGCGGGGCGGGGTCGTGGTGGTGGACCTGCCGCGCCGGGTCGACGAGGGGGTGGCGGAGGCGCTGGCCCAGCTCGACCTCGTGCTGCTGGTGGTGCCGGCCGAGCTGCGGGCGGTGGCCGCGGCGAGCAGGGTCGCCGGGGCCGCCGGGACGGTGGCGCGCGACCTTCGGGTGGTGGTCCGGGGACCCTGCCCGCCGGGGCTCGACCCGCCGGCCGTGGCCGGGCTGCTGGAGCTGCCGCTGGCGGGGGAGGTCCCGGCCGAGGCCGGACTGGAGCAGGAGCCGGGCGAGCCGCCCGGCGCGCGGGCGCGGGGGCCGCTGGCCCGGTTCAGCGCCGGGTTCTGGGAGCGGGCCCTGGCCGGCGGAGGTGCGGCATGAGCACCGGACTGCTGGACGCCGTGCGCCAGCGGCTCGCGGAGAGCGGCGCGGATCCCACCCCGGCCCGGGTGGCGGCGGCCCTGCGGGCCCAGGGGCGGCTGCTGGGGGACGCGGAGGTGCTGGGGGCCGCCCGTGAGCTGCGCTCCGAACTCGTGGGCGCCGGACCGCTGGAGGCGCTGCTGGCGGACCCGGACGTGACGGACGTCCTGGTGGCCGCCCCGGACCGGGTCTGGGTGGACCGCGGCGGCGGGCTGGAACTGACGCGGGTGGCGTTCCCCGACGCGGACGCGGTGCGGCGGCTCGCCCAGCGGCTGGCCGCGGTCGCCGGCCGGCGGCTCGACGACGCCCGGCCATGGGTGGACGCCCGGCTGCCGGACGGTACGCGGGTGCACGCGGTGCTGCCCCCGGTCGCGGTGGGCTCGGCCTGCCTGTCGCTGCGGGTGGTGCGCCACCGGGCCTTCACCTTGGAGGAGTTGGCGGAGGCCGGGACGCTGCCGCCGGGCGGGGCGCGGATCCTTCGGGCCCTCGTGGAGGCCCGGGTGTCCTTCCTGGTGTCCGGCGGGACCGGTTCCGGCAAGACCACCCTGCTGAGTTCGCTGCTGGGGCTGGTCGGGCCGGGCGAGCGGATCGTGCTCGCCGAGGACTCCGCCGAGCTGCGGCCGGACCATCCGCACGTGGTCCGCCTGGAGACCCGGCCGGCCAACCAGGAGGGGGCGGGCCTGGTGACCCTGGCCGACCTGGTCCGGCAGGCGCTGCGGATGCGGCCGGACCGGCTGGTGGTGGGCGAGGTGCGCGGGGCCGAGGCGGCCGACCTCCTCGCCGCCCTCAACACCGGCCATGCCGGCTGCGGGACCGTGCACGCGAACGCGGCGGCGCACGTCCCCGCCCGGCTGGAAGCCCTCGGTACGGCTGCGGGGCTCGACCGGGCCGCCCTGCACAGCCAGTTGGCGGCCGCCCTGTCGGTGGTCGTGCACCTGGTGCGGGACCGGGAGGGGCGCCGGCGGGTGGCGGAGGTGCACGTCCTCGAGCGGGACCCGGCGGGTCTGGTCGTCACGCTGCCCGCACTGCGCTGGGCGGCCCGGGGGTTCGTCCGTGAGCCGGGCTGGGAGCGGCTGCGGCCGATGCTGGGAGGTCTGCGATGACCGGGTGGGCGGCCGCCGTGCTCTGCGCGGGCCTGGCGGTCTGGCTGCCGGCGGCGCACAGGTCGCTGCCCGAGCGTGCGCGACGGCTCTTCGGGGGCGGCCCGCCGGAGCGGGCGTCGTGGCACCGGCGGCCGGCCGCGGCCGGGGTCTGGTTGCGGAGGCGGCGTGAGTGGGCCTGTCTGGGTGCGGGCCTGCTGGTCGGCGTGGCCGGGCGGTCTCCGCTGCCGGTGTGCGCGGGGGCGCTGGCCGTTCCGCTGGCGCGCCGCTGGCTGCGGACCCGGGAGGCGGAGCGCGAGCGCGCCGCACGCGTGACCCGCGTCATCGCCCTGTGCGCGGCGGCGGCCGCCGAGCTGCGGTCCGGTTCACACCCGGGCCAGGCCCTCACGGCCGCCTTCCGCTCCTGTGCGGCGGGGGTCGGTCCCGACCGGCGCCGGGATCCCGGCCCGCCGGACGGCCAGGGCCTCGGTCCCGGGACCGGGGCGGGTGGGGGCGCGGGCCCTCGGGGTGCCGGTCGTACCGGGTCGGTCGGTGAGCCTGTCCGGTGGGCCGGCGGATTCGGCCGGACCGCGGGTGCCGGCGGCGGATCCGGTGGTGGCGGCGCGGGTGGTGTCCCCGGCCGCTCCGAGGAGGTCTCGGCGGTGGTCAGGGGACCGGGGCCCGGCTCCGGGGGCGTGGGTGGACCTGCCGGTGGCGTCGGGAGGGGCTCGGGCGATCGGTTTCGGCCATATTCGGGTCGGTGGGCGGTGGCCCGGTGGGGTCGAGGGGTGCTCCCAGGCGCGGGCCGGTCGGTCGCGGCGGGTCGGTCGGGGCCGACGGGGTCGGCGGGCGGTTCCGCCGTCGCGAACCTGGCCGGGCGGCATCCCGGGGCGCCCGCGGCCTTCCGGCACCGATCTGGCGTGGACGCGGACGACGGCGCGGAGTCGGGGGTCCTGGCGGCGGCCGCCTTCGGCGGGGACGTACCGGGTGCGCTGCGGGCGGCTGCCCGGGCGCCCGGCGCGGAGGGGCTGGCCGGGATGGCCGCCTGCTGGCGGGTTTCCGTGGACGGCGGTGCCGGCCTCGCGGCCGGACTCGACCGCCTGGAACGGGCGTTGCGGGCCGAGCGGGACCAGCGGGCCTCCCTGCACGCCCAGTTGGCGGGGGCGCGTTCGACCGCGGTCGTGCTGGCCGTCCTGCCGGTGGCGGGTGTGCTGATGGGCAGCGCGCTCGGGGCCGATCCGCTGCGCGTGCTGCTGCACTCGCCCGCGGGGCTGGGCTGCCTGCTGACGGGCCTGCTGCTGGAGGGGCTCGGCCTGTGCTGGGTCCGACGGATCGTACGGACGGGGGAACGGTCATGACGGCAGCAGAGTTCGTCCACAGCCTGGGGACGCTCGGCGAGTACGCGGCCTTCGCGGCCGGTGGCACGGCCCTGACCGGCCTGCTCACGGCGCGGATCCGCGAGCGCGGCACGCGCCGCCGGCTCGACCGACTCCTGGTGCGCGGGGGTCGGGGAGGCGTGTCCGGGGAGCCGGGTCCGGGGGCGGCGGGTCCGGGCGGGTCGGTGCAGTTCGCGGACGAGCGGCCCCGGAGGCCGTGGCGGGCGGTGGGCCGGGGGCGGCGTACGGGGGGACGGTGGTGGCCCGCCGGCCCCGCGGGGCAGGGCGAGGGGTGGTGGCCGGGGCGCGGGAGCGGTCGGAGGGGCGGTCGTTCCCTCGTGCAGGAGGCGGCGGCCCAACTCCCGCTCGCCGCGGATCTGCTGGCCGCCTGCCTGGCCGCAGGCGCGGGGCCTCGCGAGGCGGCGGAGGTGGTCGGCGAGTCGATGGGCGGCCCCGTGGGGGAGTGCCTCGCCCGCGCCGGGGCCGAGGTGCGGCTGGGCGGCGACCCGCGCGCGGCGTGGGGGAGGCTCGCGCTGATACCGGGTGCCCGGCCGCTGGCCGACTGCCTGGAGCGCGCGGCCAGGACGGGGGCGCCCGCCGCCGAGCCGGTGTCCCGGCTGGCCGCGGGGCTCCGGGAGGAGCGTTCCCGCGCCGCCGTCGCCCGGGCCCAGCGGGCCGCGGTGGTGATCACCGCCCCGGTGGGCCTCTGCTTCCTGCCGGCCTTCCTCGCGGTCGGCGTGGCTCCGGTGGTGATCGGCCTCGCCTCGGGCCTGCTCGCCTCCCGCTGACCGTGCGACCGGACCCCGCGCACGTCCGTCCGGCCCGCTTCCTCGCTCCGGCGGGGCGAGCCGTCGGCGACGGTGCATCAGAAGACGACCAACACATCCGAACAACACATCGCGAACCAAAGGGAGTACGACATGAAGATCTGGCAGCGGACGTGGATCGGGCGGCGCGTGCGGGCGGCCCTGCGGCGCGGGCGCCGGGAAGCGGGCATGACCACCGCGGAGTACGCCATGGGCACGATCGCGGCGGCCGCGTTCGCGGTGGTGCTCTACAAGGTGGTCACCAGCGACACGGTGTCGTCGGCGATCGCCGCGACGATCGGGAAGGCCCTCGATGCGCCGTTCTGAGGGGGCGGTCGGTGCGCGGGCCGACCGCGGGTACGTCACGGCCGAGGCGGCCCTCGTCCTGCCCGCGCTGGTGCTGTTCGCGGCGCTGCTCGTCTGGGCCCTGATGGCGGCGGCCGCGCAGATCCGCTGCGTGGACGCGGCCAGGGCCGGGGCCCGGGCGGCTGCCCGGTCGGAGCCGCCCGCGGCAGCCGTGGCCGCGGCCCGGGCCGCCGCTCCCGAGGGGGCGCGGGTCGAACTCGTGCGGGACGGGGACCTCTGGCGGGTGCGGGTGGAGGCGCCCGCACCAGGGCCGGGGATCCTGCCGGTGCGCGTGGGCGCCGCGGCCGTGGCCCTGGCGGAGGACGCGGTCGGCGATCCCGGGGCGGAGGCGGTGCCGTGAGCCGCGACCGGGGGTCGGCGACCGTGTGGGCGGTCGTGGTGGCGGGGGTGCTGTGCGCCGTGTTCGGGGGCGTGCTCGCCCTCGGGCAGGTCGTGGTGGCCCGGCACCGGGCGGGTGCCGCGGCGGACCTGGCGGCCCTCGCGGCCGCCGCCAGCTGGAAGGGCGGGGAGCCGGCCGCCTGCGCGGCGGCCCGGCGGGTGGCCCGTGCCCAGGGCGCCGAGCTCACCGCCTGCTCCGCTCCGGGCGAGGTGGTCGAAGTGGCGGCCGGCGTCGCCCTGGGGCCGTACGCACCCGTCGTCCGGGCTCGCGCCGGCCCCCCGGAGGCCCTCCCGAACGCGGTCCGCTCAGCCGTTCGGCCCCTCGTCGGCGGAACGGATCGGGACGGGCCGGGGGGGTGGGTCCGGTGACCCCCGGGCCGGGGCTGTGGGTCAGGGGGGTGGGGCGGCGGAGAGGAGTTCCGTGAGGAGGCGGACGGCGCCCCGCTTGTGGAGGGGGTCGTTGCCGTTGCCGCACTTGGGGGACTGGATGCAGGAGGGGCAGCCCGCCTCGCACTCGCAGGCGGCGATGGCCTCGCGGGTAGCGGTGAGCCAGGCGTGGGCGGTGCGGAAGGCGCGTTCGGCGAACCCGGCGCCGCCCGGGTGGCCGTCGTACACGAAGACCGTCGGAAGGAGGGTGTCGGGATGCAGCGGCACGGAGACGCCGCCGATGTCCCAGCGGTCGCAGGTGGCGAACAGCGGGAGGAGGCCGATGGAGGCGTGCTCGGCGGCGTGCAGGGCGCCGCCGAGGATCTCCGGGTTGATCCGGGCGGCGTCGAGCTGGTCCTCGGTCACCGTCCACCACACGGCCCGCGTGCGCAGCGTGCGGGGCGGCAGGTCCAGCTTGGCCTCGCCCAGCACCTCACCGGTGATCAGTTTGCGGCGCAGGTAGGAGACCACCTGGTTGGTTACCTCGACCGACCCGTAGCAGAGGCGGGCGTCCCCCCAGGGGATCTCGGTCTCGGTCTCCAGCACGGAGATCGACGTGGTGTCCCGCGCGGTGGTCGAGAACGGCGGACTCGCCTCCTCGACGAGGGCGACGGAGTCTTCCAGGTCCAGGTGCTTCACCAGGTAGGTGCGGCCCTGGTGCAGGTGGACCGCGCCGTCGTGGACGGCGGAGTGGGCGGCGGACTCGTCGACCGTGCCCAGCAGGCGCCCGGTCGCGGCCTCCACGATCTGCACGGGGCGGCCGCCTCCGCCGCGGATGTCGGCGAGGTCCGAGGCCCGTTCGCGGCGCGTCCAGTGCCAGGCCGTGGACCGCCGCCGCAGCAGCTTCGCGGCCTCCAGCTGGGGCATCAGGTCGGTGGTGGCCGGGCCGAAGAGGGCCAGGTCCGACTCGGTCAGCGGCAGCTCGGCGGCAGCCGCGCACAGGTGGGGCGCCAGCACGTACGGGTTGTCGGGGTCCAGCACGGTGGCCTCGACGGGCTGCCGGAACAGGGCCTCGGGATGGTGGACGAGGTACGTGTCCAGCGGGTCGTCGCGCGCGACGAGCACCGCCAGGGCGCCCTGGCCGGACCGGCCGGCCCGGCCCGCCTGCTGCCACAGGGAGGCCCGGGTGCCGGGGTACCCGGCGATCAGGACGGCGTCCAGGCCCGCGACGTCCACGCCCAGCTCCAGCGCCGTCGTGGCGGCCAGGCCCAGCAGCTGGCCCGAGTGCAGGGCGCGCTCCAGGGCCCGGCGCTCCTCGGGCAGGTAGCCGCCCCGGTACGCGGCCACCCGCCGGGCCAGCGAGCGGTCCACCTCCGCCAGCCGCTCCTGGGCGATCAGGGCGATGAGCTCCGCGCCGCGCCGGGACCGGATGAAGGCCACCGTGCGGACCCCCTGCACGGCCAGGTCGGTGAGGAGATCGGCGGTCTCGGCGGTGGCGGTACGACGGACGGGCGCGCCCTTCTCGCCCACCATCTCGGTCAGCGGCGGCTCCCACAGGGCGAAGACCACCTCGCCCCGTGGGGAGGCGTCGTCGGTGACCTCGGTGACCGGTACGCCGGTCAGGCGACTCGCGGCCACCGCGGGCTCACTGGCCGTGGCCGAGGCGAGCAGGAACACCGGATCGGCGCCGTACCGGGCGCACAGGCGGCGCAGCCGACGCAGGACCTGGGCGACGTGCGAGCCGAACACGCCCCGGTAGCTGTGGCACTCGTCGATGACCACGTAGCGCAACGCGCGCAGGAAGGAGGACCAGCGCGGATGGGCCGGGAGCATGCCCCGGTGGAGCATGTCGGGGTTGGTCAGGACGTAGTTGGCGTACTGGCGCACCCATTCGCGTTCCTCGACCGGCGTGTCCCCGTCGTAGACGGCCGGGCGGACCGCGCTGCCCAGCGGGCCGGCCAGCTCGGCCACGGCGCGCCGCTGGTCGGCGGCCAGCGCCTTGGTGGGCGCCAGGTACAGGGCGGTGGCGCCGCGGCCGTTCGGCGCGCCGGCGCCGTCCGCCAGGGCCGACAGGACGGGCGCCAGGTAGGCCAGCGACTTGCCCGAGGCGGTGCCGGTCGCCACGACCACGGACGCGCCGTCCAGGGCGTGCTCGGCGGCCTCCGCCTGGTGGGCCCAGGGGTGC
Source organism: Streptomyces sp. NPDC093225 (assembly GCF_044753805.1). Lineage (NCBI taxonomy): Bacteria > Bacillati > Actinomycetota > Actinomycetes > Kitasatosporales > Streptomycetaceae > Streptomyces > Streptomyces sp. NPDC093225. The sequence continues at coordinate 66,879 of NZ_JBIVNX010000015.1, forward strand.
TCGATCCCGGACGCCCGGATGGCCGCGACGACGTCTGTTCGAATGCGGTCGGGCCAGACGGCATGACGGCCCTCCCGAGGGGGCAGATGCTCCGTATGGGTGATGCGATCAGCGCGGCCCGGCCCCCTTGAGAGCCGGTCGAGAACCGTGCCGGGGGCGGGTCGTGTGGGCGCGGCTGCCGTGCGGCGACCGGGGCGGTGAGTACTGGCCATTGGAACTGAGTGTGTCACCGGCATGCGGGACAATGGGTCCGAAGGCGTCGTGCACGCCTGCCGGTAAGTGATTGAATGCCATCGCGGCTGCCAATCCGTCCCCTACCTTCGGATGGGGAGGCCCCTGGGGGGCGCCGCTCGATAGCAAGGTGCTGGAGGATCCGTGGACCTGTCCCTGTCGACCCGCACTGTCGGTGACCGCACGGTCGTCGCGGTCGGTGGCGAGATTGATGTGTATACCGCGCCCAAGCTGCGCGAGCAGTTGGTCGAGTTGGTGAACGACGGCAGCTACCACCTCGTGGTCGACATGGAGGGGGTGGACTTCCTCGACTCCACCGGCCTCGGCGTGCTGGTCGGCGGCCTCAAGCGCGTCCGCGCACACGAGGGCTCGCTGCGGCTGGTCTGCAATCAGGAGCGCATCCTGAAGATCTTCCGCATCACCGGCCTGACCAAGGTGTTCCCCATCCACACCACGGTGGAGGACGCGGTCAGCGCCACCGACTGACCTCACCCGGATTCAGCAGCGGGGGCATCGGGCCGTGCAGGCCCGAGCCCCTGTACAGCACGCCGTACGTCCGAGGGGGACCACATGGCCACCGTTGAACTCCGTTTCAGCGCCCAGCCGGAGCACGTCCGCACGGCCCGCCTGGTCGCGGCCGCCGTGGCGCGCCGGGCCGGGGTGGAGGAGGCCGTGCTGGACGAGGTCAGGCTCGCGGTCGGCGAGGCCTGCTCCCGTGCCGTCGGGCTGCACCGCAGTGCCGGTGTGACCGCGCCCGTGAGGGTCGTGCTGACGGACGAGGAGAAGGTGTTCTCCATCGAGGTCGGCGACGAGCTCCCCGGCCCCGGCGGAGCCGGTGCCGGCAGTGACGGCGCCGCCGAGGCGGACGCCGAGGGCGAGGACGAGATGGGCCTCGCGGTCATCAGCGGGCTCGTCGACGACGTCGAGGTCACCCGCGACGCCTCCGGCGGGGTCATCCGCATGAGCTGGCCCACCCCCGCGGACGCCGAACTCCACCCGGCCTGAGCCCACCCGCCCCGCCTCGCGGTGCCCGGGTTCCCGGGCACTCGCCGGGCGGGTTGCCGGGGTGCGGGCTTCCACGGCCCGCACGCGGCCGTACGTCGCCACGCCCGCGCCGTGCGCCGTCCTGTGGCGTACGCCCCTGTGGCGTACGCCGCCACGCGCCGTACGCCCGCCTGTGGCGTACGCCGCCACGCGCCGTACGCCCGCCTGTGGCGTACGCCGCCACGCGCCGTACGCCGCCACGCGCCGCCGTGCCGTCCCGCGTCTCCGCGCAGCGATGCCGCCCCACGTCCTGCGGCGTGGCGTGGGCCCTCTGCGCCGTGCAGCGCCGCGTCCTGCTGCCGAAGCGTCCCGCGCTCCGGTGTCGGCCCGCCGCCGTGTCGTCGGGGCCGCACGCCCCGCGCCGCGACGGCCGCCCGGCCCCCGACCGGGGTGCCGACTCCGCCGACTTCGGGCGCGGGGCCGCCCCGGACGGCGTACTGGGGTCCCTTCGCGTCCGTACGCTGACCCACTCGAGTGACCCGAACTCCTCAGACTTCCCGATCATTATTCAGGCCCTGCTGAGCAGGGCCTTTTTCATTTACCTAGATCATTGACCAGCCGTCAATGTGTTTGCCCCATTACCGCTTTCGAGCGTAATGGCGTGACGCGATCATTTGCTGAGGAGCAGGAGGAGGCCAATTCCGTTTCCCGCGTACTGTTTTGATCGGGTGGCGCTCCCTACAATCCGTCCACATCTTTTGAGCTCTTCACGTCAAGGAGGACGAATGACGGGGCTCTTCACCCCTCTCGAGCCAGCCCACACCGCCGGGCTCGCGGCTGCGGTACTCACGGATGACAACCGGCTCATCGTGTACGTCATCGCGGCCGTCGCACTGGCCGCCCTCGTGGTGGCCCAGCTCCTGGTGCGCCAGGTGCTCGCGGCCGACGAGGGCACCGACAACATGAAGAAGATCGCGGCCGCGGTCCAGGAAGGCGCCAACGCCTATCTCGGACGGCAACTCCGCACCCTCGGCGTATTCGCCGTGGTGGTCTTCTTCCTGCTCTTCATGCTTCCCGCCGACAACTGGTCGCAGCGCGCAGGGCGTTCCGCCTTCTTCCTGATCGGCGCGGTCTTCTCCGCGATCACCGGTTACGTCGGCATGCGGCTCGCCGTCCGCGCGAATGTCCGCGTGGCCGCCGCCGCGCGGGAGGCCACTCCCGGCAAGGGCGAACCCGAAAAGGACCTCACCGCCGTCTCGCACAAGGCGATGAAGATCGCTTTCCGCACCGGCGGCGTGGTCGGCATGTTCACCGTCGGCCTGGGCCTCCTCGGCGCCTCCTGCGTGGTCCTCGTCTACGCCGCGGACGCGCCGAAGGTCCTGGAGGGCTTCGGCCTCGGCGCCGCCCTCATCGCCATGTTCATGCGTGTCGGCGGCGGCATCTTCACGAAGGCCGCCGACGTCGGCGCCGACCTGGTCGGCAAGGTCGAGCAGGGCATTCCGGAGGACGATCCGCGCAATGCCGCGACCATCGCCGACAACGTGGGCGACAACGTCGGAGACTGCGCGGGGATGGCGGCCGACCTCTTCGAGTCGTACGCCGTCACGCTGGTCGCCGCCCTGATCCTCGGCAAGGCCGCCTTCGGCGACGCCGGTCTGGCGTTCCCCCTGATCGTGCCCGCCATCGGCGTGCTCACCGCGATGATCGGCATCTTCGCCGTGGCCCCCCGCCACTCCGACCGCAGCGGCATGACCGCCATCAACCGCGGCTTCTTCATCTCCGCCGTGATCTCGCTGGCGCTGGTCGCCGCCGCCGTCTTCGCCTACCTGCCGTCCTCGTACGCGGACCTCAAGGGCGTCACCGAGTCCACGATCACCGCCCACGACGGCGACCCGCGGATCCTCGCGCTCGTCGCGGTCGCCATCGGCATCGTGCTCGCCGCCCTCATCCAGCAGCTCACCGGCTACTTCACCGAGACCAACCGGCGCCCCGTCAGGGACATCGGCAAGACGTCCCTGACCGGCCCGGCCACCGTCGTCCTCGCCGGCATCTCCGTGGGCCTGGAGTCGGCCGTCTACACCGCGCTGCTCATCGGCCTCGGCGTGTACGGGGCGTTCCTGCTCGGCGGCACCTCGATCATGCTCGCGCTGTTCGCCGTCGCGCTCGCCGGCACCGGCCTGCTGACCACCGTCGGCGTCATCGTCGCCATGGACACCTTCGGTCCCGTCTCCGACAACGCCCAGGGCATCGCCGAGATGTCCGGCGACGTCCAGGGCGCCGGTGCCCAGGTCCTCACCGACCTCGACGCCGTCGGCAACACCACCAAGGCCATCACCAAGGGCATCGCCATCGCCACCGCGGTGCTGGCCGCGGCCGCGCTGTTCGGCTCGTACCGCGACGCCATCGCCACCGCGGTCAAAGAGGTGTCGGCCAAGGCCGGCGAGTCGGGCCTGAGCCTGGACATCTCGCAGCCCAACAACCTCGTCGGCCTGATCCTGGGCGCCGCGGTCGTCTTCCTCTTCTCCGGGCTGGCGATCAACGCCGTCTCGCGGTCCGCGGGCGCCGTGGTGTTCGAGGTGCGCCGGCAGTTCCGCGAGCACCCCGGGATCATGGACTACACCGAGAAGCCCGAGTACGGCCGCGTGGTCGACATCTGCACCAAGGACGCGCTGCGCGAGCTGGCCACCCCGGGTCTGCTGGCGGTCATGGCCCCCATCGCGGTGGGCTTCGTCCTCGGGGTCGGCGCGCTCGGCTCGTACCTCGCGGGCGCCATCGGCTGCGGCACCCTGATGGCGGTGTTCCTCGCCAACTCCGGCGGCGCCTGGGACAACGCCAAGAAGCTCGTCGAGGACGGCCACCACGGCGGAAAGGGCAGCGAGGCCCACGCCGCGACCGTCATCGGCGACACCGTCGGCGACCCGTTCAAGGACACCGCCGGCCCGGCCATCAACCCGCTGCTGAAGGTCATGAACCTGGTGGCCCTGCTGATCGCCCCGGCGATCGTCCAGTTCAGCTACGGGGTCGACGCGAACGCCGGCGTCCGGGCCGTCGTCGCCGCCATCGCGCTGCTCGTCATCATCGGTGCGGTCTACGTCTCCAAGCGCCGCGGCATCGCGGTCGGCGACGAGGAGTCCGACGGCGAGGCGGCCGGCGGGGCGGCGGAGCGGGTGGGCCAGCAGCCCGACCCGGCCACCGCGGTCTCCTCGTAACCCCCTGACACCCCCTCCCATCAGGGGTTTTGCGAGCGGGGGGGGGGGGGGGGGGGGGGGGCCCCCCCCCCCCCCCCCCCCCCCCCGCTTCGCATCACCCGTCAAGGTGCGGGGTGTATCTTCCGGGGCCGAGAGAGCCTTGGAAGGGACCGATCCGGTGAACAAGAAGCTTGCGACGGCGCTGTCCGGCAGCGCGGTGCTGGTACTCGTGCTGTCCGGCTGCGGGGACGACGGCGAGAAGAAGGTCAACGACTGGGCCAAGAAGGTCTGCGACCAGGTGCAGCCCCAGGTCAAGAAGATCGTGGACGCCAACACCTCGATCCAGAAGGAGGCCACGGACCAGAGCAAGGCGGACGTGGTCCAGAAGACGGACTCGACGGCCTTCCAGCAGATGTCCGACGCCTACAAGGCCATGGCGAACGGAGTCGCGAACTCCGGCACCCCGCCGGTCAAGGACGGCCAGAAGACCCAGGACGACGCGGTCGCCGAGCTCAACGGCATCGCCACGTCCTACGCGAACCTCAAGAAGCGCGTCGACGGCCTCGACGCCAAGGACCAGGCCGCGTTCGCGGACGGGCTCAAGGGCATCGCCGCCGAGCTGGACAAGCTGAGCAAGAGCGGCAACGACGCGCTGACGAAGCTTCAGTCCGGCGAGCTGGGCAAGGCGATGAAGAACCAGAAGAGCTGCCAGCGCACCGAGTCGCCGGCCCCGGCGACGAGCTGACGCCCGCGCGGCGCTCCGGGCCGGCCGTGCGCCGCTCCGGCCCCGGGGCGCGGCCGGTCGCACGGATTGTCGGCGGGAGCGGCCACAATGGGCGGGTGAGTACCACCAGCCTGCCCTCGCCCGACCGCGCCGCCCCGCTCCGCGCGGCCCTGCTCGCCGCCGGATTCACCGCGGACGGGCTGCTCGACCTGCTCGGCGCGCCCGCGTACGCCGCCCTGGCCCGCGCCGAGACGGTGCCGGCCGTGCGCGCCACCCGCGGGGACGGCCCGCTCGCCACGCTGACCCGGCTGTTCCTGCTCCAGCACGCCGTCCCGGCGTCGGCCGCCGCGGCCGCCCTGCCGCTGGAGGACGCGTTGGCCGACGGCTGGCTGGAGCGCGTACCCGCCGGTGCCCATGCCGGTGCCGGTGCGGCGGGCGACGGCCCCGCGGATGACGCTCCGGGCGGGGACGCGCCCGGGGAGGGCTCCGTGCGGGCCCGGGTCGACGTACGCCCGTACGGCGGTCCCGACGGCGAGGACTGGTTCATCGTCTCCGACCTCGGCTGCGCGGTCGGCGGCGCCGGCGGCATCGGCAGCCGTGAGGAGGGCGTGGTCCTCGGTGTGGGCGGAGCGTCCACCACGTTGGCCGGAATCACCGTGCGGACCCCGGTCGGTTCGGCCCTCGACCTGGGCACCGGATCGGGCATCCAGGCGCTGCACGCCTCGCAGCACGCCACCCGCGTGACGGCCACCGACGTCAACCCGCGGGCCCTCGACTTCACCCGGCTGACCCTCGCACTGTCCGCGGCCCCGGCCGCCGAACTGCTGGTGGGGTCGCTGTTCGAGCCGATCGGGGACACGACGTACGACCTGATCGTGTCCAATCCGCCGTTCGTGATCTCCCCGGGGGCCCGGCTCACCTACAGGGACGGCGGCATGGGCGGCGACGACCTCTGCCGCACCCTCGTGCAGCAGGCCGGCGCCCACCTGAACCCCGGCGGTTATGCACAGTTTCTGGCCAACTGGCAGCACGTCGAGGGCGAGGACTGGCACGACCGGCTGCGTTCCTGGGTCCCGCGCGGCTGCGACGCGTGGATCGTGCAGCGCGAGGTGCAGGACGTCACCCAGTACGCCGAGCTGTGGCTGCGCGACGCGGGCGACCACCGGGACGACCCGGCCGCCTACGAGCGGCGGTACGCGCAGTGGCTCGAGGAGTTCGAGGCCCGCAAGACCAAGGCCGTGGGCTTCGGCTGGATCACCTTGCGCCGTACGGACGCCGACCGCCCCTCGATCGTGGTCGAGGAGTGGCCGCACCCGGTCGAGCAGCCGCTCGGCGACACCGTGCGCGCCCACTTCGAGCGCCAGGACTACCTGCGGGAGCACGACGACGCGGCGCTGCTGGAGGGACGCTTCCGGATCGTCGAGGAAGTGGTCCAGGAACAGGTGGGCCTGCCGGGCGCCGAAGACCCCGAGCACGTGGTGCTCCGGCAGAACCGCGGCATGCGGCGTGCCACCAAGGTCGACACGGTCGGAGCGGGCTTCGCGGGCGTGTGCGACGGCTCGCTGACCGCCGGGCGGATCCTGGACGCGATCGCGCAGCTGATGCAGCAGGACCCGGTCGTGCTGCGGGACCGGACGCCGGAGGCGATCCGGCTGCTCGTCGAGCAGGGCTTCCTGGAGCCCGCGGACCGCTGACCCGCGCCGGTACGCACCCGGCCCCTCCGGCGGTACGTCCCCCGGGGCCCGTGCGGCGGTACGCGCCCCGTTCACCCGGGGTTCGCGTGCCGTACCCCCGGGAGTGCCAGGCTCCCCGCAGGGGAAGGGGGGAGTGGCATGGAGAGTGGGCCAGCGATCTTCGCCGGAGCCGTGTTCACGGTGTTCGGGGCCGCGCTGCTGTTCTGGACGGGGGCGCGTGTGATGCACCGCGCGCCGGTCGCCGAAGGGGTGCGCCCCGCGGTGGCGGTCCCGCTGGCCGTACTGGCCGGAGCGGTGTTCCTGGCGCTCGGCGTGTGGTGCTTCGCGCACGTCTGAGGGCGGCCCGCGGGCGTCCCCGGGCGGGGTGCGGGGCGCCGGTACGCCGGGCGCCCAGGTGCCCGTACGCAGGCCCGACCGGGGTTCCTACCAGGGGAGGGCGGGCGTCCGGCGGGCGACGCGCGGGCGGCGGCCGGATGGCCGCCGGGTGACCGCCGGGAGGTCCCCGGATCGGGCACTCCGGGAGGATGCGGCGGCATCCGGGCGGCAGGAAGGGCACTAGTCGGGTTACCGTTCGAGTGGCCGTTGCGGGCTTCCGCTGTTTGACACGGGGGCGGGTTGTACCGTCACACTCCGCAGCGTCGCCGTACTGCGACCGAGTGCCGACCGGAGAGAAGAGCCAAGTTGTCCCCGACTAGCGAGACCGCAAAGGGCGGCCGCCGACTCGTCATCGTCGAGTCTCCTGCGAAGGCGAAGACGATCAAGGGCTACCTGGGCCCCGGCTACGTCGTCGAGGCGAGCGTCGGGCACATCCGCGACCTCCCGAACGGCGCGGCGGAGGTGCCCGAGAAGTACACGGGCGAGGTCCGTCGCCTCGGCGTGGACGTCGAGCACGACTTCCAGCCGATCTACGTCGTCAACGCCGACAAGAAGGCCCAGGTCAGGAAGCTCAAGGAGCTGCTGGCGGAGTCCGACGAGCTCTTCCTCGCCACCGATGAGGACCGCGAGGGCGAGGCCATCGCGTGGCACCTCCAGGAAGTCCTCAAGCCCAAGGTCCCCGTCCACCGGATGGTCTTCCACGAGATCACCAAGGACGCGATCCGGGACGCCGTCGCCAACCCGCGCGAGCTGAACCAGCGCATGGTCGACGCCCAGGAGACCCGCCGCATCCTCGACCGCCTCTACGGCTACGAGGTCTCGCCGGTCCTGTGGAAGAAGGTCATGCCGCGGCTGTCGGCCGGCCGCGTCCAGTCCGTCGCCACCCGCCTCGTCGTCGAGCGCGAGCGCGAGCGCATCGCCTTCCGCTCCGCCGAGTACTGGGACCTCACCGGCACCTTCTCCACCGGCCGCGCCGGTGACCCGAGCGACCCGTCCTCGCTGGTCGCGCGCCTGAACACGGTCGACGGCCGGCGCGTGGCGCAGGGCCGCGACTTCGGCCCGAACGGCCAGCTCAAGGGCGCGGACGTGCTGCACCTGGACGAGGCGAACGCGCGCGCCCTGGCGGCCGCCCTCGCCGACACGTCCTTCGCGGTCCGCTCCGTCGAGTCCAAGCCGTACCGCCGGTCGCCGTACGCCCCGTTCCGTACGACCACCCTGCAGCAGGAGGCCTCGCGCAAGCTGGGCCTGGGTGCCAAGGCCTGCATGCAGGTGGCGCAGAAGCTGTACGAGAACGGCTTCATCACGTACATGCGTACCGACTCCACGGTCCTGTCCGAGACGGCCGTCACCGCCGCCCGGACCCAGGTCACGCAGCTGTACGGCGCCGACTACCTGCCGGAGAAGCCGCGGGTCTACGCCGGGAAGGTCAAGAACGCGCAGGAGGCGCACGAGGCGATCCGCCCCTCGGGTGATCGTTTCCGCACCCCGGCCGAGACCGGTCTGACCGGCGACCAGTTCCGTCTCTACGAGCTGATCTGGAAGCGGACCGTCGCCTCCCAGATGAAGGACGCGACCGGCAACTCCGTCACCGTGCGGATCGGCGGCCGGGCCGCCGACGGCCGGGACGCCGAGTTCACGGCCTCCGGCAAGACGATCACCTTCCACGGCTTCATGAAGGCGTACGTCGAGGGCGCCGACGACCCGAACGCCGAGCTCGACGACCGCGAGCGCCGGCTGCCGCAGGTCGCCGAGGGCGACGCGCTGGCCGCCGAGTCGATCACCGCGGACGGCCACGCCACCAAGCCGCCGGCCCGCTACACCGAGGCCTCGCTGGTCAAGGAGCTCGAAGAGCGCGAGATCGGCCGTCCGTCGACGTACGCGTCGATCATCGGCACGATCCTGGACCGCGGCTACGTCTTCAAGAAGGGCACGGCCCTGGTGCCGTCCTTCCTGTCGTTCGCCGTGGTCAACCTGCTGGAGAAGCACTTCGGCCGGCTGGTCGACTACGACTTCACCGCCAAGATGGAGGACGACCTCGACCGCATCGCGCGGGGCGAGGCGCAGTCCGTGCCGTGGCTGAAGCGTTTCTACTTCGGCGAGGGCTCCGGTGAGGCAGCGGGCGGCGCCGCCGAGGCCGGCAACGGCGACGGCGACCACCTGGGCGGCCTGAAGGAGCTGGTCACGGACCTCGGCGCGATCGACGCCCGGGAGATCTCCTCCTTCCCGGTCGGCGAGGGCATCGTGCTGCGGGTGGGCCGCTACGGGCCGTACGTCGAGCGCGGCGAGAAGGACGCGGAGGGCCATCAGCGGGCCGACGTGCCCGACGACCTCGCGCCCGACGAGCTGACCGTCGAGTACGCCGAGCACCTCTTCTCCAAGCCGAGCGGCGAGTTCCCGCTGGGCAAGGACCCGGAGAGCGGGCACGAGATCGTGGCCAAGGACGGCCGCTACGGCCCGTACGTGACCGAGATCCTGCCCGAGGGCACCCCGAAGACCGGCAAGAACGCGGTCAAGCCCCGGACGGCCTCGCTCTTCAAGTCCATGTCGCTCGACACCGTCACGCTCGACGAGGCCCTCAAGCTGATGTCGCTGCCGCGCGTGGTGGGCGCGGACGCGGAGGGCGTGGAGATCACCGCCCAGAACGGCCGCTACGGCCCGTACCTCAAGAAGGGCACGGACTCGCGGTCCCTGGAAACCGAGGACCAGCTCTTCACGATCACGCTCGACGAGGCGCTGGCGATCTACGCCCAGCCGAAGCAGCGCGGACGGGCGGCGGCCAAGCCGCCGCTGAAGGAGCTGGGCGTCGACCCGGTCAGCGAGAAGCCGGTGGTCGTCAAGGACGGCCGCTTCGGTCCGTACGTGACGGACGGCGAGACGAACGCGACGCTGCGGCGCGACGACGACGTCGAGACGATCACGCCGGAGCGCGGCTTCGAGCTGCTCGCGGAGAAGCGGGCGAAGGGGCCCGCCAAGAAGACCGCGAAGAAGGCGCCGGCGAAGAAGGCCACCGCGAAGAAGACGACGACCGCCAAGACGGCGACCGCCAAGACGGCGGCGGCGAAGAAGACGGCGGCCAAGAAGACGACGACGGCGGCGGCGGCCAAGAAGACGACGGCGAAGAAGACGACCGCGGCGAAGAAGACCGCCGCGGCCCCGTCGACGGACGAGTAACCCGCTCCGGCGGAACGAGGGCCCCGAGAGCCACCCGGCTCCCGGGGCCCTCGGCGTTCCCGCAGGGCCGGGACCGGCTCCCCGCGGACACGGGCCGGACCTGTGACGCGGGCGGGGTGCCGGTGGATCACCGGGTCCCCGGGGATCCACAGGGGAGGGCGGACAGCCAAGCGCAGCGGATAGGCTGGGCGGATGACGCGAACCGAGCAGCCAACGGTCGTGCCCGCCTACGACGAAGCCCTCGCCGCCGACTCCCGCGAGCGCGCGGTGCGCTCCCTGCTGCGCACTCCGCCGCTGCGCCGGCTCTGGAGCGCGCAGCTGGTCAGCGGCATCGGCGACGCCCTCGCGCTGCTGGTGCTCGTCCTGCTCGCCTTCCAGGCGGCCGTGATGGAGGACTCCTTCGGCGGCGGCTACCGCGGGGCGGCCCTCGCGGTCGCGGCGGTGTTCGGCGTACGGATCTTCGCCACCCTGCTCTTCGGCGCCGCGCTGCTCGGCCCGCTCGCCAAGCTGACCGCCCCCGGCGGCCGGCTCGACCGCCGCTGGACCATGATCGGGGCCGACGGCCTGCGGATCGCGCTGTTCGTCGTCGCCCCGCTGTGGCGGGTCTGGGCCCCGACCCAGGCCCTGACCGTCCTGCTGGCCACGGTCTTCGTCGCGGGGCTGGCCGAGCGCCTGTGGACGCTGGCCAAGGAGAGCGCCGCCCCGGCGCTGCTGCCCGCCCCGCCGCCGGAGGGCGCGACCGTGCGGCCGCTGCCCGACCACCTCGACGCCCTGCGCCGGCTCTCGCTGCGCACGAGCTTCGTGTGCCTGCCCGTCGCCGCCGCCGCGCTGGTCGTGGCCGGCCTGGTCGGCCGGGCCCTCGGGGTCGGGGTGCAGTGGTTCGCGGACAACCCCGCGGCCCTCGGCTCGTACGTCGCGGCCGGCCTGTTCGCCGCGTCCGTCTCGCTGCTCGTCCCGCTGGTCCTGCCCGACGTGAAGACCCCGCGCCCGCGCTCCCCGCTGGAGGGGCTGCGCCGGCCGACCTTCGCGGAGCGCCCGGAGAAGGGCCGGACCGGCGCGATCCCGCTGCTCGTGCTGGCCAGCGCCGCCGTCGCGGGCGCCGTCTCGTGCGCCGTCGCGCTCGCCGTGCTGCACTCCGACGACCTCGGCGGGGGCACCGCCGCCTACGCGCTCCAGGTGCTCGCCCTGACCGGCGGCACCGTCGTCGGCATCCGCGCCAGCCAGACCGGCCGGGTGCTGGCCACCCTGTCGCGGCGCCGCCTGCTGGCGCTGGCGATAGCGCTGACCGGCTTCGCACTGCTGGTGATGGGCCTGGTCGCGGACACGGCCACCGTCTTCTTCCTGGCGGTGTGCGCCGGCACGGGCGCGGGCGTGGCGGCGAACACCGGCCACATCCTGCTCGACCAGGAGACCGAGGAGTTCCGGCGCGGCCGCGTCACGGCCCACCTGCACGCCGTCGTACGGATCGCCGTGGCGCTCGGGGCGCTCGGCGCCCCCCTCTTCGCCGCGGCCATAGGGCCCCACCGGCTGGGCGGCGGCTCCTTCGTGTTCGCGCACGGGGGCGCCGCCTTCGGCCTGATGCTGGTCGGCGCGCTGCTGCTGCCGGTCGCGGTGATCGTGCTGACCCGGGTCGACGACCGGTCGGGCGTACCGCTGCGGCGCGACGTCAAGGAGGCCCTGCTGGGCGGCGAGCCGGCCCAGGCACCGGCCGGCAGCGGCTTCTTCATCGCTCTGGAGGGCGGCGACGGGGCCGGCAAGTCCACCCAGGTGCAGGCGCTGACGGAGTGGATCCGAAGCAAGGGCCACGAGGTGGTCGTCACGCGCGAGCCGGGCGCCACGCCGGTCGGCAAGCGGCTGCGCTCGATCCTGCTCGACGTGTCGTCGGCCGGGCTCTCGCACCGGGCCGAGGCGCTGATGTACGCGGCCGACCGCGCGGAGCACGTGGACACGGTGGTCCGCCCGGCGCTGGAGCGCGGCGCGGTGGTCATCACGGACCGGTACATCGACTCCTCGGTGGCCTACCAGGGCGCCGGCCGGGACCTGTCGCCGGTGGAGATCGCGCGGATCTCGCGCTGGGCGACGGGTGGCCTGGTCCCGAACCTGACCGTGCTACTCGACGTCTCCCCGCAGACCGCGCGCGAGCGCTTCACGGAGGCGCCGGACCGGCTGGAGTCGGAGCCGGAGGAGTTCCACCAGCGGGTACGGGCCGGCTTCCTCACGCTGGCCGCGGCGGACCCCGGGCGCTACCTCGTCGTGGACGCGGGCCAGGACCCGGAGTCCGTGACCACGGTCGTACGGCACCGGCTGGACCGGATGCTGCCGCTGTCGGAAGCGGAGGTCCAGGCGCTGGAGGAGGCCCGCAAGGCGGCCGAGGAGGCCAGGAAGGCCGCCGAGGAGGCCGCCCGCAAGGCCGCCGAGGAAGAGGCGCGCAAGGCCGCGGAGGAAGAGGCCGCCCGCAAGGCCGCGGAGGCGGAGGCGGCGCGGAAGGCCGCCGAGGAGGCCGCCGCGCGCAAGGCTGCCGAGGAGGCCGAGAAGGCACGGCTGGCCGCCGAGGCCGCGGCGGCCGCGGAAGCCGCCCGCAAGGTCGCCGCCGAGGAGGCCGCCCGCCGGGCCGCGGAGGCGGAGGCCGCCCGCCGGGCGGCGGAGGCCGAGGCGCGCCGGATCGCCGCCGAGGAGAAGGCGCGCCGCGAGGCGGAGGAGAAGGCCCGTGCGGCCGAGGCCGAGCGGCTGCGGCGGCAGGCCGAGGAGGAGGCCCGGCTGCGGGCCGAGGCCGAGGAACGGCGTCGGGAGAAGCAGCGGCGCGCGGAGGAGGCCCTGCTGGCGGCCGAGGAGGCGCGCCGGCAGGCGGAGGCGGCCGCGGCGGCGGCTGCGGCGGTGGCTTCGGCTTCTGCCGCGGCTTCCGCTTCGGCCGGGCTGAAGGATTCCGGCGCGGCGCGGGTGTCCGGTGCGGCGTCCGCCGGGCCGAAGGTTCCGCTGCGCAAGGAGCCGGAGGAGCCCTCCGAGGCGGTCACGGTCGAGACGCCCGTCGTCGGCTCGGAGGAGATCACCCAGACCGTTCCGGCTCCGCAGGAGCTCGGACCCCGGCCCGACGTGGCCGAGACCGCCGTGCTGCCGCCGGTGCGGGACGACCGGGACGTGGCCGAGACCGCGGTGCTGCCGCCGGTGCGGGACGACCGGGATGCGCCGGAGACGGCCGTGCTGCCGCCCGTGCGGGACGACCGCGACGTGGCCGACACGGCGAAGCTGCCGCCCGTGCGGGAGGACCGCTGGGCGTCCGGCGCGCCTGCGGAGGCCCCCGTGGACCGGGTGCCGCCGGGCATCTTCCGCGACGAGGCCCCGACGGCGGGCGGGAACGACCGTACGGCGGAGCTGCCGGTGCCGGACGCTTCCGGGCGGGCCGGCCGGCCGCGGCCCGCGTGGGCGGAGGAGACCCCGCTGGACGACCTGCCGACGCTCGCCGACGAGCTGCTCGGGCCGCGCGGGGCCGGTGACGAGGGGGACGAGCCGGAGGGTGGGCGGGGTCGGCGCCGCTGAGGCTCTCGCGGGGTTCGATCGCCCCTCCCCGCCCCTTCCCACGACCGTGGCGTGCGGCCACGGACGCCGCTCCCCCCGGGGCTCCGCCCCGGTCCAGGGCCGGACGCTGTGCGCCGGCCCTCCTGGGGCTCCGCCCCCGGTCCCCGCGCCCCAACGCCGGCGAGGACGAACGTGCCGGGGGCGGGGAGGGGGCGCTGGCGCCGGGGTGTCGGTGGGAGGGGACAGAATGGGAGCCGGCGCGGGAGATACCGGCGCGGCAGGAAGGAGGCCCCCATGCCCGTATGGGACGACCTCGTGGGCCAGGAACGCGTCACGGCCCAGCTCGCCGCCGCCGCGCGGGACGCCGACGCGCTCGTGACCGCCGCAGGGGCCGGCGAGCCCGCGCCGCCCGCCTCGAAGATGACCCACGCCTGGCTCTTCACCGGCCCGCCCGGCTCCGGCCGTGCCACCGCCGCCCGGGCCTTCGCCGCCGCCCTGCAGTGCACCAGCCCCGACCGGGCCCTGGGCGCGGAGCCCGGCTGCGGGTTCTGCGACGGCTGCCACACCACCCTCGTCGGCACCCACGCCGACGTGGAGATCGTCCGCACCGACCTGCTCTCCATCGGCGTCAAGGAGACCCGCGACCTGGTCCGCCGGGCGCAGCTCTCGCCCGCCGTCGGCCGCTGGCAGGTGATCGTCCTGGAGGACGCCGACCGGCTGACCGAGGGGGCCGGGAACGTACTGCTCAAGGCCGTCGAGGAGCCCGCCCCGCGCACCGTGTGGCTGCTCTGCGCGCCCTCGCTGGAGGACGTGCTGCCCACCATCCGTTCGCGCTGCCGGCACCTGACCCTGAGCACCCCGTCCGTCCAGGCCGTGGCCGACGTCCTCATGCGCCGGGACGGGATCGATCCCGACGTGGCCGCGGCCGCGGCCCGGGCCACCCAGGGCCACATCGGCCGGGCCCGCCGCCTGGCCACCGACGAGCGGGCCCGCGAACGGCGCCGGTCGGTGCTGCGGCTGCCGCTGCGGGTCGACGACGTGGGCGGCTGCCTCAAGGCCGCCCAGGAGCTGATCGACGCGGCCGCCGAGGACGCCAAGCAGGTCGCCGAAGAGGTCGACGCCAAGGAGACCGAGGAGCTCCGCGCCGCGCTCGGCGCCGCCGCCGGCACCGGCGGCCGGATGCCGCGCGGCACGGCCGGGGTGATGAAGGAACTCGAGGACAAGCAGAAGCGCCGCCGCACCCGTACCCAGCGCGACAGCCTCGACGGCGCCCTCGTCGAGCTCACCGGGTTCTACCGGGACGTGCTCGCGCTCCAGCTCGGCTCGGGCGTGGCCCTGGCCAACGTGGAGCTGCGGGAGGACCTCGACCGGGTGGCCGGCGCCGGCGGCCCGGAGCGCACGCTGCGCCGGATCGAGGCGATCATCGCCTGCCGCGACGCCCTCGACCGGAACGTGGCCCCGCTGCTGGCGGTGGAGGCGATGACGATGGCCCTGCGCGCCGGCTGACCCCGCGGACCGGCCCACGGGTCCGCGCCGGTCCGCCGTGCCGCGGCCGGGCCGTCGTCGGTTTGCCCCGCAAGTCACCCGTACGGGCCGGTAAGGGACCCGTCGCGCGCCGGAGGGCTAGGCTCCGGGGATGGACACCAGGCGCGTGCTGCGTACCACCGGGACCCTGATCGCGGCGGCCGGACTGCTCGTCTCCGGCTGTACGGCCGGGGGCTCGGGCTCCGAGGCGGCCGCCTCCGCCCCGGCCCCGGGCCGGCTGGCCGGGCAGACGGCGGAGTCCGCCCGTCCGGAGGCCACCCCGGCCGCCCTGGCCCCGTACTACGCGCAGAAGCTCAGCTGGCGGGCCTGTGGCGTGCCGGGGTTCGAGTGCGCCACCCTCAAGGCCCCGCTGGACTACGACCGCCCCGCCTCGCAGGGCGGCAAGGACATCGCCCTCGCCGTGGCGCGCAAGAAGGCCACCGGCCCCGGCAAGCGCCTCGGCTCGCTGCTGGTCAACCCGGGCGGCCCCGGCGGCTCCGCGATCGCCTACCTCCAGGGCTACGCCGGCATCGGCTACCCCGCCGCCGTCCGGGCCCAGTACGACATGGTCGCCGTCGACCCGCGCGGCGTGGCCCGCAGCGCGCCGGTCACCTGCCTGGACGGGCCGGCGATGGACGCGTACACGCAGGTCGACCAGACCCCGGACGACCAGGCGGAGCAGGGCAAGCTGGTGGCGGCGTTCAAGCGGTTCGCGGCCGGCTGCAAGGAGCGCTCGGGCACCGTGCTCCCGCACGTCTCCACCGTCGAGGCCGCCCGCGACATGGACCTGCTGCGCGCGGTGCTGGGCGACCAGAAGCTGAACTACGTCGGAGCCTCGTACGGCACCCTCCTGGGCGCCACGTACGCCGACCTGTTCCCGCGCCGCGTCGGCCGCCTGGTCCTCGACGGCGCGATGGACCCCACCCGGTCGGCCCTGGAGCTCAACCGCGACCAGACGGAGGGCTTCGAGACCGCCTTCCGGTCCTTCGCGAAGGACTGCGCCAAGCACGCCGACTGCCCGCTCGGCAGCGGCGGCCCGGACGACCAGGCGCGCCGCCTGCAGGACTTCTTCAAGAAGCTCGACGCGCAACCCGTGGCCACGGGCGAGAAGCGCGCCCTCGGCGAGGCCCTCGCCGCCACCGGTGTGATCGCCGCGATGTACGACGAGAGCGCCTGGCCCCAGCTGCGCGAGGCGATCACGCAGGCGCAGAACGGGGACGGCGCGGGGCTGCTGGCCCTCGCCGACAGCTACTACGAGCGGGAGCCGGACGGCTCGTACCAGAACCTGATGTTCGCCAACGCCGCCGTCAACTGCCTGGACCTGCCGCCCGCCTTCAGCGGGCCGCAGGCCGTGACCGCCGCCCTGCCCTCCTTCAGGAAGGCCTCGCCGACCTTCGGCCCGGGCCTGGCGTGGGCCGCGCTGAACTGCGCGTACTGGCCGGTCAAGGCCACCGGGACGCCGCGCCGGCTGGAGGCGGAGGGAGCCGCGCCGATCGTGGTCGTGGGCACGGTCCGGGACCCGGCGACCCCTTACAAGTGGGCGAAGGCGCTCGCCTCCCAGCTCGACTCCGGCACGCTCCTGACGTACGACGGCGACGGCCACACGGCGTACGGGCGGGGCAGCGACTGCATCGACACCGCGATCAACCGCTACCTCCTCGAAGGCACCCCGCCGGCCGACGGCAAACGCTGCTGATGACCTGGTGCGGGGCATCCCGGATCACCATGTAGACTTGCCGTCGCCGCTGTAGCGCACCACTCCCTCGCGGGAGGGCTCCACCGGTGGTGTGCCGCCTTAGCTCAGTTGGCCAGAGCAACGCACTCGTAATGCGTAGGTCTCGGGTTCGAATCCCGAAGGCGGCTCCAGCGAAACCCCAGCACGGACCTCGTCCGGGCTGGGGTTTCTTGGTTTCCGCGACCTTTCGGCGCCGGCGATCGCGGGCGTGCTCCGCCTCTGACGTCCCGTGCCGTCCCAGGGGTTGCGTGGGACGGTGCGGGAACGATGGCCCGCCACCACGGACAGCGCCCTGGTGAAGGCGGTGTCCTGCGACGTCTCGTCCCGGTCCTCGGTCTGCCACCGCCGTGCGGGATCGCCCCGGGACGCCTGGGACGGCGGGACGGAGTCCGGCCGTGCCTATGGTTCGGGCTGTCCGGACCGGTCCCGAGGCGCTCTCCGCCCGGCCCCCGGCCCGCACCTCCGTGTGCCATGCACCGTTCCCCCGCCACCGAACCGAAGGCTGGTCCAGCATGCCCATGAACTCCCTCACCCGCACCGCCGTCCTCGCCGGTGCGGCGACGCTCGCCCTGACCGCGCTGACGGGGACCGCGGAAGCCCGGGTCGGAGCTCCGTACATCGGTTACGGCCAGGCCAACAACGGCTCTGCGGTGTGGTGCGTGCAGCACCAGGTGAACTTCTTCTTCAAGAAGAGCGCCCCGTGGCACGGGCAGATCTCCGAGGACAGCAAGTTCGGCCCCCAGACGGACGAGGCCATCCGGGTCTTCCAGCAGATAGTGAAGCGGGAGCTCGCGCCGGGGATGGACGTCGACGGCATCGTCGGGCCGATGACCGGCACGTACCTGCTCATCCTCGGCGACCCGGACTTCGGCCGCGACGGCAAGGGGAACGGCTACTGCGAGGGTTACCTGCCCTCCAACAACTAGGCCGCCCCTTCAGGGTCTTGCCCGACACGCGCCGCCCGGCGCCGCACCTCGCCGCACGACACGCGATGCGTGCGTCGCGGGTTCGAATCCCGAAGGCGGCTCCGGCGAAACCCCGGCACGGACCTCGTCCGCGCCGGGGTTTCCCGGTTCTGCGCGCTCCTCGCGGGGTGCCGGTGGTCCCGGGGCGGTCCTAGGGTGACCCGATGAGCGATCACAGCAGTGGCAGCGGTCCCGTCGGTGCGCCGGAGTCGGCCCCGGACGGGGTGGCGGTGCGGGAGGCCGGGGCGGCGGACCTGGCGGTCCTGAGCGAGCTCTTCCTCGGGTACCTGGAGTTCTACGAGGTCCCGGTGGCCGACCCCGGGCGGCCGCGGGCGTACCTCGCCGAGCGGATGGCCAAGGGCGAGTCGGTCGTGCTGCTCGCCGAGCGCCCCGACGGCACCGCCGTGGGTTTCACGCAGATCTACCCCACCTTCTCCTCCCTGGAGATGCGGCCGATCTGGGTCCTCTACGACCTGTTCGTCGCCCCGGCCGGCCGCCGCACCGGCGCCGGCCGGGCCCTGCTGCGCACCGCGCTCGACCGGGCCCGGGCGGCCGGCGTGGCCGGGGTGCAGCTGGAGACGGCGTACGACAACCGCGTCGCGCAGGGCCTCTACGAGGCGGAGGGCTTCGTGCGGGAGGAGTTCCACGTGTACTTCCACGGGCTCGACGACTGACGTCGGGGAGGGTCCGGTGCATCAACTGGCAACGAACAAAAGAGGGGTGAAACATTTCTCCGGGCTCGGCGCGTCGTAGGGAGTGAGGGCGCGCGATCGGCGTGCGCCGGGGACGGGGGAGAAGGATGGGTCGGTCCCGCACGGACGGGTTCCGCGCGTTCGCCGCTGCACGCACCGGGCACCTGTACCGCTCGGCCTGCCTGCTCACCAGTGGCGACACGCACCTCGCCGAGGACCTCGTGCAGGAGACCCTGGGGCGCATGTACGTGCTGTGGGGCCGCCGGATCGGGCGGATCGACAACCCCGCCGCGTACGCCCAGACCGTCCTCGTGCGCGTCTACCTCACGCACCGCCGCCGCTATTCCTCCTCCGAGCGCCCCCACGGGGAGTTGCCCGGTGCGGACACCGCCGCGGCGCCGGCCGCCGATCCGGCGCTGCGGATCACGCTGCTCGACGCGCTCGGGCGGCTCGCGCCCAAGGACCGCGCGGTGGTGGTGCTCCGCTACTGGGAGGACCGCAGCATCGAGGAGACCGCCCAGGCCATGAACCTGAGCTCCGCCGCCGTCCGGACCCGCTGCTCCCGCGCGCTGTCCCGGCTGCGCGAGCAGCTCGGCGGGAGCCTGGGCGAGTTCGCGCTGCGCTGAGGGCGGGGGGTGCGGTGACACCGCGCCCCCGCCCCGCCCCCGTACCACCTCACACGACGTCACCAACACGCCAGGAAGGTGTGGTTCCGCATGCCCTTCGAAGACGAATTCGAGCAGGCCCTCCGCCGGACCGGAGACGGGTTCACCGCCGAGCAGCACAGCCATCTGGTCGAGGGCGGCGAGCGGTACGGCCGCCGCCGGCTGGTGCGCCGGCGGGCCGCACTGGTCACCGGGAGCGTACTGAGCTTCGCCGTGGTGGCCGGCGCCGGTGCGTACGCCGCCGGGATGGTCGGGGGCGGGACCGACCGCACCTCCGTGGCGGCGGCCCCGTCGGTGGACACGGGCTCCGGCACGGCGGGTGACAAGAGGCCCGCGGGCGGCGCGGGCAAGTACAGCGGCGAGCAGCTCGTCGCGATCCTCAAGCAGCTTCTGCCCGCCGGCCAGTTGACGGACACCCAGGGCCGGGGCACCCGCGAGTCCGGCCCCTATGCGGCGGGGGTGTTCGACGACGGCAAGGGGAAGGCGGCCGTGTCGGTCTCCTTCAACCGCTTCACCCCCGGCAGCCAGGTGCTCGCGGACATGACCGCCTGCCCGGGCCGGAACGACATCGAGTTCGACGCCTGCGAGGAGGAGAAGCTCCCCGGCGGGTCCCGGCTGATGGTCTTCCAGGGGTACGAGTACCCCGACCGCCGGGAGGAGACCAAGAACTGGCGGGCCGTCCTGGCGACCAAGGACGGCTACGTCGTCGACGCGAGCGAGTACAACGCGGCCGCCGAGAAGGACTCGCCGATCACCCGGCCGAAGCCGCCGCTCACCCCCGCCCAGCTGAAGTCCCTGGTCACCTCGACCAAGTGGACGCCCGTGGTGCGGGACCTGTACGCACCGCCCGCCGCTCCCGGCGGCGACACCGCACCCGCGCTGCACGTCCGCGAGCCGTTCCTGTCCCTGCTCCCCAAGGGGCTGCGCGTGGTGGACAAGGGCGGCGACGGCGACGCCACCTACGCCGTGGTGGACGACGGCAAGGGCCGCTCGCTCGTGCAGATCAACGTCCAGCCGCGCATGGGCGCCGTGGAGCAGGAGCTCTTCCCGGCCGGCGACTCGTCGGTGACGCAGCTGGCCGACGGCACCAAGGTCCGGCTCATCAAGCGGCCCGGTGAGAAGGGCGGCGAGGGCGTCGTCTGGTGGACCGCGGACACGATCCGCACCGACGGCCTGCGGGTGGTCGTCTCGGCCTTCAACACCGGGTCCCAGAACAAGGCCGCCACGCGGGCCGAGCCCGCGCTGACGATGGAGCAGCTGAAGGCCATCGCGCTCAGCGGGATCTGGAAGGAGCAGGGCTAGCGGCGGGGCCGGCTTGGGGGCCGGGGCTTGCAGCGGGGCCGGCCGCAGCGGTGGCAGGGCGGGTTGCGGAGGTGCTGCGCGGTCACTTGGCGTCCGCGTAGCACTCCACCACGGCCGTCGTGAACGGGAAGCGCACGGGCGTCTCCCCGAAGGCGATCCGCCCGGCCAGGTCGCCGGCCGCGCGGATCGCCCGGGCCACCTCCTCGGCCTCCTCCGCCGGGCAGTGCACCATCACCTCGTCGTGCTGGAAGAACACGAGCTCCGCCCGGAGGCCCGCGGTCGCCCGCCGCAGCGCCGCCAGCATCAGCAGCGCCCAGTCGGCGGCGCTGCCCTGCACCACGAAGTTGCGCGTGAACCGGCCCCGGGCCCGGGCGTCGGAGGAGGCGTACCCGGGGACCCAGCCGTCCCGGCCCCGGTCCCGGCCGCTGCCGCCGCCGTCACCGGAGCCGTCCGCCGCCGGGTCGTACTGCGGCAGGCCCGCCTCGTCGCCGGCCCCGTCCTCGCCGTCCGGGCCGGATCCGGCCGCGGGCGGGCAGGTGCGCCCCAGGTGGGTCCGGACGAGCCGGCCCTCCTCGCCGGCCTTCGCGGCCTCGTCCACGTACGCCACCGCCTTCGGGAAGCGGCGGCGCAGCGCGGCCAGGTTCTTGAGGCCGTCGCCGGAGGTCTGGCCGTACACGGCGCCGAGCACGGCGAGCTTGGCCATCTCGCGGTCACCGGAGAACGCCCGGTCGGACACGGCCTTGTACAGGTCGCCGGGCTGGCCGGCCACCTCCATCAGGCCCGGGTCGCGGGAGATCGCCGCCAGCACCCGGGGCTCCATCTGGTCGGCGTCCGCGACCACCAGGCGCCAGCCCGGGTCCGCGACCACCGCCCGGCGGATGACCTTGGGGATCTGCAGTGCGCCGCCGCCGTTGGTGACCCAGCGGCCGGTGACCGTGCCGCCGGGCACGAACTCGGGCCGGAAGCGGCCGTCGTGCACCCAGTCCTGGAGCCAGGACCAGCCGTGCGCGGTGTAGATCCGGTACAGCTTCTTGTACGCGATCAGCGGCTCGACCGCCGGGTGGTCGATCTCCTGGAGCTCCCACCGGCGGGTGGAGCGGAGCTTGGTGCCCGCCTCGGCGAAGGCCTTGACCACGTCGGCGGGCAGGTCGGGGCGGACCCGACGGCCGAAGGCGCGCGACACCTCGTCGGCCAGCTCGGCGAGGCGGCGCGGCTCGCCCCGCCCCGCGTACCGCTCCCCGAGGAGCTCGGTCAGCACGGCCCGGTGCACGTCGGCCCGCCACGGTATGCCCGCCGCGTTCATCTCCGCCGCCACCAGCGCGCCCGCGGACTGGGCGGCGGTCAACAGCCGGACCCGCTCGGGGCGGGCGGTCGCCGCGTGCCGGCCGACCTGGTCGGCGTACACCTCCAGCAGGGCTTCGAACGGCAGCGGCGGGGCGGCCGCGGAGGCCGGGTCGAACAGCGACGACTGCGTGGTGGGCGTGGCTGCCCGCTGCGGCGGGTCGGGGGGTACGGGCGCCCCGTGCAGCCGCGCCCAGGCGGCGGCCGCGGAGCGGGGCTCGCCGAACCGGCCGGCGTGGCCCAGGAGGAGCAGTTCGGCGTCCTCGACGTCGTAGCACCGCTCGACGCGTACGCCGGCGGAGACGAGCTGCGGGTACACCTCGGCGGTGGACCGCCAGACCCAGCGCGTGCCGGGCGGGGCGGAGCGCACGGCGGTGGCGGCGTCCGGGGCGGTCCGGACGGGTCCGGCGGGCAGGCCGTCGGGGGTGAGGGGGACGTACTCGACCCCTTCGCCCTCGTCCGTGGTGCGGCCCTCGTCCTTGGTTCGGTTCGTGGCCGGGCCCAGTGCCCAACGCTCGCTCACGGGTGCGAGTGTGCCACCGGGGACTGACAGCGGGGCGTACTGGCAGCGGGGGGCGGGGCGGGTCGCCCGGTTCACCGGTGTGGGTCGGTCGCTCACGCTTCGTGGGCCGCCCCGTGGTGTGTGGGTCCCCTCGGCGCTTGACGGGGTAGGGCCTGCGGGCCCTGCGGCAGGCCCACCCCTGGGGCTTCGGGGCCTTCGGCCCTGGCCTTCGGCCCTGGCCTTCGGCCACCCCAGGCCCGGGCCCGCCTCCGGACCAGCCTGCCCCACCCCGTCAAGCGCCTCCCCCACACACCACGTGGCGGCCGGCGGGAGCTGCGCGGGCCACCGCCGGGCCTGGCGGTGTCTGCGGCTGCGGGTGTGGTGCGGTGGCGCTCCGCTGTCCACAGGCTGTGGACAGCGGGTGGCGGGAGGTGGGCGGAGGGCCGGCGGCGGGGCGTGCGAGGCTGGGCGTGTGAACCCGTCTGACCCGGTCGTCGACCGTGCCTTCGCCGCCGCCCTCTACTCCCAGGACGACACCGGCCTCGACACCGGAGCCTCGCTCCTGGCCGCCGACGCCGCCGGCTGGTCGGAGACCGGCCGACTGCTGCTGGCGCGCGGCTCGGCGTTCGTGCGTACCGCCTGGGAGCGCGGGTGGCAGCCCGCCGACGTGCTCCGGCTGGTGCGGCGCGACCTCGAGGAGCGCCACGAGCGCCTCGCCCTCGACCTGATCGCCGCCGAGGGCCGGCGCTACGGCGCCGGGCAGCTCTCGGAGCGCTGGACCGCGCAGCTCGCCGAGCTCGGTGGCGCCGGGGCCTGGTGGGGGAGCGACCCCGAGTACGCGGCCGGGCTCGCCCGGCGCGAGTCGGCGGACCGGTTCACCCTCGCCACCGCGCTGCTGGAGACGCTGCGGCTGCTGGTCCGGCTGCCCTCCGTCGAGCCGGTGGGGCCGGTGCCGGGGGATCCGCTGGCGGCCGTACCGCTGGAGCACGGCGACCCGAAGACCCTCGGGCGGATCCGGGCGCTGCTGGCCAAGGCCGAGGCGACGACCTATCCCGAGGAGGCCGAGGCGCTCAGTGCCAAAGCCCAGGAGCTGATGGCCCGGCACACCATCGACGAGGCCTCGCTGGCCCGGCCCGGACAGCGCCCCGGGGCGTGCCGGATCGGCGTCGAGCCGCCGTACGAGGAGGCCAAGGCGGTGCTCCTGGACGCGGTGGCCACGGCCAACCGGTGCCGGGCGGTGTGGAACTCGGCCTTCGGGTTCTCGACGGTGGTCGGATTCGAGAGCGACCTGGAGGCCGTGGAGCTGCTCCACACGTCGCTGCTGGTGCAGGGCACGGCGGCGATGACCCGGGCGGAGGCGGGGCAGCGGGCCGGCGGCCGCAAGCGGACGAAGGCATTCCGGCAGTCCTTCTTCCTGGCGTACGCGAGCCGGGTCGGACACCGGCTGGCGGAGGCGGCCGAGCACGTGGCGGAAGCCGTGCGCGCAGAGGCGGGCGAGCGGGCGGACGCGCTGCTGCCGGTGCTGGCGGCGCGGGACGTGGCGGTCGGCGCGCGGGCCGAGGAGATGTTCCCGCGGACCACGACCACCCGGCTGCGGGGTGCCACCGACGAGGCGGGCTGGCTGGACGGCACCGCGGCGGCGGACCGCGCCGACATGGGCGGGCGACGGGGGCGCATCGGGCGGGAGGCCCGCTGAGGTGCCGGGGGCTCGCCGAGGTGCGGGAGCCTCCCGGGTCCCGCTTCCGGGTCCCCCGAAGGAATGACGCCGCGCCTACCGCGCCGCATCACGCAAACCGCTGAAGGCGGTGCGGAACCCGTGGGATGCGGCGGGGATCACATACGCCCGTCCGTGGAACCGAACCCCTCCGGAAATTCATCTCGGAGAACGGGAAAATTCGCGACTGCCGTGTGACGCGTGTGACGCCCGGCGGTCACGGCAACTCGCCCGCACCATCGGGAACGCCCGGGAAATTGCCCTTTTGCCCCACGCTTCCGGGCCGCACCGAACCGCCGCGTGACCAGGGGGACACCCCGCGTGCACGTGCATCTGCCCATGCAGCAGCATATGAACACAGCTATGATCCGGTGGAGTTGACATCTGCACTATCGGGGGATTCCTGTGGACCACGCGTACAACGGCATGGCCGCCACAGAACTCGGCGGAGTCGTCTGGCAGAAGAGCCGGCACAGCAACTCGCAGGGCTCCTGCGTGGAGTTCGCCAAACTTCCCGGGGGGAATGTCGCCGTCCGCAATTCCCGGCACCCGGACGGCCCCGCCCTCGTCTACACGCCGGCCGAGATAGAGGCGATGCTGCTCGGCATCAAGGACGGCGAGTTCGACCACCTCATCGCGCCCTGACCGCCCCTGACCGCGGGCACCCCGGCGTCCGCGGCGAGTGCGCCGCGAAAAGCAGACGGGGTTCCGCCGGCCCCCTACCGGGCCGGCGGAACCCCGCCTCCTTCGCGTAACGCTGTGCGCCGGCGTTGTCCGGACGCGCCGCCGCGGCTCAGTCGTGGAGCATGAACAGCGCCCAGACCACCTTGCCCGTCAGCCGCCCGGCCAGCGGATGCCAGCCCCAGCCGTCGCTGTACGAGTCCACCAGGAACAGTCCGCGCCCCGATTCCAGGTCGCAGTTCTCGTCCAGCCGCTCCGGGGAGAAGCCCTCGCCCTCGCCCGGTGCCGGGCAGTCCTCGCTCGGATCGCGCACCGCGCACACCAGGCGCGTGCTCCACCTCATGAGGTGGAGCCGTACGCCCGACTCGGGCGCCGCGACCGCGCCCGCCGGCAGCGCGTGCCGCAGGGCGTTGGTGACGAGTTCGGAGACCACCAGCGCGACGTCGTCGAACCGGTCGTCGAGGCCCCACTGGGAGAGCGTCGATCTTGTGAACGAACGGGCGCCCCGCACCGCTTCGAACTGGGCGGGCAGGGCGCAGGACGCGGACCCGGAGACGGCCGAGGGGTCGACCGGGGGCAGCCCCTGCCGTAAGGGCTCGAGCATGGTCGATCCATTCGTCCCCATGCGAGGCACTCCCGGGAGTCGCGGACGGAGCGGTACTGCGGGGTGGCGCCTTGCGCCCGCGCGAGAGACGCACGGTACGCGCCAACCATGGTTCCGAATGCGATGGGCAGATGCAAGGGCAGATGCACGTGCACGCGCCGGACGTGTCCGCTCCCGTGATGCTTCTTGCCCATTTCTTCCTACGCTTACTTACGGACTTCTTTTCCAGGAAGCCGGATTCCGTTACAGAACGAGCACGGGCCACTGCGTTTTGGTGGCAGACTGCGGCCCGGGGTACGGGGGTCCCGCAGGCAGTCCCCCGCGCCGGTGGGCGCAGGGGACACGAGCGAGATGGGGAGGGTTGGAGAGTGACCGCAGGAGAGTCGAACAGCGGCTCCGTGGTGCGACGCATCCTCCTGGGATCACAGCTGCGGCGACTGCGTGAATCCCGTGGGATCACCCGTGAGGCGGCCGGCTACTCGATCCGCGCATCAGAATCGAAGATCAGCCGTCTGGAGTTGGGAAGGGTGAGCTTCAAGGCCAGAGACGTAGAGGACCTGCTGACGCTCTACGGGGTCACCGACGGCGCGGAGCGCGAGTCGCTCCTCGGCCTCGTGCGCGAGGCCAACGCGGCCGGGTGGTGGCACAGTTACGGCGACGTGCTGCCGGGCTGGTTCCAGACGTACATCGGCCTCGAGGGTGCGGCCTCCCTCATCCGTATCTATGAAGTGCAGTTCGTGCACGGCCTGCTGCAGACCGAGGCGTACGCGCACGCGGTCGTCAGCCGCGGCATGCCCGGGGCCTCGGCCGCCGAGATCGACCGCCGGGTGGCGCTCCGCCTCGAACGCCAGAAGGTCCTCGTCTCCGAGAACGCGCCCCAGTTCCACGCCGTCCTCGACGAGGCGGCCCTGCGCCGTCCGTACGGCGACCGGGCGGTCATGCGCGGCCAGCTGGAGCACCTCATCGAGATCTCCCAGCGGCCGAACGTGCGGCTCCAGGTCATGCCCTTCAGCTTCGGCGGTCACGCGGGCGAGAGCGGGGCGTTCACGCTCCTGCGCTTCCCCGAGTCCGACCTCCAGGACATCGTCTACCTCGAACAGCTCACCAGTGCCCTCTACCTCGACAAGGACGACGAGGTGGCCCAGTACGGGCGGGCGATGGAGCGCCTGCAGGGGGACTGCCCCGACCCCGGTGCGACCCGGGATCTTCTCCGAGGTCTGCTCCAACTTTCTTGACACGCAAGTAGGATGACGGCCATTCAGGCGCCAGTGCAGCGCAACGGTGCGCGCTCGCAGTAAGGGATGACATGTCCATATTCACCGAGCTGGCTCACCAGTACATCGACGGGCAGTGGCTTGCCGGTACCGGCTCGTGGGACATCATCGACGTCAACCCCTACAACGGCGAGAAGCTCGCGGCGATCACCGTCGCCACGGTCGAGCAGGTCGACGAGGCCTACCGGGCCGCCGAGCGCGCCCAGCGCGACTGGGCGCAGGTCAGCCCGTACGCCAGACGCGCCGTCATCGAGAGCGTGCTGCGCCTGACCGAGGAGCGCGAGGACGAGCTCGTCGAGGCGATGATCGACGAGCTCGGCGGCACCCGCGCCAAGGCCCGCTACGAGGTCTGGCTCGCCAAGGAGTTCCTGCGCGAGGCGATCCAGCTCGCCGTCCGGCCCGAGGGCCGGATCCTGCCCTCCCCGGTGGAGGGCAAGGAGAACCGCGTCGAGCGGCGGCCCGTCGGCGTGGTCGCGGTCATCAGCCCGTTCAACTTCCCCTTCCTGGTCACCCTGAAGTCCGTGGCCCCCGCCCTGGCCTTGGGCAACGCGGTCGTCATCAAGCCGAACCAGAACGCCCCGGTCACCGGCGGCGGGGTCATCGCCAAGCTCTTCGAGGACGCGGGCCTGCCCGCCGGCCTCCTCAACGTCCTGGTCACCGACATCGCCGAGATAGGCGACGCGCTGCTCACCCACCCCGTGCCCAAGGTGATCTCGTTCGCCGGCTCGGACCGGGTCGGCCGGCACGTCGGCGCCGTCGCGGCCAAGCACTTCAAGCGCACCGTCCTCGAGCTCAGCGGCAACAGCGCGCTGGTCGTCCTCGACGACGCCGACCTCGACTACGCCGTGGACGCGGCCGTCTTCAGCCGCTTCGTCTACCAGGGGCAGGTCTGCATGGCCGCCAACCGCATCCTGGTGGACCGGGCGGTCGAGCAGGACTTCACCGAGCGGTTCGTCAAGCGGGTCCGCTCGCTCAACACCGGCGACCCGCACGAGGACGACGTGCAGATCGGCCCCCTGATCAACCCGTTCCAGGCGGACGCCCTGACCGCGCTCGTCGACCGCGCGCTCGAGGAGGGGGCCACCGCGCTCGTACGGGGCGCCACCCGCGGCAACCTCGTCGAGCCGACCGTGCTGACCGGTCTGCCCGAGGACTCCCCCCTGCTGGGCCAGGAGATCTTCGGCCCGGTCGCGCTGCTCGTCCCGTTCGACGGCGAGGACGAGGCCGTGCGGCTGGCCAACGCGACCCCCTACGGGCTCAGCGGGGCCGTGCACACGCGCGACGTCGAGCGGGGCGTGCGCTTCGCCAGGCGCGTCGAGACGGGGATGTTCCACGTCAACGACTCCACCATCGCGGACGAGCCGCTGGCCGCGTTCGGCGGGGAGAAGTCGTCCGGGCTCGGGCGGCTGAACGGGGACGCGACCGTCGAGGCCTTCACCACCCAGAAGTGGATCTCGATCCAGCACGGGCGCTCGCACTTCCCGTTCTGAGTCCGGGTCCGACCGGGCGGACCGTTTTTCCTCCCCGTGCCGCCGGCGATCGCGGACAGAACCTGACCGCAAGGCCCCGTAGCGTCGTTCCCGTCAGAAGGAAACAGGCGCAAGCCAGACGCGAAGGCAGGCGGTCGGTCATGGTCACTCACGTTCCCGCGGAATCCCAGGGCGACGAGCGCGGCGCGCTCCTGAACTTCGTCGAGGCCCAGCGCGGCGCCCTGCGCCGGTCCGTCCTCGGCCTCACCGCCGAGCAGGCCGCCAGCCGCCCGAGCGCCAGCGAGCTGTCCCTCTCCGGCCTGCTCAAGCACGTCGCGGAGACCGAGCTCAACTGGCTGCGGATGGCCCAGCAGAAGCCCAACGAGAAGCAGCGCGACGAGTCCACCTGGGCCGACAGCTTCCGGCTGGTCGACGACGAGTCGGTGGAGGGCGTGCTGGCCTTCTGGGACGGGGTGGCCGCCGAGCTCACGGACTTCATCGCGAACGTGCCCAGCCTCGACGACACCTTCCCCCTGCCGGACCAGCCCTGGTTCCCCAAGGAGGGCGAGGTCTCGATGCGCTGGCTGCTGCTCCACCTGGTCGAGGAGCACGCCCGGCACGCCGGCCACGCCGACATCATCCGCGAGTCCCTGGACGGCCGGACCGCCTTCGAGCTGGTCGCCGCCGCCGCGACGGACGCCTGAGGTCCGTCCGGCCCCCGTCCGGACCCCGTCCGGCCCCCCGACCGAGCCCCGACCCCGACCCCGCCTCCGTCGCCGCCCGGGCTTGCACCTCACGCCGCGTGAGGGGCCAGGCTGGTGTGCGTACCGAACGACAGGAGCGGGAACGATGAGCTATTCCGTGGGCCAGGTCGCCGGTTTCGCCGGGGTGACGGTGCGCACGCTGCACCACTACGACGAGATCGGCCTGCTCTCCCCGAGCGGGCGCAGCCACGCGGGGCACCGGCGTTACGACGACGCCGACCTCGAGCGGCTGCAGCGGGTCCTGTTCTACCGGGAGCTCGGCTTCCCGCTCGAGGAGGTCGCGGTCCTGCTGGACGATCCCGACACCGATCCGCACGAGCACCTGCGCCGTCAGCACGCGTTGCTGACCAGCCGGATCGATCGGCTCCGGCAGATGGCCAAGGCCGTCGAGCAGGCGATGGAGGCACGCAGAATGAGCATCAACCTGACCCCCGAGGAGCGCTTCGAGGTCTTCGGGGACCAGGACCCCGAGCAGTACGCCGACGAGGCCGAGCAGCGGTGGGGCGGCACGGACGCCTACAAGGAGTCCGCCCGCCGGACCGCGAAGTACACCAAGGAGGACTGGCAGCGCATCCGGGACGAGGGCGATGCGCTCAACCGGCGGCTCCTCGCCCTGATGGAGGCGGGGGAGCCGGCCGACTCGGAGGCGGCCATGGACGCCGCGGAGGAGCACCGGGCGCAGATGAGCCGGAACTTCTACGACTGCCCGCACGCGATGCACCGGTGCCTCGGTGAGATGTACGTCGCCGACGTCCGCTTCACCGAGAACATCGACAAGGCCGGGCCGGGCCTGGCCGCGTACCTGAGCGCGGCCATCGTCGCGAACGCGGAGCGGCACGAGGCCTGAGGCGCCGGGCCTGATCCGGCCTGATCCCCAAGACAGGCCCTAGCCGCAGGGGCTCCGCAGACGGTAAAAAGGTGGCAAAGGAGCCCCCCTCCGGGCTGGAACCGGGCGGGGGCCCGCCGCGTTCATAATTGTGGGCAACCGCCCGGCGCACCTGTCCCCGCGACGGCACACCTGTCCCCGAATCCCAGGAGCCCGGATTCCCGTGTACACGACGACCCTCGCGACCGGACTCTCCGAGTGGATGTCCCCCGACTACTGGATCTCCAACTTCGGTCTGATCGGCATCCTGGCGATCGTCTTCGCCGAGTCGGGGCTCTTCGCCTTCCTCCCGGGCGACTCGCTGCTCTTCACCGCCGGTCTGCTGGTCGCCAACGGCCAGTACATCGAGGAGCCGCTCTGGCTGGTGGTCACGCTGATCGTGGCCGCGGCCGTGCTCGGTGACCAGGTGGGCTACCTGATCGGCAAGTTCTTCGGCCCCAAGCTCTTCAACCGGCCGAACTCGAGGCTCTTCAAGCGGGAGAACCTCGACAAGGCGCACGAGTTCATCGAGAGGTTCGGCCCCAAGGCCATCGTGCTGGCCCGCTTCGTCCCGATCGTGCGGACCTTCGCGCCGATCGTGGCGGGCGCCGGCCGCATGAAGTACCGCACGTTCATCACGTACAACGTGATCGGCGGCATCGGCTGGGGCGCCGGCGTCACCATGGCGGGCTACTGGCTCGGCCAGATCGACCTCATCAAGAACCACGTCGAGGCGATCCTCGTGCTGATCGTCCTGGTGTCGGTGGTCCCGGTCGTCTTCGAGGTCCTCAAGGCCCGCCGCGAGGCGAAGAACGCCCCCGCGGCCCCCGCCGGCGCCCAGGACAGCGAGTTCACCGCGCCCCCGCAGCGCGGCCGCCACGCGCGCCGCTGACGCCGTCGCGCACTCCGACACCGGACGAAGGCCCGGGGCTCGCCGCCCCGGGCCTTCGTCGTGCTCCGTGGGGTGGGGTAGGTGGCGTGCGGTGCGGGGCCCTGGTGGCGGGCGCCGCGCGGCGGCCGGGCGGGCTCAGTACCCCCGGGTGCGCTTGGCCGCGCCGCGCTTGGCGGCGCTCGTGCGCACCGGCCCGCGCATGAACAGGCGCGAGACCTCCGCGCCCAGGTTCACGCCGATCGCGATGGCCAGTGCCAGCGCGGCCGCGTTCACCAGCGAGGCCAGCCCCTTGTCCAGCCGGCCCTCCGCGATCGACAGCAGCCCGTAGTACGTCGCCGAGCCCGGCAGCAGCGGCCCGATCGCCGCCGTGACGTACGGCAGCGCCGACGCGTACCGGTAGCGCGAGAACAGCTGGCCGAACAGGCCCACCAGCCCCGCCGCGACCGCCGTGGACGGCACCGGCGGGATGCCGCCGGCGTAGTGCAGCGCCCCGAACGTCACCCAGGCCACCCCGCCGTTCAGCGACACGATCCACACCGTGGACCACGGCTGCTGCAGCAGGATCGCGAACGTGAACACCAGCACCAGCGCGGCCGCGATCTGCACCGGCGGCCGCTCGGTGATCTGCAGGACCTCCTCCGGGTTCGGCGAGGCGTGCAGCTGCAGGCCCAGGTAGAGCACCACCAGGACGCCGATGATGATCCCGATGAAGAGGTACATCACCTCCAGCAGCCGGGCCGAGGCGGTGATGTAGAAGCCGGTCAGGCCGTCCTGCACGGCCGCCACCAGGGCCCGTCCGGGCAGCAGCGCGAACAGTCCACCGGTGATGACCGCGGAGGCCTTCACGTCCCAGCCCGTCAGGCTGATCGCCACGCCGATCGCGGCCGGCGGCATCGCCGCCACCACGAACTGGTAGAACTCCGGCAGCCCGCGCCCCGCGCACACCCATGCCAGCCGGTCGCCCAGGACCGCGCCCAGTGCGGCCGCGAAGAACACCGCAACGCCGCCGCCGACCAGGATCGAGGCCGCCCCCGCCAGCAGGCCCGCGGCCGCGGTGAGCGCCCAGCCGGGGTACGGGTGGCGGTTGCGGCGGATCTCCGCCAGCCGCCGGTACGCCTCCTCCAGGGAGATGTCGACCTCGGGCGCGCTGACGTCGTCGACCAGGCGGAACACCGCCGCCAGCCGGTTGTAGTCCGTACCGCGGCGGCGCACCGTACGGCTGGCCGAGACCGGGTCGTCCACCAGCGAGGGCTGGTGCGTGATCGACAGCATCGTGAAGGTGACGGTCGGCTCGCACCGGTCCAGCCCGTACGAGCGGGCCACCGCGAGCATGGCCGCCTCGACGTCCTCCGCGCCCTCGCCGCCGGCCAGCATCAGTTCGCCGATGCGCAGGGTCAGGTCGAGGACGCGCGGCACGGCCGGACCGGCCTCGCCGTGCTTCTGGGCGGGCTCCGGCACCGGCCGGTCGCCGACCGGCATGCGCAGCATGGTGCGCATCCGGTCCTGCCAGGGGGACTCGGTCATCCGGGCGAACGGCAGGTCCGTCGCGGCCTGGTGGCCGGGCGGGCCGGGTGGGACGGCGTACGAGCCCGGACGGGCGAACGCGGAGCCCTCGAGCTCGGCCGGCGGGGGTTCCAGGCCCTCCGGAACCGCGAACTCCGACGTGGGGTGCTCGTCCTCGGCGGGCGGCGGCGCGGCCACGCCGTCCGGCGGCGCGAACGCGCTGTGCGCCTCGTCCGACCGCGGTTTGCGGTCCTCTGCCCCCTCGGACTCCGCCACGCCCACTCCTGTCCCTGGCCGCCCCGATCATCAGTATGCGGAACCGTTTCGTCCATGGCGAAAGCGGGTCGAGGGGGGTGTGGGGTGGGGTGGGGTGGGTGCTGGTACGCCGATGTGCGGGCGGGTGCGCGGGCGCGAGGCGGGTGCGGGTGTGGAGGCGGGCGCGGGCGCGGGTCGGGTACGCGAACGGGCGGCACCCCGTGCCGGGGTGCCGCCCGTTCAGCTCGGCTCCGTCAGGAGCCGGAAGGATCGGCGAGGAGCCGGGGGCCTCAGTGGCCGCCGTGCTCCTGCAGGCGCTTGAAGGAGCGCTCGATCTCGGCCTCGGCCTCGGTGCGGCCGACCCAGTTGGCGCCCTCGACGGACTTGCCGGGCTCCAGGTCCTTGTAGACCTCGAAGAAGTGCTGGATCTCCAGGCGGTCGAACTCGGAGATGTGGTGGATGTCGCGCAGGTGCTCCACGCGCGGGTCCGAGGCCGGCACGCACAGCAGCTTGTCGTCGCCGCCCGCCTCGTCCGTCATGCGGAACATGCCGATGGCGCGGCACTTGATCAGGCAGCCCGGGAAGGTCGGCTCGTCCAGGATGACCAGCGCGTCCAGCGGGTCGCCGTCCTCGCCGAGGGTGTTCTCGACGAAGCCGTAGTCGGTCGGGTAGCTGGTCGAGGTGAAGAGGCGACGGTCCAGGCGGATCCGGCCGGTCTCGTGGTCCACCTCGTACTTGTTCCGCGAACCCTTGGGGATCTCGATGGTGACGTCGAACTCCACGTCCTGCTCCTCCATGATCACGTGCTTCGAGTGACAGCGCGTCCACCCGGGGGCCGGGGTGCCATGCTCGCGGCAAGACGCAGTGGTTAAGTGTCCCTCACGCAGTCGTGTGATCGCGAAAGGGGCTGGTCCGAGGTGCCACTGACGACGACGTGGCGGCTCGCCGCGGGATCGGCCGCGGCCGGTCTCGCCCTCGCGGCGGGTGCCGTGGCCGCCGCAGGGCCCTGGGACTCCGGCCAGCGTAAGGCCGAGCGGGCCTGGGCCGCCGCCCACGAGCGCACGGGTGGCGCACATCACGGACGCGGGGGCCCCCAGGGGCCCCGTGAGCCCGCAGTGGCACCCAGTGCCCCCGGCGTGCTGTCCGCGGTCGCCGGGCCCGGCCTCACCGCCGCCCGTACGGCGGCCCTGGGCGAGGTCCTCGCGCCCCTGATGGCGGATCCGGGTCTGGGCGCCACGCACACCGCCTGCGTCCTCGACGTGGCGACCGGACAGGTCGTCTACGCGGCCGACGCCGACCGGCCCATGACCCCCGCCTCCACCATCAAGATCGCCACCGCGACGGCGGCCCTCGCCGCCCGCGGCCCCGACCACCGCATCGAGACCCGGGTGCTGGCCGACCCCGACGGCCGCCGGGTCGTCCTCGTGGGCGCCGGCGACCCCACCCTCACCGCCCGCGCCCCGCGCGGCGCCGGCTCCGACGGCGCCACCGGACCCGGCCCGGCCGGCCACGGCCCCACCGGCGGCAGCCTCGTCGAGCTCGCCGACGAGACCGCGCGCGCCCTCAAGAGCCGCGGCGCGGGCGCGAAGAACGTGCGCCTGGCCTACGACACCACCCTCTACAGCGGCCCCGCCGCCCACCCCATCGGCGCCGACAACGACAACATCGCCCCGCTGAGCGCCCTGATGGCCGACGAGGCCCGCCTGGACCACTCGTACTCCGGTACGGCCGACCGCGCCCCGGACCCGGCCCGGGAGGCCGCCGAGGCCTTCGCCGGACTCCTGCGCGCCCGTGGGATCGCCGTCTCCGACGACATCGCCCCGGGGCGCGCCGCGGCCCAGGCCGCCCCCGTCGCCGACACCGCCTCCGCACCGCTCGCCCAACTGGTCGAGCGCATGCTCACCGAGAGCGACAACGACCTCGCCGAGGCCCTCGCCCGTCAGACCGCGCTCGGCGAGAAGAAGCCCGCCAGCTTCCAGGGCGGCGAGCAGGCCGTCACCGCGCGGCTGCGCGCCCTCGGCGCCCCCCTGCGCGGCGCCCGCTTCGCCGACGGCAGTGGCCTGTCCCGCCAGGACCGGGTCAGCGCGCGCCTGCTGGCCGCCCTGCTCGCCCGGGCCGCCGACCCCACGCGGCCCGACCTGCGGCCCGTCCTGACCGGCCTGCCGGTGGCCGGGTTCACCGGGACGCTCAGCGGCCGCAACACGGGCGACTCGCCCGCCGCGGGGTTGCTGCGCGCCAAGACCGGCACGCTCAACGGGGTGAACTCGCTCGCCGGGGTCGTGGTGGAGCCGTCCGGGCGGTTGCTCGCCTTCGCCTTCCTCGCGGAGGGGACGCCCGGGAAGGACGCGGCGCAGGGGGCGTTGGACCGACTGGCCGCCGGGTTGGCGGGGGGTGCTGGCTGAGGGTGGGGGGCTGGTTGAGGGCTGAGGGTTGAGGGCTGGTTGAGGGCTGAGGGTTGAGGGCTGGCTGAGGGTTGAGGGCTGAGGGCTGGCTGAGGGTGGGGGCTGTCGGAGCCCGCGGCCGGTGTCGGGGCTTGCTCGCTTCGTGGGGCCGCCCCGTGGTGTGTGGGTCCCCTCGGTGCTTGACGGGGCAGGGCCTGCAGGCCCTGCGGCAGGCCCACCCCGGAGGCTTCGGGGCTTCGCCCTGGCCTTCGGCCACCTCCGGCCCGGGCCTGCCTCCGGACCAGCCTGCCCTACCCCGTCAAGCACCTCCCCCACACACCACGGGGCGGCCCGGCGGGGGCTTCGCTCGGTTCGGTTGCTCGGGGCGGGGGCGTCCGCGGGGCGGTCTGCCATGACGCGTCGAGCGCCTTCGCCACACATCACGGGCGGCCGGGCGGGGGCTTCGCTCGGTTCGGTTGCTCGGGGCGGGGGCCCGCCGGGACCGGTGCTGCGACCCGTTCCACGCGGCACGGGACCCGGTGCACAACCCCCTCCGCAGCGGGCCCGGTCCACGTACCGTTGACGTATGACGAGCCTCGGTGGTGCGGAGATGGTCGACTGGAATCTCGCGGTATCGACCGCGACCCGGCTGGTACGGCCCGGACCGGAGGTGACCCGGGACGAGGCGCGGGCCGTCGTCGCCGAACTGCGCCGGCACGCGCGGGCCGCCGAGGGGCACGTACGGCGGTTCGTCCGGATGATGCCCGAGGACGCGCCCGTCGCCGACACGCCCGTGCTCGTCGTGGACCGGGCCGGGTGGGCCAAGGCCAACGTCGCCGGCTTCCGGCACCTCCTCACCCCGCTCCTCGGCAAGATGCAGGAGCGCCGCACGACCGCGAACGCCCCCGGCGGGGCGCTCTTCGGTGCCGTCGGCGGGAAGGTCACCGGGGTCGAGCTCGGCATGCTGCTCGGCTTCCTGGCCTCCCGGGTGCTCGGGCAGTACGAGACCTTCGCCCCGGCCACCCGCGACCTGCCCGGCTCCGCGGGCGGCGGCCGGCTGCTGCTCGTCGCCCCCAACATCGTCCACGTCGAGCGCGAGCTGGAGGTCGACCCGCACGACTTCCGGCTGTGGGTCTGCCTGCACGAGGAGACCCACCGGACGCAGTTCACCGCCGTCCCCTGGCTGCGCGACCACCTCGAAGGGGAGATCCAGTCGTTCCTCGGTGCCACCGAGATGGACCCGATGACCGTCCTCGAGCGGCTCCGCGAGGCCGCCCAGGCCTTCTCCGGGGCCCGCCCGGAGGCCGAGGACGGCGAGGAGGAGGGCGGGCGGTCGCTCGTCGACCTCGTCCAGACCCCCGAGCAGCGCGAGATCCTCGGCCGGCTCACCGCCGTGATGTCCCTGCTCGAAGGGCACGCCGACTACGTCATGGACGGCGTCGGTCCCGAGGCCGTGCCCTCCGTCGCCGAGATCCGCGAGAAGTTCCAGAAGCGGCGCGCCAGCGGTGCGGGGCGCCTCGACGCGGCCCTGCGCAAACTCCTCGGGCTCGACGCCAAGCTCCGCCAGTACCGCGACGGGGAGCGCTTCGTGCGCGCCGTCGTCGACCAGGTCGGCATGGACGGCTTCAACCGCGTCTGGACCTCGCCCAACACCCTCCCCACGAAGGCCGAGATCGCCAGGCCCGCCGACTGGGTCCAGCGGGTGCACCGCAAGGGAAGTGACGCGGAGTGACGCAAAGCGACCGTTGATGTCTCCTGGAGGCGCTCAGCATCACCCATCCGAGGGACCGTGGGCCGTGGATAGGCGTGCGATGCTCAGGGAACGGCTCGGCTCTGTCACCATCGACGCACTCTGAGTGACGTTCCGGTCCTCCGGGGCCGGGTCCACCACCCGAGCGCACCACCCCCGCACCACCTCCTGAGCACTGCCGCGCGCCCCCCGGGGGCGAGCGCCTCCAGACTTCCACCGAAGGGCACCGGACATGGGACCCCATCCTGCGGTCGCGGCGATACGCCTGGCGGTCCGCCGCGTACTCCACGACGTACTGACCGACCTCGACCAGGCCGCCCGCGACCGGGCCGCACGCGCGACCGACCCCGAGACGGCCGCGACCGGCCCCGGCCGCCCCGCCGGCGGCATCCCCGCCCCCACCTCCGGCGGCGACCGGCGACCCCTCGTCCTCGTCGCCTGCTCCGGCGGCGCGGACTCCATGGCCCTCGCCTCCGCCCTGGCCTTCGAGGCGCCCAAGCTCGGCATCCGCGCCGGCGGCATCACCGTCGACCACGGCCTCCAGCCCGGCTCGGACCTGCGCGCCGGCGAGGTCGTCGCCCGCATGACCGCCCTGCGGCTCGAACCCGCCGAGTCCGTCGCCGTCACCGTGGGCCGCGACGGCGGCCCCGAGGCCGCCGCCCGCGACGCCCGCTACGCCGCGCTCGACGCCGCCGCCGAACGGCTCGGCGCCGTCGCGGTCCTGCTCGGCCACACCCGTGACGACCAGGCCGAGACCGTCCTGCTGGGCCTCGCCCGCGGCTCCGGCATCCGGTCCCTGTCCGGCATGGCGGAGAAGTCCGGCGGGATCGGCTCCGGCACGGCGGCCCCCGGCCGCTACCGCCGCCCGTTCCTGAACATCGACCGCCAGACGGCCCGCAAGGCCTGCATGGTGCAGTCGCTGGCCGTCTGGGACGACCCGCACAACGCCGACCCCGCCTACACCCGCTCCCGGCTGCGCCACGAAGGCCTGCCGGCCCTGGAGAAGGCCCTCGGCAAGGGCGTCGTCGAAGCCCTGGCCCGCACCGCCCAGCTGTCCCGGGACGACGCCGACGCCCTCGACGCCTGGGCCGTCCAGGCCGACCGGACCGTCCGGGACGAGGCCGGCCAGCTGGAGTGCGCCAAGCTCTACGCCCTGCCCCCGGCCGTGCGCCGCCGCGTGCTGCGCCGGGCCGTGGTCCAGGCCGGTTCCCCGGCCGGCTCCCTCTTCGCCCGCCACATCGAGGAAGTCGACCGCCTCATCACCGGCTGGCGCGGTCAGGGAGCGATCAACCTGCCCGGCCGCGTCATGGCCCAGCGGCAGGGTGGCAGACTTGTCATCCGGCAGGGCTGAGTGCTGAACCACGGCCGAGGCCTCCGGGGGAACGTCCGGGGCCGCGGCCGCCAACGAAAGCGATGCGGGTGAACGAGAAGGACATGGGCAACGATCTTGCGTCGGTGCTCATCACCAAGGAAGAGATCGACGCGAAGCTGGCCGAGCTGGCCGCGAAGATCGATGCGGAGTACGCGGGCAAGGACCTGCTCATCGTCGGTGTCCTCAAGGGCGCGGTGATGGTGATGGCGGACCTGGCGCGCGCCTTGTCCACCCCGCTCACCATGGACTGGATGGCGGTGTCCTCCTACGGCGCCGGTACCCAGTCCTCCGGCGTCGTCCGGATCCTCAAGGACCTGGACACCGACATCAAGGACAAGCACGTCCTGATCGTCGAGGACATCATCGACTCCGGTCTGACGCTGTCCTGGCTGCTGTCGAACCTCGGCTCCCGCCAGCCGGCCTCCCTCGAGGTCGTCACGCTGTTGCGCAAGCCCGACGCCGCCAAGGTCGCCATCGACGTGAAGTGGGTCGGCTTCGACATCCCGAACGAGTTCGTCGTCGGCTACGGCCTCGACTACGCGGAGAAGTACCGCAACCTCCCGTTCGTGGGCACGCTCGCCCCGCACGTCTACGGCGGCTGAGCCCCGGCTCGCACCGTGTCCACCCCCCGGCGGCCACCGCCGGGGGGTGGAACGGCCCCCGCCGGCGCGCGCCGGCGGGGAACCACTCCCGCGTTCCCGCCGTTGGAGCATGCGAAGGCCGATTTGTCAGCCGTCCAACCAGGCCACGGGTGACAATGCTGGGGTACCTTCCGAAGAACAGTCTTTACTCACAGCAGCATTTACCTACGGGCAGGAGGGACGGGGCGATCACCGCCCCGTATGGATGGACGTGAAGCGATACTTCCGTGGGCCGGTCATGTGGATCGTGCTGGCCGTCCTCGCCGTGGTCGTGTTGATGAATGTCGTCGGCTCGGGTGGCGGCTACAAGTCGGTTGACACCAGCAAGGTTCTGAACGCGATCAGCCAGAACCAGGTCAAGCAGGCGAGCCTCACCACCGGCGACTCGCAGATGATCAAGATCGAGCTGAAGGACGGCCAGAAGCTCGACAAGGAGAGCGGCAGCAAGTTCCAGGCGAACTACATCGGCGACCAGGGCGTCGACATCGCCAAGGACCTGCAGGCCAAGTCCGACGGGGGCCAGATCCCCGACGGCTACTCCGTGACGCCGGACAAGACCAACCCGTTCCTGGGCGTGCTGCTCTCCCTGCTGCCGTTCGTCCTCATCGTCGTGGTCTTCCTGTTCCTGATGAACCAGATGCAGGGCGGCGGCTCCCGGGTGATGAACTTCGGCAAGTCGAAGGCCAAGCTCATCACCAAGGACACCCCCAAGACGACGTTCGCCGACGTGGCCGGCTCGGACGAGGCGGTCGAGGAGCTCCACGAGATCAAGGAGTTCCTCCAGGAGCCGGCGAAGTTCCAGGCCGTCGGCGCCAAGATCCCCAAGGGCGTGCTGCTGTACGGCCCGCCCGGCACCGGCAAGACCCTCCTCGCGCGCGCCGTCGCCGGTGAGGCGGGCGTCCCGTTCTACTCGATCTCCGGCTCGGACTTCGTCGAGATGTTCGTCGGTGTCGGCGCCTCCCGCGTCCGCGACCTCTTCGAGCAGGCCAAGGCCAACGCCCCCGCCATCGTCTTCGTCGACGAGATCGACGCCGTCGGCCGGCACCGCGGTGCGGGTCTCGGCGGTGGCCACGACGAGCGCGAGCAGACGCTGAACCAGCTGCTCGTCGAG
Source organism: Streptomyces sp. NPDC093225 (assembly GCF_044753805.1). Taxonomy (NCBI): domain Bacteria; kingdom Bacillati; phylum Actinomycetota; class Actinomycetes; order Kitasatosporales; family Streptomycetaceae; genus Streptomyces; species Streptomyces sp. NPDC093225. The sequence continues at coordinate 106,761 of NZ_JBIVNX010000015.1, forward strand.
ATGGACGGCTTCGACGTCAAGGGCGGCGTCATCCTGATCGCCGCCACCAACCGGCCCGACATCCTCGACCCGGCCCTCCTGCGCCCGGGCCGCTTCGACCGGCAGATCGCCGTCGACCGCCCGGACATGCAGGGCCGTCTGGAGATCCTCAAGGTCCACCAGAAGGGCAAGCCGGTCGCGCCCGACGTCGACCTGGCCGCCGTCGCCCGCCGCACCCCCGGCTTCACCGGTGCCGACCTGTCGAACGTCCTGAACGAGGCCGCGCTGCTCACGGCCCGCTCGGACAAGAAGCTGATCGACAACCACATGCTGGACGAGGCGATCGACCGCGTCGTGGCGGGCCCGCAGAAGCGGACCCGGATCATGTCGGACAAGGAGAAGAAGATCACCGCGTACCACGAGGGCGGCCACGCCCTGGTCGCGGCGGCTTCCCCGAACTCCGACCCGGTCCACAAGATCACCATCCTGTCCCGCGGCCGGGCCCTGGGTTACACCATGGTCCTGCCCGACGAGGACAAGTACTCCACGACCCGCAACGAGATGCTCGACCAGCTGGCGTACATGCTGGGCGGCCGCGCGGCCGAGGAGCTGGTCTTCCACGACCCGACCACGGGTGCCGCGAACGACATCGAGAAGGCCACCGCCACGGCCCGCGCGATGGTCACGCAGTACGGCATGACCGAGCGCCTGGGTGCGATCAAGTTCGGCGGCGACAACACCGAGCCGTTCCTGGGCCGCGAGATGGCGCACCAGCGCGACTACTCGGAAGAGGTCGCGGCGCTGGTCGACGAAGAGGTCAAGAAGCTCATCGAGGCCGCGCACAACGAGGCCTGGGAGATCCTGGTCGAGAACCGCGACGTGCTCGACAACCTCGTCCTCGCGCTGCTGGAGAAGGAGACGCTGGGCAAGGAGGAGATCGCCGAGATCTTCTCGACCATCGTCAAGCGCCCGGCCCGCCCGGCGTGGACCGGCTCCTCGCGCCGGACCCCGTCGACGCGCCCGCCGGTGCTCTCGCCGAAGGAGCTCCAGCTGACCAACGCGGCCAACGGCGTCGCCGCCGGCGCCGGCACGGTCTCCACGGAGAAGGGCATCGAGGTCGCTCCGGAGGACCGCCCCGAGGCGTGATGCCGATCACCGGAATGGATGCCGCGCCCCCCAGGTTCTAGCCTGGGGGGCGCGGCATTTTCGTATGCCCGTGTGAGCGCAGACAGGAACGAGGCAGAGATGACCGACCCAGTGACCCTGGACGGCGAGGGCACGATCGGCGAGTTCGACGAGAAGCGGGCCGAGGCCGCGGTCCGCGAGCTCCTCATCGCGGTCGGCGAGGACCCGGACCGCGAAGGCCTCCTCGAGACCCCGGCGCGGGTCGCCCGGGCGTACCGGGAGATCCTCGCCGGCCTCCGGCAGAAGCCGGAGGACGTCCTGACGACGACGTTCGACCTCGGCCACGACGAGATGGTCCTGGTGAAGGACATCGAGATCGTTTCCTTGTGCGAGCACCATCTGCTGCCGTTCCACGGCGTGGCGCACGTGGGCTACATCCCGGCCGAGAGCGGCAAGATCACGGGCCTGTCGAAGCTGGCCCGCCTGGTCGAGGTGTTCGCCCGCCGCCCGCAGGTGCAGGAGCGCCTGACCACGCAGATCGCGGACTCCCTGATGGAGATCCTCGAGGCCCGTGGCGCGATCGTCGTCGTCGAGGCCGAGCACATGTGCATGTCGGTCCGCGGCATCCGCAAGCCGGGCGCCAAGACCACCACCTCGGCCGTCCGCGGCCAGCTCCGCGACTCGGCCACGCGCGCCGAGGCGATGGCCCTGATAATGGCCCGCTGACCGACCGACCGCAGCGCCGTACGGACGACGAAGGGGCCCCTCACACGCCTGAGGGGCCCCTTCGGCTGCGTACGGGCGGCTCGCGCTCACGCGTCGGCGCGGGCGTGGTCCTTGTCGTCGTCCTCGGGCAGCCGGCAGACGCGCTCCAGGAACATGGCGGCGGCGATGACGCAGGCGCCCGCGAGGACGGCGAAGCCGGCGTAGACGGCCTGGTCGCGGCGGGCCGGGACCTCCAGGCTGTCCATGGCCAGGAAGGCCCCCACGCCGCCGTACATGCCCGCCACGACGGCCGAGACGAGGGCGCTGGCCTGTCCGAAGACCACCGCGCGGGCCGCCATCAGGGGCTCGACGCCCTTGGCGCCGGGCCGGCGCTCGCGCTGCGCCTTCAGCCGGCCGCGCAGCGACAGCGCGGTGGCGAACAGGACCACCGCGATCACGGCCAGCACGATGGGGGCGGCCAGCGGGACGCCGGGCAGGGTGCCGTACGCGTTCCAGAGCTTCGCGCCCGCCCACGACAGCACCCCGGCGATCACGAAGATGCCGGTCAGGACACCCAGCCGCAGTTGCTTCACGTCCCCGATCCCCGCTTTCCGCTCCACTGCCAGCTCACACGCTAACGCTTACTCGGGCAGGCGGAGTTCCAGGTCGGGGCGCGGCGTGACGCCGGCGGTGCCGAGGGCGGCGAGGAGGGCGGTGACGGGGCCGTGGCCGGGGAGCTCGGCGGCGGGGTCGACGTCGTGCCAGGGGGCCAGCACGAAGGCGCGCTGGTGGGCCCGGGGGTGGGGGAGGGTCAGGACCGGGTCGTCCGAGACCACGTCGGCGTACGCGACGATGTCGACGTCGATGGTGCGGGGGCCCCAGCGCTCCTCGCGGACGCGGTCGAAGGCCTCCTCGATGGCCTGGCCGCGCTCCAGCAGGGAGCTCGGCGGCAGGGTGGTCTTCACCACGGCCACGGCGTTGAGGTACGAGGGCTGGGAGCCGGGCTCGACGCCCCAGGGCTCGGTCTCGTAGACGGGGGAGACGGCCTTGACCCGGACGCCGGGGGTGTCGCCGAGGGCGTCGACGGCGCCCTGGAGGGTCTCCATGCGGTTGCCGAGGTTCGAACCGAGCGCGACGACGGCGAGCTTGGGGTTGGACAGGGTGGTGTCCGCGGCGTCGACGGTCTCGACGACGGAGGCGGGCACGGGCTGCATGGTGGGGTCGGTCTGGGGCTGGTTCATGCGCGGCTCCGCGTGATCGTGACGGTCACATCGTCGAAGGGCACGGTGATCGGGGCGTCCGGCTTGTGGACGACCACCTCGACCTGGGCGACGCCCTCGTGCTTGAGGCACTGCTGGGCGATGCGCTCGGCGAGGGTCTCGATCAGGTCCACGGGCTCGCCCTGGACGACGTCGACGACCTCCTCGGCCACCACTCCGTAGTGGACGGTCTTGGCCAGGTCGTCGTCGGCCGCCGCGGGGCGGGTGTCGAGGTGCAGCACCAGGTCGACGATGAAGGTCTGGCCCTCTTCGCGCTCCCGGGGGAAGACGCCATGGTGCCCGCGGGCCTTCAGGCCGCGCAGCGCGACACGATCCACGCGAATCACTCCTGCTTTCGTAGGTTCTTCCGGCCCCGGGACTTCTCCGGAGCCTTGGGCCTACGCCGAGTGCGGTCGGCGTCGTCCACCTTCGAATCTACCTGCGGGAGACGACAGCGCTTGCCCATGGGGGTCAGGAGGCGCCGTCTTCCTCGTCTTCTTCGGCGTCCGTCAGGACGGGAGAACCGTGGTGGGACCACAGGCGCCAGCCCCCGGGTGTGCGTCTGAACACATTCGTGGCGACGACCAGCTGCCCGACGAGCGGGCCGAGTCCACCGCCGTCCTCGGCGGGCCCGCCGCTGAGGATGTTCTCGGTGCAGGTGACGACGGCGGTGTCGCCGATCACGGCGGTGCGGGTGTCCGTGAGGAAGAACTGGATGTAGTCGGTGTTCGCCATGATCAGGGCGTACGAGCGCAGCACCTCGCCGCGTCCGGAGAGCACCGGCCAGCCGGGGTGGACGCAGGAGACCTCGTCGTCCAGCCACATGCCGGACATGCCCTCGAAGTCGCCCTGCTCCATGGCCTCGTAGAAGGCGGTGTTGGCCGTCTCGACGGCGTCGACGTCGCTCTCGCGTCGGGTCACCGGGCGGCCTCGACGGCCCGGGCGACCCGGACGGCGTCGGCGGTGGCCCGTACCTCGTGGACCCGGACGGCCCAGGCGCCCTCGTGGGCGGCGATGGCCGAGACGGCGGCGGTGGCGGCGTCGCGTTCGCGGGCCGGCGGCGGCGCGGCCTCGGCGGTGCCGGCCAGGATGCGGCCCAGGAAGCGCTTGCGGGAGGCGGCCACGAGCACGGGGTGGCCCAGGGCGCGCAGCTCGGCGAGGTGCGCGACGAGGGCGAGGTCGTGCTCGGCCTGCTTGGCGAAGCCGAGGCCGGGGTCGATGACGAGGCGGTCGGGGGCGATGCCGCCTTCGATGACGGCGTCCATGCGGGCCCGCAGCTCGGCGGTGACCTCGGCGACCACGTCGGTGTAGACGGCGCGGCTGTTCATGTCGGCGCTGAAGCCGCGCCAGTGCATGACGACGAACGGCACGCCGGTGTCGGCCACGGCGGGGATCATGCCGGGGTCGGCGAGGCCGCCGCTGACGTCGTTGACGAGTGCGGCGCCTGCTGCGACGGCCTGCTCGGCGACGGCCGCGCGCATGGTGTCGACGGAGACGGTGACGCCCTCGGAGGCGAGGCCGCGGACGACGGGGACGACGCGGCGGAGCTCTTCGTCGGCGTCGACGCGGGTGGCGCCGGGGCGGGTGGACTCGCCGCCGACGTCGACGAGGTCGGCGCCCTGGGCGACGAGGTCGAGCCCGCGCTTGACGGCGGCGGTGGTGTCGAACCAGCGGCCGCCGTCGGAGAAGGAGTCGGGGGTGACGTTGACGACCCCCATGACCGCGCAGCGGTCCCACTCCGGCAGGCCGACGACCCGGCCCCTGGCGGCTGCGCCGCGCATCGTGTTCATACCTCCAAGGGTAGGGCCGGGGCCTTGCGGCGCCCGGCCGGGCCCGGGCCCGGTGGCCGGATGATCCGGCTCCCGGGCGCCGGTCGGGGATCAGGCGACCTGGACCTCGCGCTCGGCGGCGGGCTGGGTACGGGCGTTCGGCGCCGTACCGGGGCGGCCGGCGCTGCCGGTGGTGCCGGCGCCCGTGCCTGCGTCCGTACCGGCGGCCGTGTCGGACGGCTCCGGGGCGGCGGTCAGGTGGGCGCACGGGCGGACCGGCTTCGGGCCGCGGCGGGCGGCGAACAGGCGGGGCAGGGCCAGGGTGACGAAGCCCTCGGCCTGCATGGCGGCGAGCCCGATGCGGGGCAGGTCGCGGGTGGTGCGGAAGACCACGAAGCGGGGCTCCCAGCGGGGGCGGAACTTGGCGTTGAACTTGTAGAGGGACTCGATCTGGAACCAGCGCGAGAGGAAGACCAGCAGGCCGCGCCAGACGCGCAGGACCGGGCCGGCGCCGATCTTCTCGCCGCGTGCGAGCGCGGAGCGGAACATCGCGAAGTTCAGCGAGACGCGCTCGATGCCCAGCTGCGGGCAGGCGGCCAGGGCGGCGACGATGAGCAGCTCGTTCATGCCGGGGTCGGCGGCCCGGTCGCGGCGCATGAGCTCCAGCGACATGCCGTCCTCGCCCCAGGGCACGAAGTGCTGGATGGCCTTGAGGTCGCCGAAGGGGCTGGTGTCGCCCTCCTCGGAGCGGTGGGCGGTGACGATGACGCAGTCGCCGTCGCCGGGGTCGCCCACGCGGCCGAGGGCCATGGAGAAGCCGCGCTCGGTGTCGGTGCCGCGCCAGGCCTCGGCGGCGCCGCGGACGGCGGTGAGCTCCTCGTCGGTCAGCTCGCTGACCCGGCGCACCTTGGTGGTGTAGCCGTTGCGCTCGATGCGCTTGACCATCTGGCGGACGTTGCGCATGGCGCGCCCGGTGAGGGAGAAGTCCTTGACGTCGACGATGGCCTCGTCGCCGAGTTCGAGGGCGTCCAGGCCGGTCTCGCGGGTCCAGACCTCGCCGCCGGTCTCGCTGCAGCCCATGACGGCGGGGGTCCAGGAGTGGGCGCGGGCCTCCTCCATGAAGCGCTCGATGGCGCCGGGCCAGGCCTCGACGTCGCCGATGGGGTCGCCGGAGGCGAGCATGACGCCGGAGACGACGCGGTAGGTGACGGCCGCCTTGCCGCTCGGGGAGAAGACGACGGCCTTGTCGCGGCGGAGCGCGAAGTGGCCGAGGGAGTCGCGGGCGCCGTGCTTGGCGAGCAGCTCGCGCAGGTGGGTCTCGTCGGCGGGGGTGAGCCGGGCGGCCGGGTGCTCGGGGCGGAAGGCGAGGTAGACGGTGGTCAGTGCGGTGAGCATGCCGAGGGCGCCGAGGGAGTAGCCCACGGTCCAGGACACCTGTCCGGAGTAGGCGACGGGGCCCTCGAAGCCGAAGAGGCCGTAGATGACGTGGGTGAGCTGGTCGGCGATGCTCGGCTGGCCCAGCAGGCGCTTGGGGTGGGAGTTGACGATGACCAGTCCGAGGCCGATGGAGCCGGCGCTCATGAGGACGAAGTTGGCCAGCGCCTTCCACCGGCTGCGCGGGTCGGGCAGGGCGTCGAACTCACTCCGGTGGCGCAGCAGCAGCGCGAGGAGCGCGGCGGCGATGAGGACGCCGACGACGGAGTGGCGGTACGTGAACTGCGCCACGGCGCCCGCGGGGAGCAGGACGACGGCGGCCCGCCAGGCCCTGCGCTTGCGGCGCTTGAGGCCGTGGGCGAGCAGCAGGAGCAGGACGCCCGCGCTGATGGCGAGGGCGGCCGCGAACGGGCCGAGGGCGCCGGGGAGGACCTCGGCGAGGGTGTGGATGCGGCTGTGCCGGAACCGCGGGAACACGCCCGCGGCGACGTCCAGCAGGCCCACGACGGTGCATGCCGCGCCGACGAGACGGGGTACGGACTCGGGACGTGGGCCGCGGAGGATGCGGCGCACCGTGCTCGGAACCTGTCCCGACTTATCGCCATCTATCCTGACAGACATCGCTTCCTGCAGCTCCGCGAGAGATCCTGTGACCGAAGGCCACAGCGGCTTCCGGACATGTGCGCCCACTAGGACGGCTCGAGCGGGACGCGGGTTCACTGTTTCCGAAGAAAAAACTCATTCCGCCTTCAGAAAGTCGCTGACTGCATCATGGGTCTCACCAGCAATACGGTCCTGACGCTGGCCATCGTCGCGGGCGTGCTGCTCTTCGTCGCGACCGTCTGGTTCTGGCCGCGGCTGTCGGGCCGCACCTGGCGTGCCGTGTCCGGACGGGTGGGCCTGTTGCTCGCCACGCAGCTCGCGCTGTTCTCGGCGGTGGGCCTCGCAGCCAACAAATCGTTTCTCTTCTACGGTTCCTGGGCCGACCTGTTCGGCCAGGAGACCGAGTTGGGCGTGGTGGTCGACCACTCGGCGGGTGCCAAGGACATCAAGGTCGTCGGTACGCAGAAGCTCGACGTGCCCGGCGGCGGCCGGCCGGCCGTGGGCGGCCAGATCCAGAAGGTGGTCGTGGCCGGGGAGAAGTCGAAGATAACCAGCCCGGCGTACGTGTACCTGCCGCCGGAGTACTTCCAGCCGCAGCACGCCAAGGACGACTTCCCGGCCGCCGTGGTCCTGACGGGCTATCCGGGCACCGCGGAGAACCTGATCAAAGGGCTCGACTACCCGATGAGGGCCTACAAGCAGGCCAAGGCGGGCAAGATGAAGCCGATGGTCCTGGTCATGATGCGGCCGACGGTGGCCCCGCCGCGGGACACCGAGTGCGTGGACATACCCGGTGGACCGAAGACGGAGACCTTCTTCGCCGAGGACCTGCCCAAGGCCATCGGCGAGAGTTACCGCGTCGGCAGCAAGCCGCAGAACCTGGGCTTCGTCGGCAACTCCACCGGCGGCTACTGCGCGCTGAAGATGGGCATCCACTACCCGGGGACCTTCGGCGCGGTGGCCGGCCTGTCCGCGTACTACAAGGCCGCGCAGGACCCGACCACCGGCGACCTCTTCCACGGCGACAAGGCCCTCAAGGCGCGCGCGAACGTGCTGGCCAGCCTGAAGGCCAAGGCCCCGTCCCACACGTCGTTCCTGGTCACCAGCAGCCGGACGGGCGAGGGCAACCTCGCCGACACCAAGAAGTTCATCGCGGGTGTGAAGCGGGGCGACCGCGTCTCGTCGATCATCCTCGACAGCGGCGGCCACAACTTCAACACGTGGCGGCGCGAGATCGAGCCGATGCTGATCTGGATCAGCGGCCGGCTGCAGGCCTGACGGCCGTCCGGTCGCCCGGACGGCCGTCCTGACGGACCGTTCACCCGCGCTGATCAGGGCTCGGCCCGGCGCAGCGCGCGGTGCACCGCCGCCGGGGTCAGCACGCCCAGCACCGTCCCGTCCGGCCCGTCCCCCGCGGCGGTGACCGCGATCCGGCCCGCGTCCTGCTGGAGCAGCAGCGCCAGGGCCTCCCGCAGCGAGGCGCCCAGGGGCAGGCGCGCGTCGGGGAGTTCCGCCCCGTCGGGGACCGGTTCGAGGTCCGCGCGCTCCACCCGCGTCACCGCCAGCCGCTTCAGGCCGCGGTCGGCGCCCACGAAGTCCGCCACGTACGGGGTGGCCGGCGCGGCCAGCACGGTGGCCGGGGGCGCGAACTGCTCGATGGTGCCGTGCCCGTAGACCGCGATCCGGTCCCCGAGCCGGACCGCCTCCTCCAGGTCGTGCGTGACCAGGAGGATCGTCTTGCGCACGGTGCGCTGGAGCGCCAGGAACTCGTTCTGCAGCCGCTCGCGCACCACCGGGTCCACCGCGCCGAACGGCTCGTCCATCAGGAGGACGGGCGGATCGGCGGCCAGGGCCCGGGCCACTCCCACGCGCTGGCGCTGCCCGCCGGACAGCTGGTCGGGGAAGCGGCCGCCGTGCACCGCCGGGTCGAGGCCGACGAGTTCGAGGAGTTCCGCGGCCCGCTCGCGGGCCTCGGCCCTGGGCGTGCCGAGCAGCCGGGGGACGGTGGCCGTGTTCTCCAGCACGGTCTTGTGGGGGAAGAGCCCGACCTGCTGGATGACGTACCCGATGCGGCGCCGCAGTTCGACCGGATCGGTGCCCGCGACGTCCCGGCCGTCGAGCAGGACGCGGCCGGAGGTCGGCTCGACGAGCCGGTTGACCATCTTCATGGTCGTCGTCTTGCCGCAGCCCGACGGGCCCACCAGGGTGACCAGTTCGCCCTCGGCGACCTCGAAGGAGAGGTCCTCGACCGCGGTGGTGCCGTCGTCGTAGCGCTTGGTCACATGCTCGAATCGGATCACGGGCCCATCTTCGCAGTGGGTTCGTGAAGGCCGTGTTGCCCCGGTGCGAAGGAATCTGGCGTTGTCGGCGGCGGGGGTTAGGGTCGTGGTGATCGCTGCGGACGCGGCGCCGGTACGCGCCGACCGGAGGGGGTGGGGGGATGGCCGCAGCACCGAACTGCCTGGTGGCGAACGACTGGATCTGCTGGGAGTACGTGCGCTCGCGTAGCCAGGAGCTGACCGACGCGACGCTGCAGCACGTGTGGATCACCGTGGTCTCGGTGCTCGTCGGACTGGCCGTCTCGGTGCCGCTGGCCCTCCTGGCGCGCCACCGGCCGGCCTTCGCGGGCCCGATGCTGGCGACCACCACGCTGCTGTACGGGATCCCCTCGCTCGCCATGTTCTCGCTGCTGACGCCCGTGTTCGGGCTGTCGGCGTCGGTGGTCGTCACGGGGCTGGTGCTGTACTCGCTGACGATCCTGGTGCGCAACCTCCTGGCGGGCCTGGCGGCCGTGCCGGACGAGGTCCGCGAGGCCGCCCGCGGCATGGGGTACGGGCCGGCGCGGCTGCTGTGGCAGGTGGAACTGCCGCTGGCGCTGCCGACGCTGATGGCCGGGATACGCATCGCGACGGTGTCCACCGTCGCACTGACCTCGGTGGGCTCGATCGTCGGCAGCGGCGGGCTGGGCAACCTCATCGCCCCGGCCGTGCAGAGCTCCTTCCGGGCCCAGGTGCTGACCGCTTCGGTGCTCTGCGTGCTGCTGGCCCTGGTGGCGGACCTCCTGCTGCTCGGCGTGCAGCGGCTGCTGACGCCCTGGGCGCGCGCGGTGAAGGGGGGCTGAGCGGTGTCGGTACCGGTCGGGACGTGGCGCTGGCTGAGCGACGGGGCCCACTGGACGGGGGAGTCCGGGGTCTGGCACCGGCTCGCCGAGCACGCGTACGTGAGCGGGGTCGCGCTGGGGCTGGCGTGCGCGGTGGCGCTGCCGGTCGGACTGTGGCTGGGCCACCTGGGCCGCGGCGGGGCGGTGGCCGCGCAGGTGGCGAACGTGGGCCGGGCGGTGCCGGTGTTCGCGGTGCTGGCGCTCTTCACGGTCTCGCCGCTGCGCAACACCGGGTACCTGCCGACGATCACGGCGCTGGTGCTGTTCGCGCTGCCGCCGCTGCTGACGAACGCGTACGTCGGCGTCCGCGAGGTCGACCGCTCGGTGGTCGAGGCGGCGCGCGGGATGGGGATGTCCGGGCCGCAGGTGTTCCGGCGGGTGGAACTGCCGCTGGCGCGCCCGCTCCTGATGACGGGGGTGCGCTCGGCGGCGGTGCAGGTCGTCGCGACCGCCACGATCGCGGCGATGGTCGGCCAGGGCGGCCTCGGCCGGATCATCACCGCCGGCTTCAGCACGTACAGCACACCGCAGGTGGTGGCGGGCGCGCTGCTGGTGGCGGCCCTGGCCCTGGTGGTCGAGGGGGTGTTCGTGGTGGCCGACCGGCTCCTCGGGCCGTCCCGCCGCTGATCGCGGTGGCCGGCTCCGCTCCACCGTTCCGCGGGCCGCTGCGGCCCCGCGGTCGTCCCGCCGTCCCCGCCGTCCCCCTTGCTACCGGTGTCGCCCCCGTCCCCGCTCCGCCCCCTGTACCCCTTCCGTCGAACGGAGTTTCCCGATGAGCAAGACCACGCGCCTGCTCGGCGCCGCGCTCGGTGTGCTGGCCCTGACCGGAACGCTGGCCGCCTGCGGCGGCGACAGCCTGGAGAAGAGCAGGGCCGCCGGCTCCGCGCCCACGGGCGGCTCGGGCGAGAAGGGTTCGCTGGTGATCGGCGCCGCGGGCTTCACCGAGTCCAACGTGCTGGCCGAGCTGTACGCGCAGCTGCTCGGCGCGGCCGGCTACGGCACGTCCGTCAAGACGGTCAGCAACCGCGAGCTGTACGAGCCCGCCCTGGAGAAGGGCGAGATCGACGTGGTGCCGGAATACGCCGCGACCCTCGCCGAGTTCCTGAACGCCAAGGCCAACGGCCCGGACGCACCCCAGAAGAAGCCCGTCGCCTCGCCGGACGTGGCCGCCACGGTCGCGGGCCTGGAGAAGCTGGCCGCTCCCCTGGGCCTGAAGGTCCTGCCGGCGGGCGCGGCGGTCGACCAGAACGCCTTCGCGGTGAGCAAGGAATTCGCGGCCGAGCACAAGCTCAAGACCCTTTCCGACCTCGGCGCGGCGAAGCTGAAGGTAAAGATCGCGGCCGGCGACGAATGCGCCGTGCGTCCCTTCTGCGCGGTGGGCCTGAAGGAGAAATACGGAATCGATGTCTCCGGTATCGACCCCAAGGGCGTCGGCACGCCGCAGGCCAAGCAGGCCGTCAAGGACGGGGTCGACCAGCTGGTGCTGACCACCACCACGGACGCCACGCTGGAGGGCTTCGGCCTGGTCCTCCTCGAGGACGACAAGAAGCTGCAGAACGCCGACAACGTCCTGCCCGTGGTGAATGCGAAGGACGCCGGAAGTGCGGAGATCGCGGCCGCCCTGGCGAAGTTGACCAAGGTGCTCAGCACGGCCGATCTCGCCGAACTCAACCGCAAGGTCGACGGCGAGCGCGCCAAGCCCGGCGACGTCGCGAAGGCCTACCTCACGGAAAAGGGCCTGATCGCGAAGTAGTGACGGGCCTTGGGGTAACCGCCTGGAAACAGATTGCCGGGCGGCTCCCCCAAGGCAGTGCACGCACTGTAAATTTCAGGCCATGCCACGTGGACGCCACCGCCATTCGCCGCCCCTGCACAGGCTCCTCACCCCCACGACGATCGCCGGTGTCTCGCTCACCAGCGCCGCGGTCGCCTGGCTCCTCGCGGAACCGGTGGCGCTCCGCCTCCTGGTGGCCGCCACCGCCGCCGCCGGCGTCACGGGCGCGGTGGTCATGCGAGGCTGGGACCGCGCGGCCGGCCGTCGCGTCGCGGAACTGACGCGCGAGCGCGTGCGGGACGAGTGGCGCGCCGAGGACCGCATCGCGGAGCTGGAGTCCGACCTGGAGGAGTCCCGGGCGCTGCGCGCGAAGCTGGAGAAGACGCTGCGCGCCAAGCGGGTCGAGCTCGCGGGTCTGCGCGGCGAGCACGCGGCGCTGCTGCGCCGGTACGCGACGGCCGAGACGGAGCGCGCCAGCGCCCTGGAAGGCCGCCGGCTGCTGGCCAAGGCCACCGCGCCCACCGGTCCCGCGAAGGAGCTCCCGGCCCCGTCGGAGGACCGGACGACCGCCGGCGCGCCGACCGCGCTCGGGTACGCCCGGGCGGCCGCGGCCCTGACCGCGCTGGCCCGCAAGGCCGGGGCGCAGGCCGCCGCCCCCGGTGCGGCGCAGGCCCGCGCCGCGGCCGCCCCCGCCGAGGCGCACGCCAGGGCCCTGCCGCAGGCCCCGGCCCCGGCCGCGGCCCTGCCGGCCGCACCCGCCCCCGCCGCCCTGCCCGCCCGCCGTACGCCCTCCGCGGTGGCCCCGTACGCGGCGGCCCGCCGTACGGTCTCCCGCGCCGAGGGCGGCTTCGACTTCTTCGGCACCAAGTCCGCGGCCCAGACCCGCGCCGCCATCGAGGCGGTGCAGAACGAGGACCTCGCCGACGTGGTGGGCGCCGAGGCCCTCGCGGTCCACAAGGCCGAGTCCGCGGAGCCGGAGTTCAAGCCGCGGGCCCCCGAGCACCGGGCGGTCGGCCAGGTCATCGACCTGACGGCGCACGACGAGACCGAGGCCATCGACGTGGCGTCCCTGCGCACCGCGATCTCGTAACGCCCGGCAGAAACATTCCTGCGGACAGCACCCCGGCGGGAACACCCCCCGGCGAGAACACCCCGGCAACGCACGAGAGCCGGCCCGGCGCCCCGCGCCCGGCCGGCTCTCGCGCGTCCGCCGGCTACTTGTCGATGTCGCCGACGACGAAGAACATCGAGCCGAGGATCGCGACCATGTCGGCCACCAGGGTGCCGGGCAGCAGCTCGGTCAGCGCCTGGATGTTGTTGTACGAGGCCGAACGCAGCTTGAGCCGGTACGGCGTCTTCTCGCCCTTCGAGACGAGGTAGTAGCCGTTGATGCCCAGCGGGTTCTCGGTCCACGCGTACGTGTGGCCCTCGGGCGCCTTCAGGACCTTCGGCAGCCGCTGGTTGATCGGCCCGGGCGGCAGCTGCTCCAGCCGGTCGAGGCAGGCCTCGGCCAGCTCCAGCGCGTTGTGCGTCTGGTCCAGCAGGCACTCGAAGCGGGCCAGGCAGTCGCCCTCCTGCCGGGTGACGACCTTGAGCACGTCCTGGAGCTCGCCGTACGCCAGGTACGGCTCGTCGCGGCGCAGGTCGAAGTCGACGCCCGAGGCACGCGCGATCGGCCCGCTGACCCCGTAGGCGTGCACGGCCTCGGCGGACAGCACGCCCACCCCGCGGGTCCGGCCGCGGAAGATCTCGTTGCCGCGGACCAGGTCGTCGTACACGGACATGCGCGAGGTGACGTCCTCGATCGCGGCCCGGGCCCGGCCCGTCCAGCCCAGCGGCAGGTCCTCCTTGAGGCCGCCGACGCGGTTGAACATGTAGTGCATGCGGCCGCCGGAGATCTCCTCCATGACGGCCTGGAGCTCCTCGCGCTCGCGGAACGCGTGGAAGATCGGGGTGATGCCGCCCAGTTCGAGCGGGTACGACCCCAGGAACATCAGGTGGTTCAGGACGCGGTTGAGCTCGGCCAGCAGCGTGCGCATCCACACCGCGCGCTCGGGCACCTCCATGCCCAGCATCCGCTCGACGGCCATGACGACGCCCAGCTCGTTCGAGAAGGCCGACAGCCAGTCGTGGCGGTTGGCCAGCATCACGATCTGCCGGTAGTCACGGGCCTCGAACAGCTTCTCCGCGCCCCGGTGCATGTACCCGACGACGGGCTCGGCCGAGCGGATCCGCTCGCCGTCCAGGACGAGGCGCAGGCGCAGCACGCCGTGCGTGGAAGGGTGCTGGGGGCCGATGTTGAGCACCATGTCGGTGCTCTCCGCGGCACCGCCGATGCCGACCGTGGTCTCCGTCATGGGAACAGTCTCTCAGCCCCCGCTCGATCCCCGGCCGCAGCCCTACTCTGGGGGGATGGAGACGGGGACGGGGAGCGGGGCGGGGACGGGGACGGGGGCGGCGCCCGGGGCGGCGGTGTCCGGGGCGGAGCCCGAGTGGACCGGCCTGCCGGGCGGGCTGCTCACCATGCGGCGCCTGCTGCTGGCGGTCTGGCTGGGCGCGGCGGCCGTCGTGGCGGGGGTGCTGCCCGGCGTGCTGGCGGGGCCGGCCTGGGCGGCGTGCGCGCTGCTGCCGCTGGCGGTGCTCGCCTGGGGCTGGGTGGTGCTGGGGCGCAACTGGCGCTCGTGGCGGTACGCCGAGCGCGCCGACGACCTGCTGATCAGCCGGGGCGTGCTGTGGCGGGAGGAGACGGTGGTCCCGTACGGCCGGATGCAGCTGGTCGAGGTCACCTCGGGCCCGCTGGAGCGGCGCTTCGGTCTGGCCTCCGTACAGCTGCACACGGCGGCCGCGGCCACGGACGCCCGCATCCCCGGCCTGGACCCGCACGAGGCGGAGCGGCTGCGCGACCGGCTGACCGAGCTGGGCGAGGCGAGGTCGGCGGGCCTGTGAGCAGTACGGAAGCGGAAGCGCGCGCCGCCGCCCCGGAGCGGCGGCTGCACCCGGTCACCCCGCTGCGCCGCGCCTGGGCCCCGATCGCCCTCGTCGCGGGCCTCTTCGTGCAGAACCCGGAGCGGGCGCGCGAGTGGAGCACGGGCCTGTCGACCGGCTGGGGCGCCCTCGCGGTGGGCCTCGCGATCCCGCTCGCGGGGCTCTACGGCTTCCTCAGCTGGTGGTTCACCCACTTCGCGGTCACCGACACCGAGCTGCGCATCCGCACCGGACTGGTCTTCCGCCGCACCGCCCACATCCGCCTCGACCGGCTCCAGGCGGTGGACGTCACCCAGCCGCTGCTGGCCCGGATCGCCGGCGTGGCCCAGCTCAAGCTGGACGTGGTCGGCACCGAGGAGAAGGACGAGCTGGCCTACCTCGGGGAGAAGGAGGCCCGGGCGCTGCGCGCGGAACTGCTGGCCCGGGCGGCCGGCTTCGCCCCCGAGGCGGCGGTCGAGGTCGGCGAGGCCCCGGTGCGCGAACTGCTGCGGCTGGCGCCCCGGCAGCTGGTGCTCTCGCTCGCGCTGAGCCTGTCGGTGCTGGGCGCGCTGGTCGCCGGGCTGCTGGCGCCGCTCGTGGTGTGGCGCTTCAGCGACAGCCCGTGGGCCGGGCTGGTGGTCCTGCTGCCGATCCTGGGCGCCGTGTGGCAGGCCAGCGCCGGCCGGTTCCTGACGGAGTTCGACTGGACGGTCGCCGAGTCCCCCGACGGGCTGCGCCTCGACCACGGCCTGCTCGACAAGGCCCACGAGACCGTCCCGCCGGGCCGCGTGCAGACCGTGCGGCTGGTCGAGCCGCTGCTGTGGCGGCGGCTCGGCTGGGTGCGGGTGGAGCTGGCCGTGGCCGGCTCCAAGAACGACGTCCTGGTGCCGGTCGCCGAGCGGGCCGCAGCCGAGCGGGTGATCGCGTGCGTGCTGCCCGGGGTGGACCTGGGCGCGCTGGCCTTCGCCCCCGCGCCCCGCCGGGGCGCCCGGTGGGTGGTCCCCGTGTGGTGGCGCGGCTACGGGCTGGCCGTCTCGCCGGCGGTGTTCGCGGTGCGCGGCGGGCTGCTGTGCCGGCGCACGGCGATCGTGCCGCACGCCAAGGTGCAGAGCGTCCGCCTCACCCAGGGGCCGTGGGAGCGGGCCATGGGCGTGGCGGACGTGGCCGTGGACACCGGCGCCGACAAGACGGTCACCGCCCGGCTGCGCCCGGCCGGCGAGGCCGCGGAGCTGCTGGCCGCCCAGGCGGAGCGGTCCCGGACGGGCCGGCGCACCGCCCGCCCCGACCGCTGGATGACATAGGGCCGCGGTCCGCGGGACGCCCCCGCGGACCGCCCGTAGCCCCGTCGGCGGTCGGGCGTCAGGCCGCCGGCCCGCTGCCCGCCCGCACCATCCCGGTCTCGTACGCCAGCACCACGACCTGGACGCGGTCGCGCAGGCCCAGCTTGGTCAGGATGCGCCCCACGTGCGTCTTGACGGTGGCTTCCGACAGCACCAGCCGGGCCGCGATCTCGCCGTTCGACAGCCCCTGCGCCACCAGCAGCATGACCTCGCGCTCGCGATCGGTCAGCCGCTCCAGCTCCTTGTGCTGCGGCTCCGCCGTGGTCGTCGGCAGCATCGGCGCGAACCGGTCCAGCAGCCGCCGGGTCGTGGACGGGGCGACCACCGCGTCGCCGCTGTGCACGGAGCGGATGGCCGCCAGCAGCTCCGCCGGCGGCACGTCCTTCAGCATGAAGCCGCTGGCCCCCGCCTTCAGCCCGGAGAACGCGTACTCGTCCAGGTCGAAGGTGGTCAGGATGATGACCTTGGGGTGGTTCTCCTGCTCGCAGATACGGCGCGTGGCCTCGACCCCGTCGAGCTTCGGCATGCGGACGTCCATCAGCACCACGTCGACCGTCGTCGCCCGCAGCACCTCCAGCGCCTCCAGGCCGTCGCCCGCCTCCGCGACCACGTCCATGTCCGGCTGGGCCGCGAGGACCATCCGGAAACCGGTGCGCAGCAGCACCTGGTCGTCGACCAGCATGACTCGGATGGACATCCCGTAATCCCTATCCCTTTGGTTCGGGGCCCCTACGGCCCTGTGCCTCTACGGCCCTGTCAGGACCTGCCGGCCCGCCCGGCCCGCCCACGCGTCAGGACTTCCCCTTCAGCGGCAGCAGCGCACTGATCCGGAAGCCGCCGCCGGGCCGGGGACCCGCGTCCAGCGTGCCCCCCACCATGCCGACCCGCTCCCGCATGCCGATCAGTCCGTGCCCGGCACCGTCCGCGCCGCCGTCCTCGTACAGCTCGTGCGCCGCGCCCCGGCCGTCGTCCTCGACCAGCAGGCCGAGCCCGTCGTCGAAGTAGACCAGGCGCACCCGGGCCTTCGCCTCGGGGCCGCCGTGCTTGCGCGTGTTGGTGAGGGCCTCCTGCACGATCCGGTACGCGGTCAGCTCCACGCCGCTGGGCAGCGGGCGCGGGGTGCCCTCGACGTCGAAGTCCACCACGAGGCCGGCCTGCCGGACCTGTTCGACCAGGACCTCGATCTGTTCCACGTCCGGCTGGGGCACGTAGTCCTCGGAGTCCTGCGGCTCGCCGGTGCGCAGCACGCCCAGCAGGCGGCGCATCTCGGCCAGCGCCTGACGACCGGTGGTGGAGATCGTCTCCAGGGCCTGCTTGGCCTGCTCCGGCGCCATGTCGATGACGTACGCCGCGCCGTCCGCCTGCACCACCATCACCGAGACGTTGTGCGCGACGACGTCGTGCAGCTCGCGGGCGATCCGGGCGCGCTCTGCGGCCACCGCCACCTTCGCCTGGGCCTCGCGCTCCTTCTCCAGCCGGCGGTTCTTCTCCTCCAGCTGCGCGAAGTACGCCCGCCGGGTGCGGATCGAGTCGCCCAGCACCCAGGCCAGCGCGAACGGCACGGTCGCCATGAGCGGCGTCGCGATGTCGTTGGTGGGGTTGGCCCCGGTGAAGCCCCAGCGCAGGGCCGCCAGCGGGGCGGCCAGGAGACCGGAGCCGAAGGCGACCCGGGAGAGCCATCGGGGCACCTCGGCGGAGGCGGCGACCGTGTAGAGGATGAGGAGCATGGCCACGTCCGCCATGTGGGGTTGGACGTCCGCCGCGAGCTGGAACGCCCCCGCGCCCACCGCCAGCCAGTACATGGCGGCGGTGAAGCGCCGGCGCAGGGCCGTGACCGCGCAGAGCGCGGTCACCGAGACCATCGCCAGCAGCCGGGCCGGCACCGAGCCGTGCTCCGAGGCGACCTCCAGCGTCGAGACGCCGAAGAGCAGCACAGCCCAGAAGCTGTCGACGCCCGTCGGGTGTCTGCGGAGGAAGTCGTAGAAGCGCTGCACGTAACCCAGAGTAGGGAAGGGGGATAGGTGCCGGAGTCAACCGCAGGGGCGATCTCTCTCCGCGGGCTCCTACTCCCCAAGGTGGAGTACCTCCCGCCCCTCCGGGTGCACCTACCTTTGTGCGCATGAGCGGTGATCTGGGGAGCGGGGCGGCGGAGCCGGCCGGGCCGGTGGGCTGGCGGCGGGCGATGGAGCGGGCCCTGTACGGGCCGGACGGCTTCTACGTGCGCCCGCAGGGCCCGGGTCCCGCCGGCCACTTCCGCACCTCCGTGCACGCCTCCCCCCTGTACGCCGCGGCGGTGGCCGAGCTGCTGCGCCGGGTGGACGGGGCCCTCGGGGGGCCGCCGGAGCTGGCGTTCGTCGACATGGCCGCCGGGCGCGGGGAGCTGATCACCGGGGTGCTGGCCGCGCTGCCGGCGGCCACGGCCGCGCGCGTGCGCCCGTACGCCGTGGACCTCGCCCCGCGCCCGGCCGGCCTGGACCCGCGGATCGAGTGGCGGCCCCGGCCGCCGGCCGGGGTGGCGGGGCTGCTGTTCGCCAACGAGTGGCTGGACAACGTCCCGCTCGACGTCGCCGAGGACGGCCGGTACGTGCTGGTCGCCGAGGACGGCTCCGAGGAGCCCGGCGGGCCGGTCGCCGGGGCGGACCGCGACTGGCTGGAGCGGTGGTGGCCGGGCTGGCGCGACGGCGGGCGGGCCGAGATCGGCCGCCCGCGCGACGAGGCGTGGTCCGCGGCGGCCGGCTGCGTGGTGCGGGGCCTGGCGGTGGCCGTCGACTACGCGCACGCGCGCGCCGAGCGGCCTCCGTACGGCACGCTCACCGGCTTCCGCGGCGGCCGCGAGGTACGCCCGGTCCCGGACGGCAGCTGCGACGTCACCGCCCACGTGGCGCTGGACGCGTGCGCCGGTCCGGACGCGGTGCTGCTGACGCAGCGCGCGGCGCTGGCGGAGCTGGGGGTGTCGGGGGCGCGGCCGCCGCTGTCCCTGGCCGCGACGGACCCGGCGGCCTACGTCCGCGCCCTGGCGGGCGCGGGCGAGGCGGCGGAGCTCACGGCGCGCGGGGGCCTGGGGGACTTCGGGTGGCTGGTGGAGACGCGGGGGATCGGGCGGGTGCTCTGACGCACGGAGGGGGTGCCGCCACGGCCGTGGCGGCACCCCCTCCGTGCGTGTTCCGTGCCGTTACTCCGTCACGTCGTGGCCCTCGTGCAGGCCGCCGCCGCTGCCGCTGCCGCCGGTCGGGGTGGAGGTCACCGGCTGCGTCAGGGGCGCGAGGTCGTAGGCGTAGTGGCCGACCGCGTCCGCGATGACGTCGATGTTCACGTCGAAGGCCGGCATGTTGATGTTGGTGATGTCGTCGCCCTTGGCGTGGTAGTTCACGTCGTAGGCGACGCCCGCCGTGCCGCCGTACTTGGCGGCCTGGGCCTCCGTCTTGATGCCCTCGGCGCCGGTGAACGTACCGCCGGACGGGACGCCCGCGCCGATGAACGGCCCGTAGTCGGAGCGGCCGGTGAAGTCCGTGCCCTCGTGCGGGATGTTCTGCGAGGTCAGGAAGTCGTTGATGCCCTTCTCGATCTGCGCGGAGCCCTCGGGGCCGGGGCCGGAGCCCACGCCGTCCGAGTCGTCGCCGTCGTAGACGAAGTACGCGGCGTTCGGCGAGGCGATCATGTCGAAGTTCAGGTACAGCTTGATCTGCTTCTTCTGCGCCTCGGAGAGCGAGTCGACGTACGCCTCGGAGCCCAGCAGGCCGAACTCCTCCGCCGACCACCAGGCGAAGCGGACCTTGTTCTTGACCTTCTCCTTCGACTTGGCCAGCTGCTGGGCCACCGTCAGGATGCCGGCAGACCCGGAGCCGTTGTCGTTGATGCCGGGGCCCGCGGTGACGGAGTCGAGGTGGGCGCCGAGGAAGACCGTGTCGTCCGGGTCGCCGCCGGGGGTCTCGGCGACCACGTTGAAGGTCTTCCGGGTCTCGTGGATCTCCCGGATGTCCAGGTTCACGGTGACCGGGCCGGCCGCGATCTCGGCGGCCAGCGCCTCGCCGTCGGCCTGGGTGAGGCCACCGGTGGGGATCTTGCCGACGTTCGGGTCGGCCAGGGTGCCGTTGAGGGTGCCGGCGGTGTTGTTGTAGACGATCGCGCCGATGGCGCCCGCGGCCGCCGCGTTGGCCTGCTTGGCCGCGAAGGTGCAGCCGCCGCGCTTGATCAGGACGATCCTGCCGGCGTAGTTGCCGGTGGCGTAGTCCCCGGCGTCGCAGCCGTTGGTGTTGTCGGCGTCCACCGGGACCGCCGCGAGCTGCCCGGTGATGCCGCCCTCCGGGCCGCTCGCCGTGTACGTCATCAGCTTGATCGCGACGTCCCGCGGGGTGGGGGAGACCACCTTCAGCGTCTCGGCGATCGGGGCCGTGTAGACGAAGTCGAACTCGTGCCGGACCGGCTTGTAGCCGGCGCCGCGCAGCACCGCCTCGACGTACTTCGCGGACTGCTCGTGGCCCTTCGAGCCGGCCACCCGGGTGCCGCCGTTGTAGTCCGCGATGGACTGCAGCGTCTGGAGGTGCTTGAAGGCGGCCTTCGCGGTGGAGTCCTTCACGAGCTTCCTGGCCAGCGCGTCGCCCTTGTTGGCCCAGCTGGGGCTCCCGTCGCCGGGGGTGGCGCCGGCGGGGCCCGCGATGAGCAGCGGGGAGACGAGGGCGGCGGCCGCCAGGGCGGCGGTGGCGGCGGCTATACGGCGTGCGGGCATGGACGTCCTTTCACACGGCAGGCAGGGGAGTGCACTGGGGTGGGGCGTGGAGCTGGGACGCGCGGTGCACGCACGTTATGCGGGTGCCGCCCGGTCTCGCCAGGCTTTTCGCTGATTCCGGTTGATGAATTCCATATATCGGTACCGGAGTAGTGGGGCGCGAGTGTTGACCCGGCATCAGGGGGAAGCGCTGGGCCGTTGGGGCCGGAGCGACACGGGTGGCGGCCGGCGGGCCGCCACCCGTGGGCAGGGGGCGCCGGCTGCGCCCGCCGCCGGGTCAGCGCAGGATGCCCTCGACGAGGTCGGAGCCCAGTCGCGCCACCGTGCCGAGGTCCAACTGGTGCTGGACGTAGCGTCCTTGCCGGCGGGTGGTCAGCAGCCCGGCCCTCTTCAGCACCGACAGGTGGCGGGAGACCTCCGGGGCGCTGATCCCGTACGTGTTCGCCAACTCTCCCGTGGTGGCGGGCCCGCGCGCCAGGCTCCGGCACAGCCGCATGCGCATCGGGTGCGCGAGGGCCTCCATCCGACGCTGCAGCAGCTCCACCGGGCCCGGGCCCGGCAGCTCCGCGGAGCGCACCGGGTACTGCACCACCGGCCGCCAGCCGGCGGCGTGCAGCACCAGCAGGTGGGGCCAGCCGAAGGTGGACGGGACCATGACCAGTCCGGGGCCGAGCTCCGGGTCGACGGCGGAGGTGTCGCCGGTGGTCATCTTGTCGACGGTGATCACGGACCCGGCCGGGTCCACGGACAGGGCGGTGGAGACCCCCGCCAGCGCCGCCGCCAGGCCCTTGCGGCGCAGCAGCTCGGTCTGGTGGCGGGCGTGGGCCGTCAGCCCCGGCGAGATGCGCCGCCAGGTCTCCCCGAAGAAGGCCTCCTCGCAGTCCTCGAGCAGCCGGCGCAGCCAGGCCCGTACGGTCCCGGGCTCGGCCAGCAGCCGGTGCGTGAACCCGAGCTGCCGCGGCCCCCGGGCGGCGGCCGCCTCCAGCGCGCGGGTGCGGGCGGCCGGGTCGGTCAGGGGGGAGGGGCCGCCGCCCTCGTTGTAGTGGGCGAGCGCGCAGTGTTCCAGGGCGGCCGCGACGAACCGCTCGTCCGGCAGCCGGTCGAGCAGGTCGAGCTCCTCGGCCAGCGTCGCGCCGGGCAGGCGGGGGCCGTCGGTGGCCGCGGGCAGTCCCGCGAAGGGCATGAAGACGTCCGAGTACGACACCTGCCACAGGAACCCGGCCTCCAGCAGCCGGTCCGCCAGGCACGGGTCGAGCCGGGCGGCGGTGGCCGTGGTCCAGGAGGCCAGGTTCGGGTGGTGGGCGGGCTGCGCGAGCGCGTGCAGCACCATGCACAGCTCCGCGAGCGGGGACGGGGCGAACACGATCCGCCCGTGCTCCAGCCCGCCGATGTCGATGGTCACGCCCATCGGGCCATTGTCCCCGTACGTCCGGCGGCGCCCGGGGTCGCCTTCCGGCAGCGGCCGGCGGGGTCCCGGGCGCCGGTCCGGGTCAGACGAGCGCCCGTACCTCCTCGACGAAGTCGAGGACCGCGCGGCGGACGTCGTCGGCGGACCAGGACAGCGCCTCCGAGGCCACCGTCACCTCCGTGACCGCCAGCCCGGGCGGGCCGTCGGCGAAGAACCGGCCGAAGAGCGCCGTCCGCGTGGACTCCGCCTGTCGGACCGCGGCCTCCGTCAGGAGATCGGCCCCGTACGGCAGCCACACGTGGAACTGGTGCGTCGCCGGCGCCTCCGGCACCAGCCGGAACCACGGCACCCCCGCCTCCGCGAACCCCGCCCGCAGTCCCTCGGCCACCACCTTCGCGTGCGCCACGTACCCCGGCAGCCGCGGCAGCTCCCGCTCCAGTCCGGCGAGCGCCGACAGGGCCTGCGGGAACTGCCGGAACACCTGGCCGCCGTACCGGTGCCGCCACACCCGCGCCTCCGCCACCAGCGAGGCGTCCCCCGCCAGCGCCGCGCCCGAGAACCCGCCGAGGGACTTGTAGAACGACACGTACACGCTGTCCGCCAGGTCCGCGATCTCCGACAGCGGCCGCCCGAAGTGCTCCGTGGTCTCCCACAGCCGAGCCCCGTCGAAGTGCACGACCGCCTCCCGCTCGCGCGCCGCCTCCACCAGCTCGGTCAGCTCCTCCCAGGAGGGCAGCAGGAAGCCGGGGTCGCGCAGCGGCAGCTCCACCATCAGGGTCCCGAACGGCTCGGGCAGCTCGCGCACCTCGTCGGCCGTCGGCTGCCGGGCCTCGGTCGTGGTGTGGACGACGCGCAGCCCCGACACGACCGAGAGGGCCTCGCCCTCCCACCGCTCCGGGTGGGACTCGGGGTGCAGGGCCACGACCGGGTTGCCGGTCCGGCCCGCCCAGCAGCGCAGCGCCACCTGCTGGGCCATCGTGCCGGAGGGGAAGAACGCCGCCGCCTCCTTGCCGAGCAGCTCCGCGACCCGGCGCTCCAGCTCGGCCACGACCCCGTCGCCGTACTTGTCGCCCGGCTCGTCCAGGTCGTAGCCGTGCTCCGCCCAGGCCGCCAGGTCGGCCAGCTGCTCGCCGAGGGTCCGGTCCACCACGTTCCGGGTCAGGATCCGCTCGGCAGCCCGCCAGGCGGCCCGGCGCCGGCGCGCGGCGGCCTCCTCGGCGTCCGGCTCCGCGCCGGGGCTCCCCTCCGGTACGTCCGCCACGTTCCCCACTTCCGCCGCACCCTCTGCATCCTCTGCGCCATCGCGCCGCGCGTCCGTCATACGGCCGATCATCACCCGCCCGGGCGCGCCCGGCCACGGAAATTCCGGCCGGGGGGCCAGCGGCTAGCATGGCGACGTATCGTCCGGTACCCCCCGCGGACTGGAACGGAAGGCCCGCCCCGCGTGAACCCAACCCAGCAGCCCCGCCCCGCCCGGCTCACCGTCGGAGTCGTCGGTGCGGGCCGTGTCGGCCCCGCCCTGGCCGCCTCGCTCCAGCTCGCCGGGCACCACCCGGTCGCCGTGTCGGGCGTCTCCGACGCGTCCCGGCGCCGGGCCGAGGCCCTGCTGCCCGGAGTGCCCCTCGTACCGCCGTCCCAGGTGCTGGAGATGGCCGACCTGGTACTGCTGACCGTCCCCGACGACGCCCTGCCCGGGCTCGTCGAGGGCCTGGCCGCCACCGGGGCCGTCCGCCCCGGCCAGCTGCTCGTGCACACCTCCGGCCGGTACGGCACCGCCGTCCTCGACCCCGCACGCCGCGCCGGCGCGCTGCCGCTGGCCCTGCACCCCGCCATGACGTTCACCGGAACCTCGGTCGACGTGCAGCGGCTCGCCGGCTGCTCCTTCGGGGTGACCGCCCCCGAGGAACTGCGGCTGGCCGCCGAGGCCCTGGTCATCGAGATGGGCGGCGAGCCGGAGTGGATCGCCGAGGAGGCCCGGCCGCTGTACCACGCGGCCCTCGCCCTCGGCGCGAACCACCTCGTCACGCTCGTGGCCCAGGCCATGGAACTGCTCGGCAAGGCCGGTGTCGGCCACCCCGACCGGATGCTCGGCCCGCTCCTCGGCGCCGCCCTCGACAACGCCCTGCGCTCCGGCGACGCGGCCCTGACCGGGCCGGTCGCGCGCGGCGACGCCGGCACGGTCGCCGCCCACGTGGCGGAGCTGCGCAAGCACTCTCCCGCCAGCGTCGCGGGCTACCTCGCGATGGCCCGCGCCACCGCGGACCGCGCCCTCGCGCACGGGCTGCTCAAGCCGGAACTCGCCGAGGACCTGCTCGGCGTGCTCGGCGTCGGTACGGACGACGTCCCCGACGGCCGCCACGGCCCCGACGGTCCCGACGGCCCCCAGGGAGGGGAACGATGAACCGCCAGCTGCCGCCGGTGCTCCGCACGGCCGCAGAGCTGCACGCCCTGCGCGCCGACGCGAAGGGCCGCCGCACCGTCGTCATGACGATGGGCGCCCTCCACGAAGGCCACGCCACGCTCGTCCGCACCGCCCGGGACCTCGCCGGCCCCGACGGCCAGGTCGTGGTCACCGTCTTCGTCAACCCGCTCCAGTTCGGCCCGCACGAGGACCTCGACCGCTACCCCCGCACCCTCGACTCCGACGTCGACATCGCGGGCGCGGCCGGCGCCGACGCCGTCTTCGCCCCCGGCGTCGACGAGGTCTACCCGGGCGGCGAGCCGCAGGTGCGCGTCACCGCCGGCCCGATGGGCGAGCGCCTCGAAGGTGCCACCCGCCCCGGCCACTTCGACGGCATGCTCACCGTCGTCGCCAAGCTGCTGCACCTGACCCGCCCCGACACCGCCCTGTTCGGCCAGAAGGACGCGCAGCAGCTCGCCCTCATCCGGCGCATGGTGAGCGACCTCAACTTCCCGGTCGAGATCGTGGGCGTACCGACCGTCCGCGAGGGTGACGGCCTGGCCCTCTCCAGCCGCAACCGCTACCTGTCGGAGGCCGAGCGGGGCACCGCCCTCGCCCTCTCCCGCGCCCTCTTCGCTGGCCGCGACCGGCTGGCCGCCCAGTACGCCCTCGTCGCGCGCGCCTCCACCGCGCCCACCACCGACGAACGGGCCGCCGCCCTCGCCAAGATGGGCGAGTCCCGTGCCTCCGCCGACGCGCACGCCGTGTCCGTGGCCGCCGCCGGACTGCCCGCGGCCGTCCGGGCCGCCGCCGGGGCCGTCCTGGCCGACGCGGCCGCCGCCGAACCGCCCCTGGCCCTCGACTACGTCGCGCTGGTCGACCCCGCCACCTTCACCGAGGTCCCCGACGCCTTCACCGGGACGGCCGTGCTGGCCGTCGCCGCGAAGGTCGGCACGACCCGGCTCATCGACAACATCCCCCTGGAATTCGGCCCCGTGGACGCCGTCGGAACCGCAGCCGCGACCGCCGCCCCGCCCTCGGGGGACCGTACGGCAGACGGAGCACACCTGTGAGCAGCACCGGCCGCACCCCGGCCAACAGAGCCACCGGCCCGGGCACGGGCACCGCCACCGGCATACGCCTGCACGCCCCCGCCCCCGGCTGGGCGATCGGGGCGGACGTCGTGGTCATCGGCTCCGGCGTCGCCGGCCTGACCGCCGCCCTGCGCTGCGCCGCCGCCGGCCGCCGTACGGTCGTCGTCACCAAGGCCCGGCTCGACGACGGCTCCACCCGCTGGGCCCAGGGCGGCATCGCCGCCGCCCTCGGCGAGGGCGACACCCCCGAGCAGCACCTGGACGACACCCTGGTCGCCGGCGCCGGACTGTGCGACGAGAGCGCCGTACGGCTGCTGGTCACCGAGGGCCCCGACGCGGTGCGCCGCCTGATGGCCGCCGGCGCCGAGTTCGACCGCGACGCCACCACCGGCGAGATAGAGCTGACCCGCGAGGGCGGCCACCACCGCCGCCGCATCGCGCACGCCGGCGGCGACGCCACCGGCGCCGAGATCTCCCGCGCCCTCGTCGAGGCCGTCCACGCCTCCGGCATCGAGACCATCGAGAACGCCCTCGTGCTCGACCTCCTCCAGGACGCGGCCGGCCGCACCGCCGGCGTCACCCTGCACGTCATGGGCGAGGGCCAGCACGACGGCGTCGGCGCCGTCCACGCCCCCGCCGTGATCCTGGCGACCGGCGGCATGGGCCAGGTCTTCTCCGCCACCACCAACCCCGCCGTCTCCACCGGCGACGGCGTCGCGCTCGCGCTGCGCGCCGGGGCCGAGGTCTCCGACCTCGAGTTCGTCCAGTTCCACCCGACGGTGCTCTTCCTCGGACCCGACGTCGAGGGCCAGCAGCCCCTGGTCTCCGAGGCGGTGCGCGGCGAAGGCGCCCACCTCGTCGACGCGGACGGGGTCCGCTTCATGGTCGGGCAGCACGAACTCGCCGAACTGGCCCCCCGCGACATCGTCGCCAAGGGCATCATGCGCCGCATGCAGGAGCAGGGCGCGCAGAACATGTACCTGGACGCCCGGCACTTCGGCGCCGCCATGTGGGAGCAGCGCTTCCCCACCATCCTCGCCGCCTGCCGCGCCCACGGCATCGACCCCGTCACCCAGCCGATCCCGGTCGCCCCCGCCGCGCACTACGCGAGCGGCGGCGTACGGACCGACCTGCGCGGCCGGACCACCGTCCCCGGCCTCTACGCGTGCGGCGAGGTGGCCTGCACCGGCGTCCACGGCGCCAACCGGCTGGCCTCCAACTCCCTGTTGGAGGGGCTGGTGTTCGCCGAGCGCATCGCGGCGGACATCACCGCCCGCGCCGCCGCCGGCGAACTCACCTCGGCCGGCCCCGGCATACCCGTGCCGTCCACCGGCCCGCTGCTGCCCGGCGACGCCCGCTTCGAGGTGCAGCGCATCATGACCGAGGGCGCGGGCGTGCTGCGCTCCGCCGACAGCCTCCAGGACGCGGCCGACGCACTGGAGTCCCTGTACTGCCGCGCTCTCAACGAACTGGAGACGCACGGCAAGACGGCCGAGCCCGGCACCGACACGTGGGAGGCCACCAACCTCCTGTGCGTGGCCCGGGTGCTGGTCGCGGCCGCCCGCCGCCGCGAGGAGACCCGCGGCTGCCACTGGCGCGAGGACCACCCCGACCGCGAGGACGCCGCCTGGCGACGCCACATCGTCGTACGGCTGTCGGCGACCCGGCGGCGCGCCCTGGTCGTCGCCACGACCCCGACGGCGGACCTCCCGCCGGTGGACGGGCCGTCGGCCCTGGTGCCGATGCCCGAGGAGCGGCCCGACCGGCGCTCCGACTGCAGCGAGCGCCCCGGGCGCTCCGAAGAGCCTTCCGTACGCCACCCCCTGACGCAGGAGCAGTGACCGTGAGCACCCCCGAACTCCCCCTTGTGCAGAACGAAGAGGGCTGCGGCGACGACTGCGGCTGCGGCCCCGCCGAGTCCGGCCTGGACCCGGCCCTCGCGCAGCTGCTGGCCGACGCCGGCCTGGACCCGATCGAGGTCGAGGACGTCGCCCACATGGCGCTCTCCGAGGACCTCGACGGCGGCGAGGACGTCACCACCGTCGCCACCGTCCCCGAAGACGCCGTCGCCACCGCCGACTTCACCGCCCGCGAGGCCGGCACGGTCGCCGGCCTGCGGATCGCCGAGGCCGTGCTGTCGGTCGTCTGCGAGGAGGCGTTCGAGGTCGAGCGGCACGCCGAGGACGGCGACCGCGTCGAGCCCGGCCAGGTGCTGCTCTCCGTCACCGCCCGCACCCGCGACCTGCTCACCGGCGAGCGCAGCGCCCTGAACCTCCTGGGCCGGCTGTCCGGCATCGCCACCGCCACCCGCGCCTGGGCCGACGTCCTGGAGGGCACCGCGGCGCGCGTGCGCGACACCCGCAAGACCACGCCCGGCCTGCGCGCCCTGGAGAAGTACGCGGTCCGCTGCGGCGGCGGCGTCAACCACCGCATGTCGCTCTCGGACGCGGCCCTGGTCAAGGACAACCACGTGGTGGCCGCCGGCGGCGTCGCCCAGGCGTTCAAGGCCGTCCGCGAGATGTGGCCGGACCTGCCCATCGAGGTCGAGGTCGACACCCTGCACCAGGCCCGCGAGGTCATGGACGCCGGCGCCGACCTGATCCTGCTCGACAACTTCACGCCGATGGAGACCGAGGAGGCCGTGATCCTCAACCGGGAGCACAACAAGGGCCGTGCGGTCCTGGAGTCCTCCGGCCGCCTGACCCTCGACAACGCCCGCGCGTACGCCGACACCGGCGTCGACTACCTCGCCGTGGGCGCCCTCACCCACTCCGTGCGCGTCCTCGACATCGGCCTCGACCTGCGAGAGGCAGCGCGCTGATGCTGCTCACCATCGACGCCGGCAACAGCCAGACGGTGCTGGGGCTCTTCGACGGCGAGGAGATCGTCGAGCACTGGCGCATCTCGACCGACCCGCGGCGCACCGCCGACGAGCTGGCCGTCCTGATGCAGGGCCTGATGGGCATGCACCCGATGCTCGGCAGCGAGCTGGGCGACGGGATCCACGGCGTCGCGATCTGCTCGACGGTGCCGTCCGTCCTGCACGAGCTGCGCGAGGTCACCCGGCGCTACTACGGGGACGTGCCGGCCGTCCTCGTCGAGCCGGGCGTCAAGACCGGCATCCCGATCCTGACCGACCAGCCGAAGGAGGTCGGCGCCGACCGCATCGTCAACGCGCTGGCCGCCGTCGAGCTGTACGGGGGCCCGGCGATCGTCGTCGACTTCGGTACGGCCACGACCTTCGACGCGGTGTCGGCGAAGGGCGAGTACCTCGGCGGGGTCATCGCGCCGGGCATCGAGATCTCGGTCGAGGCGCTCGGCGTGCGCGGCGCGCAGCTGCGCAAGATCGAACTGGCCCGGCCGCGCAAGGTGATCGGCAAGAACACCGTCGAGTGCATGCAGTCCGGCATCGTCTACGGCTTCGCGGGCCAGGTCGACGGCGTCGTCACCCGCATGACCCGGGAGCTCGTCGGCCCCGACGGGGACCCCTCCGACGTCCGCGTCATCGCCACGGGCGGCCTCGCGCCGATGGTCCTCGGCGAGTCCACGGTCATCGACGACCACGAGCCGTGGCTGACCCTGATCGGCCTCCGGCTCGTGTACGAGCGGAACGTGGGCGCGTTCTCGTAGCGGCCGGCCCCCGGCCGGGGCGGGTGGCCGAGCCCCCCGCCCCGCCGGGCGCCGACGTCGGGTGACGCGCCGGCGGGCCCGCCCGCCGTGGCCCCGGGGGCACCGCCGCGGCCCGTCCGCCGCCCGCCGCGCCGGGAAGCGCGCGGTCAGGGGGTTTTGTCCGATTAGCGCGTATCTTCTGGACATGCCCACGCCCTACGGATCCCGCGGCGGCATGGCCTTCAGCGCTGCTGAGCTGGTCGTGCTCCGGCGGTCCCTCGCCCATGCCCTCCACTCCGGAACCGACCGGGCCCTGACGCCCGGGGAGGTCAAGGACTGCCTGCGGCTCGCGCAGGCCCTCGATGACGCCGTGCGTGAGGCCGAGCGGCTCAGAGCCTTCCTGCTCGACGACCTGCGCCGGTACCGGGAGGCCCTGCCCGGGAGCCTGGGCGGGTACCTGGAGATGCTCCAGGACGCGCTGGCCGCCGGGTACCAGCCGGTGCCCGACGACCTCGCCGCCCTGCGCGCCCTGCGCGGCAACCGGGTCGCCGCCGCGCTGCTGCAGCGCTGCCAGGTGCTCGCCGAGAAGGCCGTACGCGCCAAGCTCGGCGCCGCCCTCACGCCGGCGCCCCGGCTGCGGCTGCTGGCCCTGCCCGGCGGCGGGGAGCGCTCGCAGCCCGATCCGAAGCCCAGGCCCGACCCCGCCCCGGCCGAGCCCAAGGCGCCGCGGCCCGACCGGCCGATCCCGACGCCCGGCGAAGTCTTCCCGCCACGGCGGAAGCCGGCGCCCCCTGCCGAGGGGCGGGCCGCCGGGTAGCTACGCTGAGGGGCATGGACTACGTATCCGCGCTCGTGCCCCCCATCGTGATGGCCGCGTTCTTCATCGCCCTCGTCGTGACGATCGTGAAGAGCCAGGGCGGCGCCAACAAGGCGAAGGAAGACGCGGCCGTCGACGCCGCGCTCGCCCGCGCCGAGGCGACCCGGCAGGCCAAGAGCTAGCTCCGTTCCCTTCCCGTTTCTCCCGGGTCCGGGTTTCGGGGGCGCGGCGCGGGTTCCGCTTCGCTCCCGACCGCGACCGCAGGTTCTCTCCGACGGGCCCCGCCTCCTTGCGGCGGGGCCCGTCGGCGTTCGCCGGTCCGGCCGGGCCGGGCTCGGCCTTTCGCGGCGTGCGGCGATTTCGTCGCGCGAATAGCCGGGCAATTTTGGACATCTCGCACTATGGTGCTGGTGTGCCTCGCCCCTTGGGAGAACTCGAAGACGCCGTCATGACGCGGGTGTGGCAGTGGAACCGCCCGGTCACCGTTCGGGAAGTGCTGGAGGACCTCCAGAAGGAACGGTCCATCGCGTACACCACCGTGATGACCGTTATGGACAATCTCCATCAGAAGGGCTGGGTCCGCCGGGAAGCCGAAGGCCGCGCCTATCGATATACGGCGGTCTCCACCCGCGCCGCCTACTCGGCCGCACTGATGAACGAAGCCTGGCAGACGAGCGACAACCCGGCCGCCGCCCTCGTCGCCTTCTTCGGCATGATGTCGCCCGAGCAACGGGAGGCGCTGCGCGACGCCGTGCGCATCGTGCAGCCCGCGGAGGACGCCGACGGGGCCGACGGGGCCGAAGCCCCCGACGAGGACGGCCCGGGCGATGCCGGCGCACCGCCCGGGGACGCGGGGCGATAGCGTCCCCCCATGGACGCACAGCATGGCGATTCGCATCCGGAGGAGTTTCCCGGTGCGAATGCAAAAGCCGTAACGATCCGGCGGGCCCGCACCACGGATGTGGCCGCCCTGCGCGGCCTGCTCGACCAGTACGTGGGCCAGCGCATCCTGCTCGACAAAGCCCCGGTGACCCTTTACGAGGACATCCAGGAGTTCTGGGTCGCGGAACGCGAGCTCGACGGCCGGGTCGTGGGCTGCGGCGCCCTCCACGTCATGTGGGAGGACCTCGCCGAAGTCCGCACACTCGCGGTCGACCGCGAGCTGAAGGGGGCCGGAGTCGGGCATCAGCTGCTGGACAAGTTGTTGCAGACCGCCCGCTGGCTCGGCGTGCGCCGGGTTTTCTGCCTCACCTTCGAAGTCGACTTCTTCGCGCACCACGGCTTCGTCGAGATCGGCGAGACGCCGGTCGACACCGATGTCTACAGTGAGCTCCTGCGTTCCTATGACGAGGGCGTCGCCGAGTTCCTGGGTCTCGAACGAGTGAAGCCGAACACCTTGGGCAACAGCCGGATGCTTCTGCACCTCTGAACGAGTGCGGGAAGCAGTCCCTCGATCACACCCCGTTCGTACCGGCTATTCCGCCCGGCGGTCCGGCCGTGGCCTATGTCCGAATCGCGTGCGTTTCCCGTCGTGTGGAGCTCCTGAACCTCTCCCGGGGGTTTGTGTTTTCCAGGCAAAAGCGGTTTCCTTTCCGCGTACTGCATTTTCGATGAAAGGAAATCCGGTGGCACAGAAGGTTCAGGTCCTTCTTGTCGACGACCTCGACGGTGGCGAGGCGGACGAGACCGTGACGTTCGCGCTGGATGGCAAGTCCTACGAGATCGACCTCACCACCGCCAACGCGGACAAGCTCCGCGGTCTGCTCGAGCCGTACACCAAGAGCGGGCGTCGCACCGGCGGCAGGGCCGCCGCGGGCCGTGGAAAGGGTCGTGCCGCTTCCGTGGCCAGCCCCGACACCGCCGAGATCCGCGCCTGGGCGAAGGCGAACGGCTTCAACGTGAACGACCGCGGCCGCGTGCCCGCCGAGATCCGTGAGGCCTACGAGAACGCCAAGGGCTGACCCGCCCGAGCGGGGTTCCCGGTACGGGCCAGCCGCGCGCGATGACATTCGGTCGCCGCGGCGCCCGCCAGCCGGGCCAGATCGGGAGCCGCCCCGGCCGCGCCGGGGGCTCCCCGGCCGGTCCCGCCGCCCATGGCGGCCAGGGCCGGCAGCAGTGCCTCGCACCCCGGCTCCGGGGGCCGCAGCCAGACGGCGGCCCCCGCCGGGTCACCCCCGGCCGGGCCGGGGGGCTCGGGCGCGGTGATCCGACCGCCGGCCCCGAGGGCGGTGAGGTCCAGTGGGACCCCGCCCCATTCCAGCCATTCGAGCAGCCCCGGCAGCTCGTCCGCGCTCCCGGCGGCCACCAGGAGCCGCATCCGCCGTCCCATCAGGGCCACGGGCCCGGTCGGCACGCCGCGCCGCAGTACCGCGTAGCCCGCGTCCGCCGGGAGCTCCAGGACGTCGAAGCGCACACCGGTCAGCAACTGGACGGGCGGCCCCCCCGGCACCGGCTCGGCCACCGGCCAGCCGAGCACGTGCGCGTACCAGTGGACGAGGGCCGCCTGGGCGGCACCGGACCGGTACGACGCGCCCAGCGGCGCGCGGGGCGGCGGGACGGTGTGGGCCATGTCCAAGCAAACTCCCGAAACGCCCGCGGGTTACGCACCGTGCACCAGGAGGTGCGGAGCGTGAACTTCCACCGAGGGGTGTCCCGCATTTGAGACGCAACTGTGTTCGCCCGTAGCGGAGGGAACCGGTGTGGAGGGCATGGAGTGTCCGTGCCCACGGGTAAGACATTCCTAGTGGATCGGGGCGACACGCTGATTAACCCGGCTCCCGTTCGCCATCGGCGTACTCGTGAGACGGGTATCTGTCTGGCCTGCGGGAACATCGTCTCGCACCATCGGGTTAGAGCAGTTGTCGGCTGTGCAGGGCGGGTTTTCCCCAACGACGGGGGTGAGCCGTGGACGGATGTCGGCAGTTGGAATGAGCTGTCCCGCCCCGCGGGACTAGCATGCGGAAGGACAGGGCGGGGACCGACCCCGAACTGCCCGACCGCTCTGAGGAGCGAATAACGATGTTCGAGAGGTTCACCGACCGCGCGCGGCGGGTTGTCGTCCTGGCTCAGGAAGAAGCCCGGATGCTCAACCACAACTACATCGGCACCGAGCACATCCTCCTGGGTCTGATCCACGAGGGTGAGGGTGTCGCCGCTAAGGCCCTGGAGAGCCTCGGGATTTCGCTCGAGGCTGTTCGCCAGCAGGTCGAGGAGATCATCGGGCAGGGCCAGCAGGCGCCGTCCGGTCACATCCCCTTCACCCCGCGGGCGAAGAAGGTCCTGGAGCTGTCGCTCCGCGAGGCCCTCCAGCTCGGCCACAACTACATCGGCACCGAGCACATCCTGCTCGGCCTGATCCGCGAGGGCGAGGGCGTCGCCGCCCAGGTCCTCGTGAAGCTGGGCGCCGATCTCAACCGGGTCCGTCAGCAGGTCATCCAGCTGCTCTCGGGCTACCAGGGCAAGGAGACCGCCACCGCCGGCGGCCCGGCCGAGGGCACCCCTTCGACCTCGCTCGTCCTGGACCAGTTCGGCCGCAACCTCACCCAGGCGGCCCGCGAATCCAAGCTCGACCCGGTCATCGGGCGCGAGAAGGAGATCGAGCGGGTCATGCAGGTGCTGTCCCGCCGTACCAAGAACAACCCGGTCCTCATCGGCGAGCCCGGCGTCGGCAAGACCGCCGTCGTCGAGGGACTGGCGCAGGCCATCGTCAAGGGCGAGGTGCCCGAGACCCTCAAGGACAAGCACCTCTACACCCTGGACCTCGGCGCGCTCGTCGCCGGCTCCCGCTACCGCGGTGACTTCGAGGAGCGCCTGAAGAAGGTCCTCAAGGAGATCCGCACCCGCGGCGACATCATCCTGTTCATCGACGAGCTCCACACCCTCGTGGGTGCGGGTGCCGCCGAGGGCGCGATCGACGCCGCGAGCATCCTCAAGCCCATGCTGGCCCGCGGTGAGCTGCAGACCATCGGCGCCACCACGCTGGACGAGTACCGCAAGCACCTGGAGAAGGACGCGGCCCTGGAGCGCCGCTTCCAGCCCATCCAGGTCGCGGAGCCCTCGCTGCCGCACACCATCGAGATCCTCAAGGGTCTGCGCGACCGCTACGAGGCCCACCACCGGGTCTCCATCACGGACGAGGCCCTCGTCCAGGCGGCCACCCTCGCCGACCGGTACATCTCGGACCGCTTCCTGCCGGACAAGGCGATCGACCTGATCGACGAGGCCGGCTCCCGGATGCGCATCCGCCGGATGACCGCGCCGCCGGACCTCCGCGAGTTCGACGAGAAGATCGCGGCCGTCCGTCGGGACAAGGAGTCCGCGATCGACTCCCAGGACTTCGAGAAGGCGGCTTCTCTCCGCGACAAGGAGAAGCAGCTGCTGGCGGCGAAGACCAAGCGCGAGAAGGAGTGGAAGGCCGGCGACATGGACGTCGTCGCCGAGGTCGACGGCGAGCTGATCGCCGAGGTCCTCGCGACCGCCACCGGCATCCCGGTCTTCAAGCTGACCGAGGAGGAGTCCTCGCGTCTGCTGCGCATGGAGGACGAGCTCCACAAGCGCGTCATCGGCCAGAAGGACGCCATCAAGGCGCTTTCCCAGGCGATCCGCCGTACCCGCGCCGGTCTGAAGGACCCCAAGCGTCCCGGTGGCTCGTTCATCTTCGCCGGCCCCTCGGGCGTCGGTAAGACCGAGCTGTCCAAGACGCTGGCCGAATTCCTGTTCGGCGACGAGGACGCGCTGATCTCCCTCGACATGTCGGAGTTCAGCGAGAAGCACACGGTTTCCCGCCTCTTCGGTTCGCCCCCCGGTTACGTGGGCTACGAGGAGGGCGGCCAGCTCACCGAGAAGGTGCGCCGGAAGCCGTTCTCCGTCGTCCTCTTCGACGAGGTCGAGAAGGCGCACCCGGATATCTTCAATTCCCTGCTGCAGATCCTGGAGGACGGTCGCCTGACCGACTCCCAGGGCCGCGTCGTGGACTTCAAGAACACGGTCATCATCATGACGACCAACCTGGGTACGCGGGACATCTCCAAGGGCTTCAACCTCGGCTTCGCGGCCACGGGTGACGTCAAGACCGGCTACGAGCGCATGAAGGCCAAGGTCAACGAGGAGCTGAAGCAGCACTTCCGCCCCGAGTTCCTGAACCGTGTCGACGACACGGTGGTCTTCCACCAGCTCAGCCAGGAAGACATCATCCAGATCGTCGACCTGATGGTCGCGAAGGTGGACGAGCGCCTCAAGGACCGCGACATGGGCATCGAGCTCAGCGGCGAGGCCAAGATCCTCCTGGCCAAGCGCGGCTACGACCCGATCCTGGGCGCCCGCCCGCTGCGCCGGACCATCCAGCGCGAGATCGAGGACATCCTCTCGGAGAAGATCCTCTTCGGCGAGCTGCGCCCCGGTCACATCGTGGTCGTCGGCACGGAGGGTGAGGGCGAAACCGCCAAGTTCACCTTCCGCGGCGAGGAGAAGTCCGCCCTGCCGGACGTGCCCCCGATCGAGGCCACGGGCTCCGGCCCGGACCTGAGCAAGGGCGCGTAACGCACGCGGGCACAGCACGACGGGGCGGCCCCGGAACCCACGAGGTTCCGGGGCCGCCCCGTTTCTGCGTGCGGGCCTCAGACGCGGATCACGGTAATGCCTTGGGGAAGCAGCCGACCGAAGTTGAAGTCTCCTTGTGTCGGGGGTACGTGCAGAGCCGCCAGCTGGGGAAAGAGCTCAGGGATGCGCTTGATGAGTGCTTTGGTGAGTTCACGGCTCCCGGGGAGCGTCAGATTCTTGACGCCTGGCAGCACAACCCACGGTCTGGCGCAGGCCAGAGAGGGCGCCGGCAGCTGCAGGGTGGCGAGGTGCTGAAGCGGGGTGATCTCCGCCCAGCCCCGGGCGTCACGAGGAGCAGCGCCGGAGTCCAGGGCCAGGGAAGTGAGCTGCGGGTGGTGGTGCAGCCCCAGGGGCCGGTCGGGGTGCCAGATGGTGCGTTCCATGGCGAGGCTGTGGAGGGAGACTCCGGGGCCGAGTTGCGCGGCGATGTCGATCGGACCGTCCTGGACGGTCACGCTCTTCAGTGCCGACCAGCTCCGGAGGACCGGTAGCGCCGTCCTCCGCTGGTTCAGCGACAGCCGGGCATTCTGGATGCCGATATCAGTGAGGGCGGAGAGATCGTCCAGCTGCGGGCAGGTGTCGAAGGTGACGTTGGTGAGCCCGTGGGCCCTGCCCCGGAGGAACTCGAGATCCTCCAGCAAGGGGTTCCCGAAGACGAACAGCCTGGTCAGCGGGACCCGTGCAGCGTAACGGGCCAGGGCGGCGGGGGTGACGCTGCCGTTGCACTGCAGCCACCGGGCCGGCCGAACGTCCGCCAGTACGTCCAGTTGTTCGTCCGTGGTCACGAGGGCGAGACTCGTCGGGCTCATGCGGGCGATGACCTCCTCCCCGTACTCCCGTGTCCCGAACTCGGCCCAATGCCGGAAGAGCTCGATCTGCACCATGGACCACGAATGGCCGGCGAACCGGGCCAGGTACGGCAGGGCGGTCGGCGAACCGGCGGCGGCGCCGGTGGCGGCGACGAAGGTGTAGTAGGCCGTCCACTCGTCGAGATCCTCCGGGTCCGGGAGGAGCCCGAGCAGCATCGGTCCTACCGACGAGAGGTCCAGGGCCTCTGAGGGGCCCGCGGGCGGTATCAGCTCCTGTGCGCGGAGGGTGACGGCGTCACGCACCTCCGGATCGACCTCGGGCGCGTGCGGCAGGCTCGCGTAGGCGAGCAGCGTGGCCCGTGTGCTCGCACTCCGGGCCAGCAGGCCCCGCAGGATCTCCGTCCGCTCACGGGGGCGGGCCTGGGCGACCGCCATGCGGATGACGTCGTCCCACTGGTCGTCGTCGGCGTGGGCGGCCAGCTCCCCGAAGCTGCCCTCGTCCACGACCGCTCGCGCGCCGAGGAAATCCTGGAACGTGCGGTGGACGAAGTCGACCCGGCCGGGAGCCGGGGTGCGCAGGAGGCCGCTGCGCAGGAGCAGGTGGGCGAAGACCTCCCGGCCGTCGCCCAGTGCCGCGGCCTCCGGGAGCGCGGGCAGCGCGTCCTGGACCAGGGCCTCCGCGCGGCTGCGGTCCATCTCGGAGGCGTTGTTGCGGATCAGCCAGTACGCGAGGCGCTGGAGCAGTTGGAGCTGGGTTTCCTCGCTCACCTGGGGCACCTCCAGGCTGCGCTCCCGGTCACGGCGGCTCAGCAGCATGGACAGGGCCGCCGAGTACAGGTCCTTGCGTCCGAGGGGGAGGAAGCCGCGGCGGTCGCGGTGGAGGGCGCAGATCAGCCCGCACATCAGCGGGTTGGTCGCGAGCCGGCCCAGGTCGACGTTGGCCCGTACGGAATGCAGCAGCTGGCTCTCGTATTCGGCGAGCGCGGCGTCCTCCTCCTCGCCCCCCGTGCGCGCGGCCGCGTGCCAGCGCCCGAGGAACGTGGCCACGTCGGCGTGGCCCATGGGGGACAGGGCGAGCTCGGTGAAGGATTCCTCGCGCAACCAGTCCTCGATGACGGCGGAGGGCCGACAGGTCAGCAGCCAGCGATTGCCCGGGTAGAGGCCCGCAAGGTCGACGAGCCACTCGCGGACGCGGCGTCGGGCGCCCTCCGGGATCTCGTCGAGGCCGTCGACCAGGACGAGCCCGCGCCCCTGGGTGAGCACCCGGTCCTCCCATCCCGGGGGCTGCTCGCCGGCCAGCGGGACGCCGACGGCGGTGAGGAACTCGCGCGGCGCAGGCAGGTGGACGTGCTGGCGGGTGAGGGTGCGCAGCGGCAGGACGAAGGGGATCTTGTCGTGGAGGTAGGCCATGCGCCCGTCCGGTACGGGGCGGGCGGCGGAGACGGCGAGCCACTGGATGAGGGTGGTCTTACCGGAGCCTGCTTCGCCGCGCAGAAGGACGCGAGGCCGGTCGGCCAGGGCCTGGTCGGCGGGGCGTGGGCCGGGGGTGTCGAACAGGGCCCAGACACGGCCGTCCGCATCGGTCACGGCCCCCCTCGGAGCTGTGGGGTGAGCCGTCGCCTCCAGGCTCATGTACGCCGCGTCGAGGGGCCACTTCCCCGGGGTGCGGGTGAGGTCGATGCCGAAGATCGTCAGGGTGCTGTGCTTGCGGACGACGTAGTCGAGGTAGCGGCGCTCGAAGGCGGTGTCGCGGGCGTCCTGGCGGGGGATGCGGGCCACCAGCTCGTCGACCTTGGCGACCAGCTCGGCCTGGCGGCGGGACTGGTGGACCAGGGTGGCCGCGACGAAGGCCGAGCGCTGGGTGAGGAAGTGGAGGACGTGCAGGCAGGCGGTCTCCAGGACCCGGTCGTGGAGGTAGGCGGCCTGTTCGGAGAGGCCGACGGGAGGGGTCCGGGCGCGGAGGGCACGGGCCAGCGCCAGGTGGCCGAGTTCGACGGCCTCGGCGTCGGTGAGGTCGAGGTCGGCCAGGCCGTACAGGGTGGCGGCCAGGGCGGCGGCCACGCCCGCCTCCTCCCCGGGCGGGAGGGCGCGCTCGCCCGGGGCGTTGAGGGCCGCCTCGACCAGTTCGGCGGCGACGCGGTCGAGGTCGGCGCGGTCCGGGGCGCGTTTCTCGCGCCAGGAGACGTAGGACGAGATGCGCGCGGGCCGGTCCACCAGCCCTGCGCCGGGGCCCTCCGACATGCGGAAGAGCTTCTTGACGATGGGGCCGATCACGGTCGATGCGAGGCGTAAGCCCGCCTGGGCGACTGGGTCCACGACGCGTGAGCGTAGCGATCGGTTGTCCGGCTTTCGTCCCGAAACGGACAGGAGATGGTCCGGGGCCGGTGACAAGCCGCACATGGGATCAAGGGCGTACGAGCGGAAATAGTAGATCGAATCGGGCGTCCGAAGGGGTGGAAGTGCAGGAAAAGGCTCGTCAACGGGACAAATCACACCCCCCCTGTTACGGGCTTGCGTAGTAATTGGGGGGTTTGGGGAAGCCCGGGAGCCCGGGTTACCAATGTGAAGCCAGCCCGGCTGCAACGTGCCGGGCTGATTGCGTGCCCGAGTCCCCCTCGGGCCTGCGGTCCGGTCCGTGGGAGTCCTTCCCGCGGCTCACGGCCGAGTCCCTGTTCCCCAGCCGGAGGTTCATCAAGATGTCGAAGCGCGTCGCCACCACCCGAGTCCGTTCGTCCCGCATCCGTACCCGCAGCGCCGTCGTGGCCGCGGGCCTCGGTGCCCTGCTGACGATCGGGGCCGGCCAGGCCGCCTTCGCCGACTCGATGCCCGCCTCGGCCGCCAAGACGGCCGTCGTCAAGACCGTCGCCGCCAAGCCCGCCAAGCCCGCCGCCCCGGCCAAGGCCACCGCCTGGGTCCGTCCGGTCGCCGGCTACACCCTGTCCGCCAGCTTCGCGCAGGCCGGCTCCATGTGGTCGCACAAGCACTCCGGCCAGGACTTCGCGGTCCCGGTCGGCACCGCGGTCAAGGCCGCGCACGCCGGTACGGTCGTCAAGGCCGGCCCGAACGGCGGCGGCGACGGCCCGGCGTACGGCAACGCCATCGTGATCAAGCACGCCAACGGCACGTACTCCCAGTACGCCCACCTGTCGCGGATCCAGGTCACCGTCGGCCAGAAGGTCGCCACCGGCCAGCAGATCGCCCTGTCCGGCAACACCGGCAACTCCAGCGGTCCGCACCTGCACTTCGAGATCCGCACCACCCCGAACTACGGCTCGGCCGTGAACCCGGTGTCCTTCCTGCGCACCGCCGGCGTCACCGTCTGACGCCTCCCCCCTGGGGACTACTTCAGTCGCGGGGCCCGTGATGGGCCTGCGTGACCATGTCGATGGCGACCTCGAGAACGGCCCGGGCCTTCTCCTCGGGGTCGCCTTCGACGCTCTGCATGAAGAACATGCCGGCGTGCAGGGTGAACAGCGCGCTGACGCAGCGGACCCGGTCGGCCATGCTGAAGTCCGGCTCCTGGACCAGCTCGCTCAGTGAGATCACGCGCTCCTT
Organism: Streptomyces sp. NPDC093225; assembly: GCF_044753805.1. Classification (NCBI taxonomy): domain Bacteria; kingdom Bacillati; phylum Actinomycetota; class Actinomycetes; order Kitasatosporales; family Streptomycetaceae; genus Streptomyces; species Streptomyces sp. NPDC093225. The sequence continues at coordinate 146,890 of NZ_JBIVNX010000015.1, forward strand.
GAACGACTCGCCGATGCTCAGCTCGCGCACCGTCGCCTGGTTCTCCTGCATGAAACGGAACAGCGGCGCAGCACCCGTCAGCGCGGCGTGGTAGCGACGGATGATCTCCTGCTTGGTCTCCAGCGTGCGCGGCTGCGCGCCGGCCCAGGCGATCAGCTCGTCGAGCGGCCGGGTGTGGTCCTCGAAGACGCCGATCAGGATGTCTTCCTTGGTCTTGAAGTGGTAGTAGAGCGCCGCCTTCGTGACCTCGAGCCGCTCCGCGATCTCGCGCAGCGACGTCTTCTCGTACCCCTGCTCGGCGAAGAGCTCCAGCGCGACGTCCTGGATGCGCTGGCGGGTGTTCCCGCGGCGCGGCTGCGGCGTGCTGGCGCTGGTCATGGCTCTCCCCGACTTACTTACTTGACGCCCGGCTAGTGACGGGTCTACTTTCACCAGTGTAGTGAACTAGCCGGGCGGCAAGTAAGTATCGGCGCCAAGTAAGTACCACCGGCGACTGGGTACCACCACCGGCGAGCAAGTACCAGCAGCAAGGCAGTACCAGGGGAGTGGCGATGAGCGAGAAACCGGTCAAGAGCGAAGTGGGGGCGGCGCAGGCGCCGGCCGGAGAAGTGGACGGGCCCAAGCCCCGCAGTGTCCGAGTGGTGCTGATGGCGCTGATGATCGCCATGCTGCTCGCGATGCTCGACAACATGATCATCGGTACGGCGATGCCCACGATCGTCGGCGAGCTCGGCGGTCTCGAGCACCTGTCGTGGGTCGTCACCGCCTACACCCTGGCCACGGCCGCCTCCACCCCGATCTGGGGCAAGCTCGGCGACATGTACGGCCGCAAGGGCTCGTTCCTCAGCTCGATCGTGATCTTCCTGGTCGGCTCCGCGCTCAGCGGCATGGCCCAGGACATGGGCCAGCTGATCGGCTTCCGCGCGATCCAGGGCCTGGGTGCCGGTGGTCTGATGGTCGGCGTCATGGCGATCATCGGCGACCTGATCCCGCCGCGTGAGCGCGGCAAGTACCAGGGCATGATGGCCGGCGTCATGGCGCTCGCCATGATCGGCGGCCCGCTGGTCGGCGGCACCATCACCGACCACCTCGGCTGGCGCTGGTCCTTCTACATCAACCTGCCGCTCGGCGCGGTCGCGCTGGCCATGGTCTCCGCAGTGCTGCACCTGCCGAAGAACCGCAAGAAGGCGAAGATCGACTACGCGGGCGCGGCGCTGCTGACCGTCGGCATCACCTCCATCGTGCTCGTCACCACCTGGGGCGGTACGGAGTACGCGTGGGGCTCCGGCGAGATCATCGGCCTGATCGTCGCGGGCGTCACCGCGATCGCCGCCTTCCTGTTCGTCCAGACGAAGGCGTCCGAGCCGGTCATGCCGCTGCACATCTTCCGCAGCCGCAACTTCACGCTCATGTCGGTCATCGGCTTCCTGGTCGGCTTCGCGATGTTCGGCGCGGTGGTCTACCTGCCGCTGTTCCAGCAGGCGGTGCAGGGCGCCTCGGCCACCAACTCCGGTCTGCTGCTGCTGCCGATGCTGCTGTCGATGATGGTCGTCTCGCTGATCGCGGGCCGGGTCACCACCAACAGCGGCAAGTACAAGGTCTTCCCGATCGCGGGCGGTGCGCTGATGGTCGTCGGCCTGTACCTGCTCGCGCAGATGGACACCGGTACGTCGCGCCTGGTCTCCGGCGTCTACATGGCGGTCCTCGGCGCCGGCCTCGGCTTCCTGATGCAGATCACGATGCTGGTCGCGCAGAACAGCGTCGAGATGAAGGACATGGGCGTGGCCTCGTCCACGACCACCCTGTTCCGTACGCTCGGCGGCTCCTTCGGCGTCGCGCTGATGGGCTCGCTGTTCACCACCCGGGTGCAGGACACCATGTCCGAGCGGCTCGGCTCGGCGGGTGCCGGCGCGACCGCGGGCTCCGCCCAGCTGGACGCGGCGAGCCTGGCGAAGCTGCCGGCCGCGGTGCGCGAGGCGTACCAGCACGCGGTGGCGGCGGGTACGCACTCGGCCTTCGTGCTCGGGGCGGGGGTCGCGGTGCTCGGGTTCCTGGTGGCGCTGTTCGTCAAGGAGGTCCCGCTGCGGGGGGCCGGGCCGGAGGAGCCGGAGGCTCCCGAGGCGGGCGCCGACGCCGGCTCGGACTCCGGTACCGACTCCGCCGACCAGGCCGGTCGGGAGGCCGTCGCCCGCTGACGGGCGGGTCCCACGGTCCACCTCCCCTGGTGGAAGGGCCCCCGGCACCCTCTGGGTGTCGGGGGCCCTTTTCGGTTGGTGCGGGCCGTTGCCCTGCGGGGCCGGTCCCCTCCCCGCCCTTTCACCGTTTCCCGGGGCTCCGCCCCGGACCCCGGTCGGCTCCGCCCCGGACCCCGTCGGCTCGGTTCGGACCCCGTCGGCGGCTGTCCGGGTCCACCGACCCAAGGCGGGAGTGCCGTCCCGGGGCGTGTGGGGGAGGTGCTTGAGGCGGTAGGGCCTGCAGGCCCTACCGCCTCAAGCGCCGAGGGGACCCACACACCACGGGACGGCCCCCACCGACCGAGGCGAACGACGCCGAAACGGAGCCCCGGCGAGCCGCCTGAGCAGCCGCGGACCCACGGGGACCCACGGGGAATTGGGCACTCACGGGAAGCCATAGAGACCCACGGGGTGCCACGGGGCACCCACGGGAAGCCATGGCGACCCACGGGGAAATGGGCACCCGCGGGAAGCCATAGGGACCCACAGGGAGTCACGCCACGGCCACCCAAGGGGCCCCACGCGGCCCCACCGAGGAGGTCAGCGCCGGCGGCCGCGCGGGGTGGGCTTCGGGGGTTCCGGGAGCTGGATGATCGGGAAGCTGCCCGTCGCCGTGGGGGCGTGTTCCGGGAGCCAGAGGACCGCGACCGCGCCCGCGCAGGCGCCCTCGCGTTCGATGCCGCCCGGCGCGGCGACGTTCCGGAACGTGAGGCGGGCACCCAGGACCCGGGCCTGGCCGGCGGCGATGGTCAGGCCGAGGCCGTGGCCGACGCCCGCCCGGTCGGTCGAGCCCGTGCGGAACCGGCTCGGTCCCTCCTTGAGCAGTGCCTCCGGGAAGCCGGGGCCGTGGTCGCGCACCCGGACCACCCGGCCCTCGACGTCGACCTGCACCGGTTGCCTGCCGTACCGGGCCGCGTTGGCCAACAGGTTGCCGAGGATGCGCTCCAGCCGGCGCGGGTCCGTGGCGACGATCTCGTCCGCCACCACCCGGACCGTGGCCTCCGGCATCAGGACGGTGACGCGCCGCGAGACGAACTCGCCCAGCGCCACCTCCTGGAGCTCGGCCCGCTCCGAAGCGCTGTCCAGACGGGCCACCTCCAGCACGTCCTCGACCAGCACCCGCATCGCCTGCGCCCGGTCCCGCACGAGCTCCGTCGGCCGCCCGGGCGGCAGCAGTTCGGCGGCCGTGAGCAGGCCCGTCACGGGCGTGCGCAGCTCGTGCGCGATGTCCGCCGTCACCCGCCGCTCGGCCTCCAGCCGCTGCTGCAGCGCGTCGGCCATGCGGTCCACGGCCCGTGCGAGGTCGTCGGTCTCGTCGCGTACGACGCCCCCGACCGCGTCCCGGACCCGTACGTGCGGGTCGCCCTGGGCGACCTTCCCGGCCGCGGCCGCGGCCTTGCGCAGCCGGCCCGAGATCTGTCCCCCGATGAGCACGCCCAGCGCGGAGCCGGCCACCACCACGGACACCGAGCCCACGACGAGCGCCTCGTCGAGGGCGCGCATCATGTTCGCGTTCTCCTGGAAGGAGTTGTGCAGCGACAGCACCTGCCCGTTGCCGAGCGGCACCGCGGCCCACACCTCCGGGGCACCGCCCGGGTGTTCCTGCACGTACGAGCCGCGACGTCCCGAACGGGCCTTCTCGCGCAGCTCGCGCGGCAGGTCGGGGTCGTTCAGCTTCGCGCCCAGCGGAGGCTTCTTCGTCACCTCGGCGCTCTTCGAGAGGAACTGGACGCGCTCCATCTGCACCTCGCGCGCGCTCTGCAGCATCGAGACGCGGGCGGCGTTGTGCACCACCAGGCTCAGCGCGAGCGCGATGAGCGCGCCGACGGCGGCGATGGCGAAGCTGATCTTCCAGCGGATGCCCGTGCGGAGTCTGACGCGCCTCATCCGGCGAGCCCCGGGCAGGTCGTGGGCTCTGTGTCTCGGCTCATGCCTTCTCGTATCGCCTCGTGCTCGGCGCGTGCCCGCGTGCGCGGCGCGGCCCTCCGGCTCATGCCTTCAGCTTGTATCCGAAGCCGCGGACCGTCTCGATCCGGTCCTGGCCGATCTTGGTGCGCAGTCGCTGGACGTGGACGTCCACCACCCGGGTGTCCCCACCCCAGTCGTAGTCCCAGACCCGCTCCAGCAGCCGGTCGCGGGAGAGCACGGTGCCCGGCGCGGTCGAGAACTCCAGCAGCAGTCGCATCTCGGTCGGGGTCAGCGCGACCGGCGCCCCGCCCTTGCGCACCTCCATGCCCTCGGTGTCGACCTCCAGGTCCCCGAAGGACAGCACCCCGCGCTCGCCGCCGAGTTCGTCCTCGGCCGCCGCCCCGCCGTTGCCGCCGGCGTGCCCGAAGCGGCGCAGCACCGCCCGGATCCGGGCGACCAGCACCGCGCCGTCGAAGGGCTTCGTCACGTAGTCGTCCGCGCCCGCCTCCAGGCCGAGCACGACGTCGATCGAGTCGGCCCGCGCCGACAGCATGATCACCGGCACGGTGGACTCGTCACGGATGCGCCGGCACAGGCTCACCCCGTCCATGCCCGGCACCATCACGTCCAGCAGCGCGATGTCGGGCCGCTTCTCCCGGAAGGACTCCAGCCCCGCCAGCCCGTCGGGCCGGGCGGTCACGACGAAGCCGTCGCGCTCCAGAGCGAGGGTCGTCGCCTCGCGGATGACGTCGTCGTCCTCCACGAAAAGCACATGCGTCTCGGCCATCCGCTGCTCTCAGCCCTTCGAGGTGATGGCCGGGGCGGGCTGGCCCCCGCCGTCGGCCGTGTTGCTGAAATCCGTGTGCACCCTGTCGTGCAGGGTGAACTTGTCCCCCGACCACCGGTACGTGATCACGTCCTGGCCCGACGGGTAGGCGATGGAGTCGCCCTTGCCGTAGACCTCGCGGGTGAGCACGAGGTCGCCGCGGTCGATCTCCGCGTACACGGGGGCCTCCTCGGAGGCGAAGACGTTCTGGAACTTCTCGCCGTCCTTGCGGTACACGAACGTGCCCACCCCCACGGCGTCGGCGCAGGACAGCACGTTGACGATCACGTCGTCCGTGCTGTTCGCGGTGACCTTCCCGTACGTCACGTCCACCGGGTACTGCTTGCCCACGCACGGCTTGAGGTCGCGCTTGAGCTGCGCGCTGACCTTCGCGTCGGCCTTCACCAGCGCCACGGCGTCGACGCGCTCGAACGTCGGCAGCGACGAGGCCCGCGGGGTGGGGGCGGTCTTCGCCGCCGACTCCGTGCTGGCGGGACCCTCGTCCTTCAGGCCGGTGCCGTTCGAGGAGCAGCCGACCATGAACAGCACTGAGCCGACGAGGACGACCGTCCCCGCCGACATCAGTACGAGTGAGCCCCGGCTGTCCCGGTCGAGGCATCTGCCACTCAGGCCGCGCAACGCACCCGCCCCTCGTTCCGCATGTCGTGGTGGTGGTGGTCGCCGCGCTCGAGGGCGCGCATGTCGAGGTTGCGGCTCTCGAGCTCCTGACGGAGCCGGGCCAGCGCGCGGTGCAGTGTGCTCTTCACAGTCCCTGCCGACATCCCGAGCGCCGCGGCCGTCTCCTCGGTGCTCATCTGCTCCCAGTGTCGCAGCACCACGACACTGCGCTGCTTGGGCGCGAGAACCTTGAGGATGTCCATCAGCAGGGCGCGGTCGGCGCGCTGCTCGGCGCCGTCCTCGACGCTCGCGTCGGGCAGCTGCTCGGTGGGGACCTCCTCGAGCTTGCGGGCCCGCCACCACTCGGTGCGCGTGTTGATCATGACGCGGCGGAGGTAGGCGTCCGCGAGCGACTTGTCGGCGATGCCGTCCCAGCGGCCGTACGTCCGGACCAGCGCGGTCTGGAGCAGGTCCTGCGCGTCGGTCGGGTCCGGGACCAGGCGGCGGGCACTGCGCAGCAGCGCGTCCTGGCGGGTACGTACGTACTCCTCGAATCCGAGCACCTCGCCGTGCGCCATGTCAGACCGCCTCCGTTCCTGTCCGTCCGTGCGTCTCCTGCTTACGGATTCGAAGGTACGGAGGGGTTGTCACGAGGCTGTGCGGTCCAGACCTCGGTGGACGCACGGAAAGCCATAGGTTGTGTAACAGCCCCTGGGGCGACGGTTTCCGAGCTGGTGCCGGAGCGCGACATTCCACCCCCGTGGACGGGGGAAGGGCGGACGGGGGACCGGCTCCCGCAGGGCAACGACCCGCACGGGAGCCGGAGTCGGCGCGCGACCGGGCGCCGGGAGGGGCGGGGTTACGTCAGGGGCAGGCGGTACAGGCGGCCGGCCAGCGGCTCGACCAGCCCGTCCGAGACCAGGCCGTCCAGGGCCCGGGCCCGCTGCACCGGCTCGTCCCACACCGTGTCCAGCACGGCCTGCGGCACCGGCCCCACCGCGTCCCGCAGCACCGCCAACAGCCGCCCGCGCACCTGCCGGTCGGTGCCCGCGTAGGTCTGGCCGCGCCGCGGCGGCCCCTGGTGCGCCGGCTTGCCGGCCAGCCGCCAGGCGCAGCGCGCGGCGATCGGACAGCGTTCGCACGACGGGCCCTTGGCGGTGCACACCAGCGCGCCCAGCTCCATCGAGGCCGCCGCCCAGGCCGCGGCCGTCGGCTCGTCGTCGGGCAGCAGGGCCCGGGCCAGGCGCCGTTCGGCGGCGGTGGTGGCGTTCGGCGGGTACTCGGTACCGGTGACGGCCCGGGCGAAGACGCGGCGGACGTTGGTGTCGAGGACCGCGTGCCGCTGCCCGTACGCGAACGAGGCGACCGCCGCCGCCGTGTACTCGCCGATGCCCGGCAGGGCCAGCAGCTGGGCGTGGTCGCGCGGTACGTCGCCCCCGTGGCGTTCCGTTATCGCCACCGCCGCCCCGTGCAGCCGCAGCGCCCGGCGCGGGTAGCCGAGGCGGCCCCAGGCGCGGACGGCCTCGCCGGGCGCCTCGGCCGCGAGGTCGGCCGGGCGGGGCCAGCGGGCCAGCCACTGCTCGTACACCGGGAGCACCCGGGCGACCGGGGTCTGCTGGAGCATGAACTCGCTGACCATCACGCCCCAGGGGCCGGCCTCGGGGTGCCGCCACGGCAGGTCGCGGGCGTGCCCTTCGAACCAGTCGATGACGGGGTCGTGCAGCTCACCGGGCGCCACGGCGCCACCGGCGTCCCGGAGCGCGGGGTCCGGGGTCCCGGCGGCGGGGGCCGGGACGGGGGAGGAGGGGGAGTCGGGAATGGCAGTCATGACACTCCGCATCCTGGCACGTTTCGGGGGTGCCGCGCGGACCTCATGGCGGAGCCCGGCTCCGTGCGGTGGGGCGGGGGCTCCGGCGGGCTCGCTCCGGGGGTGGGTCCCGTGGTGTGCGGGTCCCCTCGGTGCTTGACGTGTCGTGGCCTGCAGGCCCTGCGGCAGGCCCACCCCGGAGGCTTCGGGGCTTCGCCCTGGCCTTCGGCCACCTCCGGCCCGGGCCTGCCTCCGGACCAGCCTGCCACGACACGTCAAGCACCTCCCCCACACACCACGGGACCCACCGGGCACCGCCGAGGATGCGGCTGCCCGGGTCCGCCGGTAGGCGGTCAGCCCCGCCCGTGGCCGCGGTGGTCACCGTGCGCGTACGGCGGGGTGCCCGCGGGCCCCGTCCCGGACGGGGCGTACGCGCGGGCGGCGCCGGGGGCACCGGGGCCGGCGGTCCCGTATCCCTGGGCCGGCACGGCCGGCCCGCGTCCGCCGGGGTGCCGGCCGGCGGCCGGCGGCCGGCCCGGGCCCGCGAACCAGGCGAAGGCGGCCGTGCCGGAGGCGCGCATGGCCTCCAGGACCCGGCCCAGCGGCCACGTCAGGGCGGCCACCGTCAGGGCCGCCGTGGAGGCGCCCAGCACGAGGCCGATGCCGACGTCGTGCGGGTAGTGCACGCCCACGAACACCCGGGAGAAGGCCATCAGCAGGGCCATCGGCAGCGTCACGAACCCCAGCCGCGGCAGCGCGAGGGCCAGGGCGACGGCCGCGGCGCCGGCGATCGTGGAGTGGTTGCTGGGGAACGACCAGTCGCCGTGCGGAGGGCACGTCACGAGCGAGGCCGCCGCTCCCGCCACGGCCCGGCACGGCCGCTCCTCGTGCACGAGCGACTTGAGGAGCTCGGAGACGATGTACGCGAAGGCCGTCGCGAGCGGTGCCAGCACGGCGAGGGAGAGCGCGCGCACGTCCCCGGTGCGGGCCCGCCACCACACGACGACGAACAGCACACCGAACAGCAGCAGTCCGGCCTCGGTCCACAGTTCGGCCACGGTCTGAAGCCAACCGGGCGTGGAATGAGCGAAATCCGTGACATCGCGATAGAGGTCGGAGGTGTCCATGGTCACCGACAGTACGTAAAGCCGACGTGTGACGGTAACCGGCCCCTCACGTGACCCTTAACCTCCGCGTGCGATGGCGGGCGCGGTCGGCGTACGAGCGCGGAATGATGATCGCCAAATCTCGCGCGCCGCGCGGCGGGTGACCAGCGCACGCGCCCCGATCTCTCGTACAGTTCGCTGCGTGGGATCTCTGCGCAATCCGGTCGGGCCGCTCCCCTCCTCCATCTACTGGCGAAGGAGGGCCGTACTGGCGTCCGTCGTGGCGCTGCTCGCCATCCTCGCCACGTGGGTCGTCAGTTCCGGCGCCAAGCCGGGGAGCACGGACGCCAAGAACGCCTCCCCGCACTCCAACACCCCCATCACCCCCGGGGCCGACCCCTCCGGGTCGCCGATCACCCGGTACCCGGGCGGTCGCGGCGCGTCGGGCGGCGGCACCGGGAGCGGTACGGGATCCGAGGACACCGGCGGCGGCTCGGCCGGCAGCGCCTCGGGCGCGGACGGCGGCGCGGACTCCGGCACCGACGCGGGCGGCAAGAACGGCGACCCCGGCGGTGGTTCCGGCGGTGCCGAGCCGGCCCGGGTGCCGGCCGGCTCCCAGCTGCCCAACTGCGCGGCCGGCGCGGTCCGGTGGACCGTGCGCAGCGTCAAGAACAGCTACGAGCCCACCGAGCGGCCGCGGTTCGAGCTGACCGCCACCAACACCTCGGGCACCAGCTGCAAGCTGGACCTCGGCCCGCGCACCGCGGTGCTCACGATCACCCGCACCGGCGACGACAAGGCCGTGTGGTCCTCCGCGGACTGCCCGAGCGGCGCGGGGACGGTGTACTACCGGGTGCCGGCGCAGACGGAGATCCGGCACGCGGTGGAGTGGGACCGCAAGGCCAGCGACGCGGCGAAGTGCACGGCACCGCCGGCGGCTGCGGCCGAGCCCGGGACGTACCTGGTGGAGGTGCGGTCGCCGGGACTGCCGGTCGTGCAGACGTCGTTCGTCCTCGACCGGGACTGACGGGGCCGGAGCGGGCCGGACGGCCGGACCGCGTCGTACGGCCGGACCGGGTCGACCGGCCCGACCCGCGTTGCGGGCCGGTGGGACCGGTCCGTAACGCGGCCCGATCCGTCCCGTTCTAGACGTACCGCTCCAGGATCGAGGACTCGGCCAGGCGGGACAGGCCCTCGCGCACGCTGCGGGCGCGGGCCTCGCCGACGCCGTCCACGGTCTGGAGGTCGTCCACGCTCGCGGCCAGCAGCTTCTGCAGCCCGCCGAAGTGCTCGACCAGCCGCTCGATGATCGCGCCCGGCAGCCGGGGGACCTTGGCCAGCAGCCGGTAGCCGCGCGGCGAGACCGCCGAGTCGAGGGTCTCCGGGGAGCCGCTGTAGCCCAGGGCCTTGGCGACGATCGGCAGCTCCAGCAGCTCGGCGTGCGTGAGGGCGTCGAGGTCGGCCAGCGCCTCGTCGACCGTGCGGGAACGCTTCGCCGTCGGCTCCGGCACGTAGTCCCGCGCGACCAGCTCGCGCTCGCCCTCCACGCCCACGGTCAGCTCGTCGAGCTGGAGCGAGAGCAGGCGGCCGTCCGTACCGAGCTCGACCACGTACTCGGCGATCTCGGTGGCGATCCGGCGGACCATCTCCAACCGCTGTGCGACCGCGGTCACGTCCCGGACGGTGACCAGGTCCTCGATCTCCAGCGCGGAGAGCGTGCCCGCCACCTCGTCCAGGCGCAGCTTGTACCGCTCCAGCGTCGCCAGGGCCTGGTTGGCGCGGGACAGGATCGCCCCGGACTCCTCCAGCACGCGCCGCTCGCCGTCCACGTACAGGGCGATCAGCCGCATGGACTGGGAGACGGAGACGACCGGGAAGCCGCACTGCTTGGAGACGCGGTCGGCGGTGCGGTGCCGGGTGCCGGTCTCCTCGGTGGGGATCGACGCGTCCGGCACCAGCTGCACGCCGGCCCGCAGGATCTTGGTGATGTCCTTGTCGAGGATCAGCGCGCCGTCGAGCTTGCACAGCTCGCGCAGGCGGGTGGCGGTGAACTCGACGTCGAGCACGAAACCGCCGGTGCACATGGCTTCGACGGTCTTGTCCATGCCGAGGACGATCAGGCCGCCGGTGTTGCCGCGGACGATCCGCTCCAGTCCGTCACGCAGGGCCTGACCAGGCGCGACGGCGCTCAGGGAAGCGCGTACCAGCGCCTCGTGCTTGGAGCTCGCGCCGGACTTCCCGGGTGCTGCTGCCCCGTCCTTGGCTGCCACTGCACTCCTCCGGTCGCGGTTGCGGTGCCCGTAGACGGCCGGGCGGACCAGCCCAAAGTCTACCGGCGCGCCCTGCCGGCCCCTGGTGCCTTGCCCGACCTGACCGGTTCGGACCCCGATCCGCACCCCGACACCGCACCCCGGCGCATCCCCTCCGCATCCCGATCCCACGTCGATCCGGATCTCGGTCCGGACCCGCCGGTACGTTTCCGGACGCCCGCCCGGGGCGGGCTGGCTGCTACTCCGCCGCCGGCCGCCGCGCCGCCGCCCGGGACCGCGGGAGCACCCGCAGCGCTTCGCCCATGTCCGCGACCTCCGTGACGCGCATGCCGGGCGGGACCTTCCCCGGGTCGCCCGGTACGAGGGCGTGCGTGAAGCCGAGCCGGTGCGCCTCGGCCAGCCGCCGCTGGACGCCGGTCACCCGCCGCACCTCGCCCGCGAGGCCGACCTCCCCGATCGCCACCAGGTTCTTCGGCAGCGGGGTGTCGCTCGCCGCCGAGGCCAGGGCCAGCGCGATCGCCAGGTCCGCGGCCGGCTCCGAGAGCTTCACCCCGCCCACGGTCGCGGAGTAGATGTCCCGCTTGCCCAGCGCGCTGATCCGGCCGCGCTGCTCCAGCACCGCGAGCATCATCGACACCCGGGAGGTCTCCAGGCCCGAGGTGGTGCGTCGGGGCGAGGGGATCTGCGAGTCCACCGTCAGCGCCTGCACCTCGGCCACCAGCGGCCGGCGGCCCTCGAGCGTCACCGTCAGGCAGGTGCCCGGCACCGGCTCGTCGCGCCGGGTCAGGAACAGGCCGCTGGGGTCGGCGAGCCCGGTGATGCCCTCGTCGTGCAGCTCGAAGCAGCCGACCTCGTCCGTCGCGCCGTACCGGTTCTTCACGCCGCGCACGAGCCGCAGCCGCGCGTGCCGGTCGCCCTCGAACTGCAGCACCACGTCCACCAGGTGCTCCAGCAGGCGCGGGCCGGCGATCGCGCCGTCCTTCGTCACGTGGCCCACCAGCAGGGTGGACATGCCCCGGTCCTTGGAGGCCCGGATCAGCGCGCCGGCCACCTCGCGCACCTGCGCCATGCCGCCCGGCGCGCCGTCGATCTCGGGGGAGGCCACGGTCTGGACGGAGTCGAGGACCAGCAGGGAGGGCTTGACCGCGTCGAGGTGCCCGAGCACCGCCGACAGGTCGGTCTCCGCCGCCAGGTACAGGTGGTCGCTGAGGGCGCCGATCCGGTCGGCCCGCAGCCGCACCTGGCTCGCCGACTCCTCGCCCGTCACGTACAGCGTCCTGTGCGCCTCGCTCGCCGCCTTGGCCGCGACGTCCAGCAGCAGGGTCGACTTGCCGACGCCCGGCTCGCCCGCCAGCAGCACCACGGCCCCGGGCACCAGGCCGCCGCCGAGCACCCGGTCCAGCTCGTCCACACCCGTCGCACGGGCCGTCGCCTGCCGGCCGTCCACCTGCGCGATCGGCAGCGCGGCCGTGGAGACCCGGCCGGCGGCGGTCGTGCGGACGGCGGGTGCGCCCATCTCCTCGACCGTGCCCCAGGCCTGGCACTCGGGGCAGCGGCCGAGCCACTTGGCCGTGGTCCAGCCGCACTCCGTGCAGCGGTAGGAGGGCCGGTCCTTGGCGGATGAGCGGGATGTACGGGCAGCCATGCGCCCCACCGTAGCGGGCACCACCGACAGCGCCCCCGGACCGCGGACGGTGGGAAGGGTGCCGGGAGCGGCGGGCGGGCGGCCGTGCCGAGGGGCGGGTGGACCGGTGCCGGGCGGGAACGGACGGACGTGACGCTTTGGCCAGGGCCGGTCACCCCCCTGACAGGTACTGGCCACGGCCTCCGCCACGCGGCGCTCATGCCCTGGCCAGGGCCTTGCGGGGCGGTCCGTCAGGGCCGCCGTCGCCCCGCCGCAGATCTGTTCACCCGTAAGGATTAAAACTGCTCAAGGCTTCCAAGACGCCCACGGCCCGGCTTCTACGGTCGCCGGGTGACCAGAAGCAGTCAGGCCCAACCCACCAGGAGCACCGGCGCACACCGGGCGCACGGGCGCGCGTGCCGCACGCCGGACGAGCGGCCCCCCTCCCGCCACGAAGCCCATCTCGACGGCCTGTTCACCTACTGCCTCTCGGTGATGTGCGACCACGACGCGGCCACCGAGGCGCTCGGCGACGTCCTCGTGGTGGCCGAGCGGCACGCCGGCCGCCGCGCCGCCGACGCCGGGGAGGACCGGGCCTGGCTCTACGCGCTCGCCCGCTGGGCCTGCCTGCGCAAGCTGGCGGCACAGCGGCGGGCCCGCCAGGGGGCGCACAGCTCCCGCCGTGCTCCGGCGCACACCGTCGCGCCCCACTCCGCCCTTGCGCCGGTCGGTGCGCCGTCGGGAGCGTCGGGCGGCACCGCCGCCGTCACCCCGACCGCGACGGACGCCACCGACCGGAACGCGGCCGCCACCCTCACCCGGAGCGCGGACGCGCCGGGCCCCGGCGCCGCGGACGGGCCGCGCCCCGCCACCGCCGACGGGCCCGCCACGGACCCCGCCGCGGCCCCCGCCACCCTCCCCGACGCCGCCGAGCGGCACGCGGAACTCTCCCGCCTCGCCTGGCCCGAGGCCGCCGGCACCACCCCCGAGCAGCGCGAGGCCCTCGAACTCGCCGTCCGCCACGGCCTCGCCGTCCCCGAGGTGGCCGCCGTCCTCGGCCTGGGCCCGGCCGCCGCCCGCGAGCTCCTGGCCGGCGCCGCGTGCGAGGTCGAGCGCACCCGCGCCGCCCTCGCCGTCGTCGAGACCGGCAGCTGTCCCGCGGTCTCCCGGCTCACCGACGACAGCCAGGTGCTGCTCTCCAGCGCCCTGCGCGCCGAACTCGTCCGGCACGTCGACGACTGCCCCGCCTGTCGCCGCGTCGCGGAACGCGTCGACGCCGTCGGCCCCTGGCCCGGCTCGGCCCTCACCCGGGCCACGCTGCCGCTGGTGGCCGCGCCCCGGCCCGCCGTCGCCCTGGCCGCCCGCGCGCTGCCGCGCAGCCGCATGGCCAGCCCGCGGTTCGACCGCACCGGCTTCCCCATGGACCCCAAGGACCGGGCGCTGCGCCGCGAGCGGCTGCGGGCCCGGGCCGTCACCACCACCGTCGTGGCCACGGTGGTCGCGGCCCCGGTGCTCGCCCTGTGGGCGGCGTACCGAGGGGCTCCGCTCACCGGCGAGGGGAGCGTGGGGGCCACCCGGATCTCCGCCGCGGAGGCCGACGGGCACACCCGCGCCGGCGGCCCGTACGCCTCGTACGAGAACGCGGGCAACGCCCGCACGACCTCGGGCCCGGGCTTCATGGCGGGCAGCCGCTCCCCGGACGTCTCGGTCGAGGTGATCAGCCCCGGCCGGGCCACCGAGCCCTCCGTCCCGGGCGTCAAGGGACCCGGCCGGCTCACGGTCGACGCGGTGTCCTCGGGCGGTACGACCCTGGTGATGCTCAGCGCGAGCGGCGGGACCCCGGTCCAGTGGCGGCTGTGGTCGGACGCGCCGTGGCTGTGGATCAGCAGTACGAGCGGGACGCTGGAGCCGGGCGAAACGTTCACCGTACGCATCTCCGTCGACCACGCGGTCGAGCCCGCGGGCGACTGGATCGCCCGGCTCGGGGTGGAACCCTCCGGCGCGGTCCTCACCATCGAGGGGCACGGCCCGGCCCGGCCGTCGTCCCCGAGTCCGAGCCCGACGACGGCGGGTCCGACCCCGAGCCCCAGCGCCACCACCGCGGACCCGACCCCGAGCCCGACGCCCACACCGACCGAGACGGCGGAGCCGACGCCCTCGACGAGCACAGAAGGAACGGTTTCCCCGGACCCGACCGACCCGACGGCACCGCCGTCGTAGCCGGCCCGGCACGGCCGTCGGGCTTCCGCGGGCGGGACTACGCGGGGTCGGCCGGGTGCGGTGCCATCGGCAGCAGCGAGGCCAGCCGCTGCTCGCACAGCCCGACCAGCACGTCGTACGCCTCCTTGCCCATCAGCTCCGTCAGCTCGGCCCGGTACGACACGTACACCGGCTCGCCCGCCCCGTGCGCCGAGGTCGCGGAGGTGCACCACCAGTGCAGGTCGTGCCCGCCCGGCCCCCAGCCGCGCCGGTCGTACTCGCCGATGGACACCTGGAGCACCCGGGTGTCGTCGGGCCGGTCGATCCAGTCGTACGTGCGCCGGATCGGCAGCTGCCAGCACACGTCCGGCTTCGTCTCCAGCGGCTCCCGGCCCTCCTTGAGGGCCAGGATGTGCAGCGAGCAGCCCGCCCCGCCCGCGAACCCGGGGCGGTTCTGGAAGATGCAGGACCCCTCCCAACGGCGGGTCTGCTTCTCCCCGTCCTCGTCGAACTGGGTCCAGCCGCGCTGCGTGCCCTCGTCGTGGAACTGCCACAGCTCGGGAGTGAGCCGCGCCACGTGCCCGGCCACCCGCTGCTCGTCGTCCTCGTCCGAGAAGTGCGCGCCGAGCGTGCAGCAGCCGTCGTCGGCCCGGCCGGCCCGGATGCCCTGGCAGCCGCTGCCGAAGATGCAGGTCCAGCGGGAGGTGAGCCACGTCAGGTCGCAGCGGAAGACCTGCTCGTCGTCGGCGGGGTCGGCGAACTCGACCCACGCGCGCGGGAAGTCCAGACCGACCTCGTCCCGGGCCCGCTCCGCATCGGACATGACACCGGCGCCGGGCTCCGGCCCGGACCCGGACCCGGCGCCGGGCACGGCGCCGGACACGACTCGTTCGTCCACCTTCACGGCATTGGAGACCTTTGAGCCTTTCGACTCCTTCGACTCCTTCTTGCCCTTCTTCGTATTTGGCACAGCCCCAGGGTAAGCGCGGTGGCAAGCCAATTGGCCGAGTAGCGTTGCCCTTCATGAGACTCGGTGTCCTTGATGTGGGTTCGAACACGGTGCATCTGCTGGCGGTGGACGCGCACCCCGGTGCGCGCCCCCTGCCCGCCCACTCGCACAAGACGGAGCTGCGCCTCGCCCAGCTCCTCGACGAGGCCGGCGCGATCGGCACCGAGGGCGTCGACAAGCTGGTGGCCGTGATCGCCGAGGCCGTCCAGGCGGCCGAGGACAAGGGCTGCGAGGACGTGCTGCCGTTCGCGACCTCCGCGGTGCGCGAGGCCACCAACGCGGACGCGGTGCTGGCGCGCGTACGCGAGGAGACCGGGGTCGACCTCCAGGTGCTCAGCGGCGAGGACGAGGCACGGCTGACCTTCCTGGCCGTCCGCCGGTGGTTCGGCTGGTCGGCCGGGAAGCTGCTGGTCCTCGACATCGGCGGCGGCTCGCTGGAGGTCGCGTACGGCATCGACGAGGAGCCCGACGCGGCGGTCTCGCTGCCGCTGGGCGCCGGCCGGCTGACCAGTGCCTGGCTGCCGGGCGACCCGGCGGACCCCGCGGACGTACGGGCCCTGCGGCGCCACGTACGGGCGCAGATCGCGCGGTCGGTCGGCGAGTTCACCCGCTTCGGGGCGCCGGACCACGTGGTGGCCACCTCGAAGACCTTCAAGCAGCTGGCCCGGATCGCGGGCGCGGCGCGCTCCGCGGAGGGGCTGTACGTCCAGCGCGACCTGACCCGGAAGTCGCTGGAGGAGTGGGTGCCGCGACTCGCCGTCATGACGGCCGCCGAGCGCGCCGCCCTGCCCGGCGTCTCCGAGGGGCGGGCCGGGCAGCTGCTGGCCGGCGCCCTGGTGGCCGAGGCCGCCATGGACCTCTTCGAGGTCGAGGAGCTGGAGGTCTGCCCGTGGGCGCTGCGCGAGGGCGTCATCCTGCGCCGCCTGGACCACATGCCGTAGGCCGTGCGGCGGCCCGCCCCGCCGCGGCGGGCCGGGCCGGCCGGGAGCGGGCGGCGGTGTGACCGGAAGCATGCCGTGGCCCGTACGGCCGACCGCACCGCCCCGTACCCTGTCCCCGTGGCAGAACCCGTCGTGCGCATCCCGGACGCGAAGGTCGCCCTCTCCACGGCCTCGGTCTACCCGGAGTCCACGGCGACGGCCTTCGAGATCGCCGCGCGCCTGGGGTACGACGGCGTCGAGGTCATGGTCTGGACCGATCCGGTCAGCCAGGACGTCGAGGCCCTGCGCCGCCTGAGCGACTACCACCAGGTTCCCGTCCTGGCCATCCACGCCCCGTGCCTGCTCATCACCCAGCGCGTCTGGTCCACCGACCCGTGGACCAAGCTCCGGCGCGCCCGGTCGGCCGCGGAGCGGCTCGGCGCCTCCACGGTCGTCGTGCACCCGCCCTTCCGGTGGCAGCGCCAGTACGCCCGGGACTTCGTCGAGGGCATCTGGCGGATGGCGGACGAGACCGACGTCCGCTTCGCCGTCGAGAACATGTACCCGTGGCGCTACCGCGACCGCGAGATGCTCGCGTACGCGCCCGAGTGGGACGTCACCAAGGACGACTACCGCCACTTCACGGTCGACCTCTCCCACACGGCCACCGCCCGGACCGACGCCACCGCGATGATCGACCGGATGGGTGACCGGCTCGCCCATGTCCACCTCGCCGACGGCAACGGCTCCGCCAAGGACGAGCACCTCGTCCCCGGCCGCGGCACGCAGCCCTGCGCGGAGCTCCTGGAACGTCTCGCCCTGTCCGGCTTCGACGGCCACGTCGTCATCGAGGTGAACACCCGCCGCGCGATGTCGGCCGCCGAGCGCGAGGCCGACCTCGCCGAGGCCCTGGCCTTCACGCGCCTGCACCTCGCCTCCGCTCTCCGGGTGCCGCGTACGTGAGCGACGACCGGCCCGCGCGGCAGCCCGAACCGCAGGCCGAACCGCAGCCCCGCCGGCGCCGCGGCCGCCCGGCCCGTACCGCCTCCGACGGGGGGCCGGGTGCGCAGGAGCGCATCCGGCTCGCCGCCCGCGAGGAGTTCGCCGCGCGCGGGTACGACAAGACGTCCGTCCGCGGCGTCGCCAAGGCCGCGGGCGTGGACCCGGCCCTGGTCCACCACTACTTCGGGACGAAGGAGGACCTCTTCGCCGCCGCGGTGGAGATCACCCTCGACCCAGCCCTCGCCGTGCCCGCCGTGATCGGCGAGGGCCTCGACGGCGTCGGTGAGCGGCTCGCCCGCTTCTTCCTCGGTGTCTGGGAGAACCCCACCACCCGTGCGCCCCTGGTGGCGACGGTCCGCTCGGCGATGACGCACGAGGCGGCCGCGAAGGTGCTGCGCCAGTTCGTGCTGCGCCGGCTGCTGGAGCGCATCGCGCGGGAGCTGGAGGTGCCCCGGCCTGAGCTCCGCGCCGAGCTGGCCGCCTCGCACATGATCGGCGTGGCCATCCTGCGGTACGTCGTCCAGGTCGAGCCGCTGGCCTCGGCGGAGCCGGAGGAGATCGTGGCGTTGGTCGCGCCCACGTTGCAGAGGTATCTGACGGAGGCCTGAGCACCCTCGGGGGCCGCCCTGTGGTGTGTGGGTCCCCTCGCCTCTTGACCCGTCATGGCCTGCAGGCCCTGCGGCAGGCCCACCCCGAGGGCTTCGGGCCTTCGGCCGGGCCTGCGGCCCCCCTCGGCCCGGGCCTGCCTCCGGACCAGCCTGCCATGACGCCTCAAGAGGCTCCCCCACACACCACAGGGCGGCCTGCTCCCTCGAGATGGCGGGCCCGGGTCGGTGGACGCGCCCGGCCGCCGAGGTGGCCCGAGCGGCTCCCGCACACCCCAGGGCGGCAGCTGACCGAGGGGTGACCCCTGCATCCCGCCATCCGGACGCACTGTCCAGATGGCGGAGCCGGGGCGTAGGCTCGTACCAGTCGTATCCGCAGCCTTCGGACTGCGCCGCACCTGGGGAGTGAACCCGATGCCCGAGCTGAGGTCCCGCACCGTCACCCACGGCCGCAACATGGCGGGCGCGCGCGCTCTTATGCGCGCGTCGGGCGTAGCGAGCGAAGACATCGGCAAGCCGATCATCGCGGTGGCGAACTCGTTCACCGAGTTCGTGCCGGGCCACACCCACCTGGCACCGGTCGGCCGCATCGTCTCCGACGCCATCCGCGCCGCCGGCGCCGTGCCCCGCGAGTTCAACACCATCGCCGTCGACGACGGTATCGCGATGGGCCACGCCGGCATGCTCTACTCGCTGCCGTCCCGCGACCTGATCGCCGACAGCGTGGAGTACATGGTCGAGGCGCACTGCGCCGACGCCCTGATCTGCATCTCCAACTGCGACAAGATCACCCCCGGCATGCTGATGGCCGCCATGCGCCTGAACATCCCGGTCGTCTTCGTCTCCGGCGGCCCGATGGAGGCCGGCCAGGCCACCCTCGTCGACGGCACCGTCCGCAAGCTGGACCTCATCGACGCCATGGTCGACGCCGCCAACGAGAACGTCTCGGACGCGGACGTCCTGCGCATCGAGGAGAACGCCTGCCCCACCTGCGGCTCCTGTTCCGGCATGTTCACCGCCAACTCGATGAACTGCCTGGCCGAGGCCATCGGCCTCGCCCTCCCGGGCAACGGCTCCGTCCTCGCCACCCACACCGCCCGCCGCGCCCTCTACGAGGAGGCCGGCCGTACGGTCGTCGAGATCACCAAGCGGTACTACGAGCAGGACGACGCCTCCGTCCTGCCCCGCAACATCGCCACCCGCCAGGCCTTCGAGAACGCCATGGCGCTCGACATCGCGATGGGCGGCTCGACCAACACGATCCTCCACCTCCTCGCCGCCGCGCAGGAGGCCGGCCTGGACTACGACCTCAAGGACATCGACGAGGTCTCCCGCCGCGTCCCGTGCCTGGCCAAGGTCGCCCCGAACGTGGCGCCGGGCGGCACGTACTACATGGAGGACGTCCACCGCGCCGGCGGCATCCCCGCGATCCTCGGCGAGCTGCACCGCGGCGGCCTGCTCAACAAGGACGTCAACACGGTCCACTCGGACTCCCTGGAGGACTGGCTGGCGAAGTGGGACGCCCGCTCCGGCACCGCCTCCGAGGAGGCCATGGAGCTGTGGCACGCGGCCCCCGGCTGCGTCCGCTCCGCCTCGGCCTTCTCGCAGTCCGAGCGCTGGGACTCCCTCGACCTCGACGCCGAGAACGGCTGCATCCGCTCGGTCGAGCACGCGTACAGCAAGGACGGCGGCCTCGCGGTCCTCAAGGGCAACATGGCGCTCGACGGCTGCGTCGTGAAGACCGCCGGCGTCGACGAGTCCATCTGGACCTTCGAGGGCCCGGCGGTGGTCTGCGAGTCCCAGGACGAGGCCGTCGAGAAGATCCTCACCAAGCAGGTCCAGCACGGCGACGTGGTCGTCATCCGCTACGAGGGCCCGCGCGGCGGCCCCGGCATGCAGGAGATGCTCTACCCCACCTCGTTCCTCAAGGGCCGGGGCCTGGGCAAGACCTGCGCGCTGGTCACCGACGGCCGCTTCTCCGGCGGCACCTCGGGCCTGTCCATCGGCCACGCCTCCCCGGAGGCGGCCTCGGGCGGCACCATCGCCCTGGTCGAGGACGGCGACCGCATCCGCATCGACATCCCGAACCGCTCGATCGAGCTGCTCGTCGACGAGGCCACCCTCGCCGCCCGCCGCGAGGCCCTCGGCGGCGTCTACGCCCCGAAGGACCGCGAGCGCAAGGTCTCCGCCGCCCTGCGGGCCTACGCCGCCATGGCCACCAGCGCCGACAAGGGCGCCGTCCGCGACGTCAGCAGGCTCGGCTGACCCTGCCGTGTGACCGGACCGCGGGCGGCCCCTCCGACGAGGGGCCGCCCGCGGTCGTCGTCTCCGGGGCGGGCCGCCGCGCGCCGGCGCCTCACCAGCCCGCCGGGTCCCCCGGGTCCACCGCGAACACGGACCCGTCGGGTGCTCCCGCGACGACGCGGCCGTCCGCCGCGGCGGGCGGCGCCACCACGGACGTCACCGGGTGGGAGCCGCTGCCGGTGCGGGGCTTCGACTGCCCCACGAGCCGCCCGTCCCGGGAGTCCAGCCCGATCAGCCGTCCGTCGGCGGCGGACAGGTACACGAGGTGCCGGGCGGCGTCCACGACGGGCCTCGACGTGCGGGCGACGGCCGTCTCCTGCCGCCACAACTCGCTGTTGCCCGGCCCGGACTCCGTCCGTACGGCGGTGAGTCCGCCGGTCAGCCCGATGACGTACACGGTGCCGTCGGGCCCGCTCGCCGCCTGGGGCTGGTCCACGGGCAGGCTCAGCGTGAAGCCGCGGACCTCGCGGGTGCGCAGGTCCAGCCGTACGACGCCGTCGGTCACCGCGTGCCGGTCGCTGCGCAGGAGGAGCAGCGCCCTGTCCGTGCTGCCCACCGGGGTCAGGCTGCCGTCGATCCGGCGCTGCCACAGGACCGCGCCCGTCCGGGGCGAGACGGCCTTCACGGTGGTCGACCCGCCGTCGGACGACAGGGTCGACACGAGGACCGGTCCCCGTGCGCCCGGCGCGGCGGTCCACTCGGAGCCGACCTCGCCCAGGCGCTTCGACCAACGACGCCTGCCCGTGGCCGAGTCGAGCGCCGTGACGTCGCCCTCCTGGCCGACCAGCAGGACCGTCTCCCGCGCGGCACCGGCGTGCAGGAGGGCCGCGGTGGGCGCCGGGGCCGACCAGCGCACCGCCCCGTCGCGCGGATCGAGCGCCTCGAGGCGACCGCTGCCGGCCGGGACGGTGTGCACCAGCCCGCCGGCGAACTCGGGGGCCCACTGGACGACGACCCGGGCGTCGCGCCGCGCCGCCTTGCGGGACGGCTTGACCGTCCAGCGCACCGCCCCGGTCGCGGGGTCGAGCCGGGCCGCGCTGCCGCCCGCCCCCGTGCAGTACACCGCGGCGTCGGTGCCCCCGCCGTAGGAGCACAGCGGCGTACGGTCGCCGGCGCCGTCGGCGATCAGGGGTACGGTCCACGGCCGGACGCGGGCACCGGCGCCGGTGGCGGCCGGGCCGGCGGGCGTCCCGCCGCCGTCCCGCCCGCCCGTCAGTACCACCCCTAGGGCCGCGACCGCGCCGACGAGGACGAGCGCGGCGCCCGCGGCCAGGGCCGCCCGGCGGGTCGGGCGGCGTCGGACCCGCGCGCCGGCGTCCCCGGACCCCGGCCCCGGCGTCGCCTCCGACCCGGGCGTCGCCTCGGACCCGGGCCGCGGCGGCGGCTCCGCGTCCGCGACCTCGATGCGGGCCCGCCGGTGGGTGTGCTCCTCGGACCGCGCCTCGACCGGGTCCCGCGGCGCCGGTATGAACGCCCGGGTGTTCTCCGAGGTCGGGTACGCCGCCGACCGCAGCGCCGCGATCAGCGCGTCCGTCGTCGGGCGCTTCGCGGGGTCCTTCTGGAGGCACCGTTCGACGATCGGCCGCAGTTCCGCGGGGACGTCGTTCAGGTTCGGCTCGTGGTGGACCACCTGATAGGCCACCAGATAAGGGCTGTCGGAATCGAAAGGCCCGCGTCCGGTGGCCGCGTGCACCAGGACGGCCCCCATCGCGAATACGTCCGCTTCGGGTCCGACCTCGCGCGGCCGCTGGAACTGCTCGGGCGCCATGAAAGGCGGCGTTCCGATCAACTTGCCGGTTTCCGTCCGCAGATCACTGTCGTACGGACGGGAAATGCCGAAGTCGATCACCTTCGGTCCGTCGCTCGCCATCAGCACGTTGCCCGGCTTCAAATCCCGGTGCACCAGTCCGGCGCGGTGGATATCCCGCAGCGCTTCCGCGAGCCCGGCGCCGAGCCGACTGAGTTCCGCCGTCTCCAGCGGCTTCTGCTTCACCCGCTCGGCGAGCGTGGGCCCGTCCACGAACAAGGTGGCCATCCAGGGCCGCTCGGCCTCGGGGTCCGCGTCCACCACGGCGGCCGTGAAGGCGCCCGACACCCGGCGGGCGGCCGTGACCTCCTGCCGGAAGCGCGCCCGGAACTCCGGATCCGCCGCGAACTCGGCGTGCACGACCTTCACCGCGAGCCGCAGGCCGGAGACCGAACTGGCCATGTGGACGACGCCCATGCCGCCGGAACCCAGGACGGATTCCAGCCGGTACTGCCCCGCGTATTCCGGCTCCGCCGGATGCGCGGGCTGTGCTGAGCGCGGCATGCCCACCCCCCGTGTGCCTCGTGCGCCGACGCGCCCGTGGAGCCTACCGACCCCTGCTAGCCTGCGCGAGTCACGCAATGTGAAGCATTGGGGGGAGTCGAGCGTGTCCACAGAAGACGTGTCCGTCGAAGGCGTGTCCATTCAGGAACGGGCGGCCGAGAGCCTGGCCGTTCGCTATCCGGTCGCGCCCGGCTACCGCGTGAATGTGCGCAGCGGCCCGGGGACCAGCTACCCGGTCATGAAGGTCCTGCCCTACGACGCGTACGTCACGATCTACTGCCAGTGCCCCGGCACCACCGTCAGCGGCCCGTACGGCACGTCGAACATCTGGGACAACATCGGAAACGGCCTCTTCGTCGCCGACGCCTACGTGAAGACCGGACGCGACGGTTACATCGCTCCGCGTTGCACCTGATTCCAGCAACGGGACAACCACCGGAATCCGTCACCGGCCGGGGATAATCGCTGATGTGAGCGACGAACGAGACGACAGCGCCCGGCCCGCGCCGGCGACCGGGCCCGACGTGGCCGCCGCCAAGGCCACCCCGGCCGGCCCGCAGCCCGAGGAGATCCGCTTCTTCGGCACCACCTGGCTGGACCACGACGGCGGGTACGCGATGCGCCGCGTCGGCGTCGCCATCGGCTCGCTCACCGCGGCCGTGGCCGGCGCCTTCGTCCTGCGCTTCGCGTGGGAGGGGCTGGAACTCGGCAACGTCGGCAGCTTCGTCAACTGGACCATCGTGATCATGTTCGCCGTGTGCAGCGCGATCGCGTACGGCAAGACGTGGGAGTCCTTCACCCGCCGCCCCGCCCCCGGTTCCCAGGACGCCTCGCTCAAGGGCCTCAAGGCCATCGGATTCATCGGCTCCCTGATCGCCTACTTCCTGCGCTCCCTCGGCGAGGCCCCCGGCGAGAAGCTGTACCGGGCCGAGTACGAGCGGGCCGTCGTGGAGTTCGAGCGCCGCCGCGCCAGCCGTACGGGCAACCCGGCGGCCCGCCGCCCCAAGCGCAAGAAGTAGCGGTCCGGGCAGCGGGGACCTGGCGCGGCGTCGTCGAGTCGCAGGCCCCCACGCACTCCCGCCGACCCCGCGCCCGACACCTCCGGCAGCCGCTGCACCCCGGCATCCGCGACACTCCCGGCGACCCACCGCCGCTCTCCCTCCCCCGCCCTCCCCCCACCACGCACGCCCCGCCACGTACTCCCGCCATCCCCGGCCCCGGCCGTCCGGTCCCGCACCGGACCGCCGGGGCCGTCGGCGTTCCGTCGGCGTTCCGGGTACGCGCTTCACCCTCCCGAGCCCTTGACGCCCCCTACCCCCAGGAGCATTATTCAACGCATGATGAATAAAACGTCGGAGGCCACCGAGCCCCCACCGCCCCACCCCGCCGAAGCCGCCGCCGTCCACGCCCGCGGCCTGCGCGTCACCCGTGGCCCCCGCGAGGTCATCCGGGGCCTCGACTTCGACGTCCCCCGCGGCCGCATCACCGGCCTCCTCGGCCCCTCCGGCTGCGGCAAGACCACCCTCATGCGCGCGATCGTCGGTACCCAGGCCAAGGTCACCGGCACCCTCGACGTCCTCGGCCGCCCCGCCGGCGACCCCGCCCTGCGCTCCCGCATCGGCTACGTCACCCAGGCCCCGTCCGTCTACGACGACCTCACCGTCCGCCAGAACCTCGACTACTTCGCCGCGGTCCTCGACCCGGGCCGGGCCGCGACCGACCGCCGCCGCGCCACCGTCGACCGCGCGATCCGCGACGTCGACCTCACCACCCACGCGGGCGCCCTCGCCGGAAACCTCTCCGGCGGCCAGCGCAACCGCGTCTCCCTCGCCGTCGCCCTCCTCGGCACCCCCGAACTGCTCGTCCTCGACGAGCCCACCGTCGGCCTGGACCCCGTGCTCCGCCGCGACCTGTGGGAGCTCTTCCACCACATCGCCGCCGACCGCGGAGCCACCCTCCTCGTCTCCTCCCACGTCATGGACGAGGCCGAGCGCTGTCACTCCCTGCTCCTCATGCGCGAGGGCCGCATCCTCGCCCAGGACACCCCGGACGCCCTGCGCGCCCGTACCGGGGCCGACACCGTCGAGGAAGGCTTCCTCACCCTCGTCGACGCGGCCGCGGCCGCAGCCGCAGCCGAGTCCGCTCCGGGCGGGACAGGAGACCCGCGATGAACGCAGCCCGTACGACCGCCACCGCCGCCCGCGTCCTGCGCCAGCTGCGCCACGACCCGCGCTCGATCGCCCTCATGCTGCTCGTGCCCGTCGTGATGCTGACGCTCCTGCGCTTCGTCTTCGACGGCAGCCGGCAGACCTTCGACTCCGTCGGCGCCTCGCTGCTCGGCATCTTCCCGCTGATCACGATGTTCCTGGTGACCTCCATCGCCACCCTGCGCGAGCGCACCTCCGGCACCCTCGAACGCCTCCTCGCGATGCCGCTCGGCAAGGGCGACCTGATCGCCGGCTACGCCCTCGCCTTCGGCGGCGTCGCCATCGTCCAGTCCGTCCTCGCCACCGCCATCGGCCTCTGGTGCCTCGGCCTCGACGTCGTCGGCTCGCCCTGGCTGCTCCTCCTGGTCGCGCTGCTCGACGCGCTCCTCGGCACCGCGCTCGGCCTCTTCGTCTCGGCTTTCGCCGCCTCCGAGTTCCAGGCCGTCCAGTTCATGCCCGCCGTGATCTTTCCCCAGCTGCTGCTCTGCGGCCTCTTCGCAGCCCGCGACACCATGCAGCCCGTACTGGAAGCGGTGTCCGACGTCCTCCCCATGTCGTACGCCGTCGACGGCATGAACGAGGTGCTCCACCACACCGACCTCACCGCCACCTTCATCCGTGACGCCCTGATCGTCGCCGGCTGCGCCGTCCTGGTCCTCGGCCTCGGCGCCGCCACGCTCCGCCGCCGTACTCCCTGACCCCACCGGGCCGGCCCAAGATCCGCCCGCTCCGTGGACAGCCCCGCGCGAGGGCCCGCCCGGGTGCAAGGATGAATCCGTAACGCGCACGCAGCGCAGCACGGCACCGCTCGGCGAGGTGAGCCCGCATGACCCAGACAGTCGCAGTCCTCGGTACCGGCAAGATCGGCGAGGCCCTTCTCAGCGGCATGATCCGCGGCGGTTGGCCCGCATCGAAGCTGCTCGTCACCGCCCGCCGTGCCGAACGGGCCGAGGAACTGCGCACCCGCTACGGCGTCGAGGCCGTCTCCAACGCCGAGGCCGCCAAGCGCGCCGACACGCTGATCCTCACCGTCAAGCCGCAGGACATGGGGACGCTGCTCGACGAACTGGCCCCGCACGTGCCGGCCGACCGCCTGGTCATCAGCGGCGCCGCCGGCGTACCGACCTCCTTCTTCGAGGAGCGGCTCGCCCCCGGCACCCCGGTCGTGCGCGTCATGACGAACACCCCCGCGCTCGTGGACGAGGCCATGTCCGTCATCTCGGCCGGCAGCCACGCGACCGCCGCCCACCTCGCCCACGCGGAGGAGATCTTCGGCGGCGTCGGCAAGACCCTGCGCGTCCCCGAGTCGCAGCAGGACGCGGCCACCGCACTCTCCGGCTCGGGGCCCGCGTACTTCTACTTCCTCGTCGAGGCCATGACGGACGCCGGCATCCTGCTCGGCCTGCCGCGCGCCCAGGCCCACGACCTCATCGTCCAGGCCGCGATCGGCGCCGCCGTGATGCTCCGTGACAGCGGCGAGCACCCGGTCAAGCTCCGCGAGGCCGTGACCTCGCCGGCCGGTACGACCATCAACGCCATCGTCGAGCTGGAACGGCACGGGGTGCGGGCGGCCCTCATCGCCGCCCTGGAAGCGGCCCGCGACCGCAGCCGCGAGCTGGCCTCCGGCAACGGCTGACGGACCCGCCCGGGTGACGGCAGGCGGGGGGTTGACACGCCCCCTGCCGAACCGTAGTGTTCTCCGAGTTGTCCGACGTGAGCGCCGACCCTGGTCGGTCCCCGGACAGCCATTCCGCAAGAACCCATTCGAACGAACGACGCACTCTGTCGTCTCGTTTTCATGCGTATTTGCGAATGAGGAATCCATGTCCGAAGGACGCGGTCGCCGATTAGCTCGGAGGCCGGGAATCCGCTACTGTCTCACTCGTCGGAAGGGCCGAACGGTCCGGATGGCAAAGCCCGCTGACTGGGAGTCAGGCCCGAAAGGATCTGATAGAGTCGGAAACGCCGAAAGGGAAAAGCCCCCCGAGAGGGAAACGGGCCGGAACCGGAA